>CBHCMF010000045.1:0-24351 GCA_965974465.1 uncultured Noviherbaspirillum sp.
GACTCGCTACGGCGGCGCTTCGCGCTACCTCTGCTCGCGGCTTAGCTCTGCGTTATGTTGCAGACAAAGATGATTGATCTAGAACGCCTCACACATGACCTTGCTTCTGAAGTGAATCTGATTGATCCAGATTTTCTGGCTAGATGGGATCGATTCAAGATTGAACCTGAAGCCGTGAATTGCATTCGTTCCGAAGATTATGGCTTGGAGCAGATAGGCGTGGTCGCCCGCCGAGGCGATGAAGTCATTCTCTTTGATGATGTGGAAGAGGAATTTGGCATTGGTACGGTGGGAAAAGACGGAGTTCTCAGAGATTGGACTATTTATGCGGGCCTCGATTCCTGCATCAAGTGTTTCCCAGGCGGTGAGTATTATGAAGATTAAGAAATATAACTTGTCGCTCGACACCCCCGCGTTGCGTGGGGCAGCTTTACGTTAAAAAGTCATGCGTTTCCGTACCAATAACCTGGGGGGATCACCGAAAGATGAAGATTACGGCGATATGGCCCACATCCTCTGTAAGTCAGAGCAAGGGTATTTTTTCTCTTTAACAAGGTATCCTGACGAGCAAGACATTGAGATTATCGTTATAGATCAAGTGAATTCTCGGACGGACGAGCTTTTTGCGAGTCTGTCATCTAACCGTTTGCTCGTTACGATTCCCCCATCAGTTGCTGCAAAACTTGATGGGGAAACGGAATACGTAATTGATTTTGAGGCTTCAGCTGAGCGACTGACACAGATCGATGAATCGTTGGCTGCAATCTTCAAAGGTGTCGGGACCTATGAAAAAGACTTTTAACTTTCCATTCGACGGTGACGCCTGTGGGCGCCCGTCAATGCAGCGTTGGATTGCATGAAATGGAGTCAATAAAGCGCCTTCTTACGTTATGGGAATTGGACCTTGTCTCAAGTGAGGAGGTTATTGGCTGGGCCGACGAAGAATTGCTCAAAATTGACGAACCTTCGCAGGAACTCATGGACTTGTCTCTCGATGGGCCTGAAAAGTGTTTGAGACGAGCCGAGTATGAGTTTCCGGCGCGTCCAACGAAGCTCGATTATTGTGCCGAGTTTTCATTTCGAGTAATGGCAATTGATCTTGCCTCGTCATCCTCGTGCTTGAAGTTTGCCGACTGGGCCTTACGACACGCAATGGGCGAAAGTCTTGGTCTTCCAGAAGTCTCTCTTGGATATCATCTTGAACACCTTATCGGAGACTGTCACGATAGCGACGCTGCAATAGAATTAATTCGCCAAGAAATTCCGCGCTTTCGGCCGAAGTGCGCCGAGTATGTCAGAGAGTTTCTGGCGCCGCTATCCAACTTGAAATTCGACGCCGACACGCTCGCGTGCCGGTCAATAGGACGTTAAATTTATTCATCCTATGCCATCCATTCCAGAGTCAGTTGTTCCAATGATCAAAGAGGCTTCAAAGTCTGCTGGAGCAGAGTTCCCATTCTGGGAAACTGAAGATCTTGAGATCGCCGAGGAAGGAATGTGGCAGTTGGCATTTGAATTGGACGTAAAAGACGTAGAAGATTTTTTGTCACCGCTGCCAGTAGGTTATTCAATTGTGTACTGGATCTTCGAGTGGGAAGGCAGTCGTGCCGGTGAAGGCTTTTGTACAGGAACGGATAATTCCGGTGTTGACTGCGTCCGAAATGTGGCCAACTGCTACGAGCAGATTGGGATGCCTGAGGAAGCAAACGCGCTACGTGCGATGCTCACACAATTGGAGCTAACTCCGGATGGGTATGAACAAGTAGAGGCTGCGTACAACTCTGTTCCGAACCCATACAAGGAAGATTGGGACCGTTTCCCACGACTGGTGAAAACACTTTGTGCCAGCGCTGAACAGTATTTTTATGAGACCTGAATGATATGGAAAAGAAATTTAACTTGTTGCTCGACACCGAGGCCTACCGGCCCAGGTCAGCGTTGCGTTAATTTTACGAGGCCGACATGACGGTCCAGCTCGATACATTAAAAGCTTTGAAGCAATCCCAGGAACTGGTTGACGTCTATCGTGACCGCCGTACCGACGAATCTCTTACTGGTGTCGTCACCGACTACTCTGAGGATTTTGTTTACCTAAGCTTAGTTAGCGAGAGCGGTCTGCAAAACGGAATTGCGGTGGTGTTCATTGATGACATTTCCCGTATTCGCTGGCAGGGAAACGAACGGAAATCAATTCAACAGTTGATGGAGAAAAAGCAAACGCGTCCAGTTGCTCCCGCAATTCAGCTCGAAACATTGATTGATGTCCTGAACTCAGTGAACGAGGCGTATGGCTACGTTAATGTTCACACCGAGGGAATGGACGACCGGATAACGTTTATTGGCGAGATCAAAAGTATTGATGTTGGGTCCGTGGTACTCCACGAATTTGGGACTATGACCTCACGCGACCGCCATTGGCTGTTACTTCGGCTAGATGAAATAACTAGGGTGGATGCTGGAGCAGCATACGAAGAAGACATAAAACTTCTGGCTTCTAATGAAAATTAACACATTGTTCGACGCCGACATGCAAGCATGCTGGTCAACGCAGCGTTAGATGGAAGAAAATTGACCATGCGACGATTCAATTTGATCCTCATGTTTACTGCACTTGTATTGGCTATCAATACCGAGAGCGCTGCTGACTGGAATGCTCAATACACTCCGACAAGAAAAGAGTGGCTCGAACTTTCTCTGTCTAGGCGAATTGCTGATGTTACGAACCTATGGGAAAGGCGAGTTAACGTCGGCGTCGTCGTATTCTCAAAAGAGGAAAGTATTGCCATTGTGTTGGCCACTCCCAATGGCGAAGTAAATTTATCATCGACGGTGTGTGCTAACTACGTCAGCATAGTCCGCAAGATTGCAAACGACCATATCAAAGAATATGGTTGGGCAAAGGGAGCAAAAGTTGAAATCCTATGCGCATAGGTATGCTTCTAACTTGATGTTCCACCCAGACACGCGACAGATAGCTTGCCGCTTCGCGGCGCCAGTCGTATGCTGGTTAACGTGTCGTTAGCGCGCACAACCGAGTTCTCGGAGGATTGATGACGGTCAAACGGATTATTGCCAATGTTGCTGCCAGCGATCCCGCTAGCGTAGATACGTTCTATCGAGGAATCTTCGGGCTAGACCTCGCCATGGATCATGGCTGGATTCGCACTTACGCTTCTACCGTCAAAATGCAGGTGCAGGTCAGCTTTGCAAGTCAGGGCGGATCGGGCACACCTGTTCCGGACCTGTCAATCGAGGTAGACGACCTTGCAGAGGTGCTACAGCGGGTCAAAGACGCTGGTATAGCTGTTGAGTACGGCCCTACTAGCGAGCCTTGGGGTGTGCGCCGCTTTTATGTCCGGGATCCCATTGGTAAGCTAATCAATGTCTTGCAGCACGAGCAGGCGAGTGCGCCCTAAAACGTCGTTCGACACCGACACGTAAGCGTGCCGGTCAACGACGCGTTGAGGCTTTGTGAAAGACCTCACCTAGCACTGATCATATTCGATTTCAATACGTCCCAGAGCGGACGCTTACGGTACAAGCCGGCAAAACATTAAATAAATGTCAAACAAGGCATGCCCGCCACGATACCAGGAAAGCAACGTTACTTGTTCAATTAACCACGCTTCGTACCTGGAACCCGCATGAAAACTTCAGCGGTGGTGGGCCTGCGTACCGGATGGAACAGGACATTTCTTTTTATAGCTATCCCCCTTTCGCAAAAATAAAATAAAGAAACTATGGGGGATATACAAGCTTCGAGTTGCCCACATTTGCTGTGGTCAATTCTGTGGATAAGTTGGTATAACGCTCCACAGACCTATGATTTATAAGGGAAATATTTCAATGATGAAAATCAAAGCATCCCAACCTCAAAATGCCAAGCGCCCCCAGAAAACGCAAAAACTTTCCAATAGTTAACAAATCAGATTGATCCCAGTTAAAATCTGAAGCATTCTGCGCCTCATCTCATTCCATCTCATTCCATCTCATTCCATCTCATTCCATCTCATTCCATCTCATCGGCTTGAATACTATGAATGCACCCACAATCCGGTTCATCGACAGACGACTCGGCGTGCGCATGCGCATGGTGAAAGGCAAGGTATGTGCCACAAGCAAAGAGGTGTTCTCGCAGTATGGCTTTACCTTGATCGAACTTGTCATCGTTATCGTCATTCTGGGTGTTCTGGCTGCCATCGCGCTGCCGCGGTTCGTTGATTTCGGCAAGGATGCCCGGGTGGCGGCGGTACAAGGGCTGTATGGCGCGGTCTCTACGACTAGCGGGATGATTTACACGGCCGGGGCCGCCAAAGGATTTAATTCGCTAGCGACCAGCAGTTATCCGACCGGATCGAACAATCCCGGCGGCACGGCTTCGGTGCGCCTTTGGTGCGGCTATCCGGACAGTCAGTGGGATGGTATCGGGAACGCCTTGGAGGGCGCCAATGTTGCTTGGGGCACCGGATACAACACCTCGAACGCTTTCACCTACGGCAAGTTCACTTTTCGACGGAATGGAAGCACCCGTACGGTAGATTGGGAGTACACCGACGCGCCAACACCCTCCAACTGTAAGGTGAGTTATCGATACGATCCCGGTGTGGGGACGTGCGGTACGGGCTCTGCGCTCAAGCCTGTCATCACGATCACGACAAGCGGCTGCTAGTGGGCCCGTCAAGCTGAAGCGGCGGGATAAAAATTGATGGATTTTTTTGACTGACAAGTGTGCAAGGCGTGAATAGCGGGATTCTATTCACGACGAGTACACGCAGCCAAGGGGCTCAGGCATCTTGTAGAGATTGGACTGAAAATGTATGAGTTATGAGTTGCCCACATTTGCTGTGGTCAATTCTGTGGATAAGCTGGTATAACGTTCCATAGCGCTATGATTTATAAGAGAAATCTTGCAATGATGAAAATCAAAGCACCGTAGACAGTACGCCTCTGCCTTCCCCCTACCCGCTTGCTTTTCCCTGTTGCGACGAAGCCTGCCGGCGAAAATCTTTTGAATGGATGCCGTGCTTCTTCAGTAGCATTTGCAAATGCGATCTGTTCATATCGCATCGCCGCGCCAACTCCGCTACCGTACCACCCACTTCCTTGAGACCGCGCTCGAGGAATGCCCGCTCCGCCTCATCGCTCGCCGCGCGTCTGGCGTCGCTCAAGGAAGTCAGCGTCGACACATCGACCTTAATACTTGCTGCACTTCCGTCCGGGGCAGTTCGTACTGGAGGCTTTGGCCGGATGTCTTCAGGCAGATGCTCAATATCGGCCATGTCGCTGGCTAGGCAGGAAATGCGATAGATGAGGTTACGCAGCTCGCGGATGTTGCCGGGATACGTATAGTTCAGCATGAAGTCGCGCAGCCTCGGCGTCATCTTAATTGGTGCTCTCTTCAGCGCTTCTGCCGCCTCGTCGCCGAAGTAAGCAAATAACAAAGGAATCTCATCCTTGCGTTCGCGCAGCGGTGGCAGCGTGACGTGAATAACACTGAGCCGGTAGAACAAGTCTTCGCGGAAGGCGCCCTGTTCAATCAGGCGGCGCAGATTTTTGTTGGTGGCAGCAACGATACGTGTATCAACGGAGATGACTTCATCCGAACCGACACGTTGAATCTCGTGCGATTGCAGCACACGCAGCAGCTTCACCTGTCCAGGTAATGGCAATTCGCCGATTTCATCGAGGAAGATGGTGCCCTTATGGGCACTTTCGAACTTGCCTTTTCTGTCCGTGGACGCACCAGTGAAAGCGCCCCGCTTATGACCGAATAGTTCGGACTCCAACAGATTGTCGGGGATCGCCCCACAGTTGACGGAGATATAGGGCTTGTCGGCGCGTGCGCCGTTGGCATGGATGACTTTCGCCATCAACTCCTTGCCGGTGCCGCTTTCACCGTCGATCAACACAGGTAGATCAGTGGGTGCCGCCTTCTCGGCGATTTCCAACGCTTCCAGCAACTTCGGGTTGTCACCGAAGATGCCTTCGAACACAAAGCTGCGGTCCAGCAAAGCTTGTCGGCGTTGCCCCGGCGATTGCTCCAGCGGCATCGGTTCGGCGCTGGCCGCCTGCACGAAGCGCTCTTTGTGCGACAGTTGCATTACTTCGTCGCGCAGCGCATTGGATTGCCGCAACAGCTTTTCAATATCCGGTCGCTCCAATTTCGACGCCCAACGCAAGGTAGAACGCAGGATTTCGATTTTTTCGATCAGGCCCGCATACGATATCGTCGAGCCGGCGGGGAGTCCTTGGTTGAATAGTTTCATGCCGCACTCAATTGTTTCTGCACCAGTTGGTAGTACATCCCACGCCTGTCCACCAGTTCCTCGTGTCGTCCTTGCTCCACAATTGCGCCCTCGAACAACACCAGAATCTTGTCCGCGCGCATGATGGTGCTGAGGCGATGCGCGATGATCACGGCAGTGCGTCCCTTGAGAATGTCGTGCATATTGCTGATGATATTGCTTTCGGATTGGGTATCTAGCGCCGAGGTCGCTTCGTCGAACACCAGCAGACGCGGATCGTGATACAAGGCACGGGCGATACACAAACGCTGGATCTGACCACCGGAAAGTCCGACACCACGTTCTCCGACGATCTGTTCATAGCCTAGCGGCATCTTCGCAATGAAGGCATGGGCATCCGCCATCTTGGCGACTTCTTCAATACGCCGCCGGTCCGGGCTCTCATCACCACTGGCAATGTTCTCTGCGATGGTTCCGGAGAAGAGCAGATTGCTTTGCATGACATAGCCGACTTGCGCGCGGTAGTACTCCTTGTCGATCACGCTCATATCATAGCCATCGACGACAATCTTTCCTTCCGTGGGCGGATAGAAGCCCACTAACAGTTTTGCCAGCGTCGTTTTTCCGGAGCCGCTGCGTCCGACGATGGCGACGAGCTCACCAGGTTTGATATCCAGGCTGATGTTTTCGAGCACATAAGGCGTATCGTCGCCACCATAGCGGAAGTAGAGATTTTCAAGCCGAATCTCGCCTTGCAGGTCGGGCAATACAACACGTGACGGCAGATCCTCGGTCTTCTGCTCTGGTTCCATGTCGAGCACATCACCGAGGCGCTCCATCGCCACCGCAGCGTCGTTCAGACGGCTCCACAAACCGACCAGCCCCATCAACGGTGCTAGCACGCTGCCCATCAACGCGTTGAAGGCCATCAATTGGCCAATGCTTAGTTCGCGTGCAAGCACTAAGTTGGCACCAACCCAAAGAATTGCAATCGTCGTGGCGGCATTGAGTGCTTGGCTGGCGAGGGATACCCAAATATTGAAGCGCTGGGCACGATATTGCACGTCGAGCGATTTCACATATTTCTTCTCCCACTTCAGTCGGACTGGGCGCTCGATGCCCATGCCTTTGACAGTTTCCACACCGCCGAGGGCCTCCATCAAAAAAGCTTGGGCATCGGTCGCAGCGGCAAATGCTTCACGCGCGTAATTCTTGATCCTCGGTGTCACCAACACGGTTAGCGCCATGATTGGGATCACGAAAGCGATCAACACCAGTGTCATCTTCACGTTATACAAAAACATGATCGTGAAGTAGATGAATACCATCAGCAGATTCAGCATGGTGGTGACTGTTGATTCCGTCAGGAATGCTCGTATCGTTTGGTTTTCCTGAAAGCGGGCGAGGACGTCGCCGGTTTTCCGCTTGGCAAAGAAAGAGTACGGCAACGACATCGTGTGTTTGAAAAATTGCGACATCATCGCGAAGTCCATGTTGCGTACCATGAAGTTCGCCAAGAAGGACCGTATCGTCGACATCAACTGGGTGAACACATTGGAAATGACCAGTCCCATGATGAGCAAATGCAGCAAGCCGACGTTGTGATGCACGATGACGCCGTCGAGAATATTCTGGATGATCAGCGGCGGCACGATACCGAGCATCTGAATTACGAAAGTCGCCAGGAACAGATGCGCAAGAATTTTCCGATAGGGTTGCAAATAGGCCACGAAGCGCACCCAAGGCGATCGTGCAGCAGCCAGTTTGACCAGATTCTGCCCTGGGGTGAAGACGAGGCAAGTGCCGCTCCAACCACGTTCGAATTCTTCCACGCTCATCTTGCGAAAACCGACTGCCGGGTCCGCCACCCACACCTGTCGTTTGGATATGCCATACACCACGACGTAGTGGTATCCCTCCCAATGCACGATGAATGGCAGTTCGAATCCGAGCAATGCATCGTAAGTGCATTGTACGCCGCGCGTCGTAAAGCCAAGCGAGTCGCCGGCACGCGCCAAACTGTCAAGCGTTGCGCCCTGCGTCGTGACGTTCGCCAGCTCGCGCAGTTTGCCTAAGGTCATCGGAATGCCGTAATGCTTGCACAGCATCGCCAGACAAGCCGCGCCGCAATCCATCTCTTCCGCTTGTTCGATCCAGGCGAAACGCTTGATGACTTTTTCACCAAATTCCGGTGAGGATTCCAGATCAAGCGTGACTGGCTGTTTGCGCCGTTCCACCAGTTTCTTCTGACGGTGTAGTTCTCTTTCCACCACTCGGATGCGGTCTTCCAGTACTTCACGCAGCTTGGGGTTGCGTTCCAGAATCTGGTGGATGGTCTTTTCCGGTATGACCAGCAAGGTCGTGTCCGTGGTCGCGATGACTGAGGCTAACTGTTCCTGGCGCATCAGGCAGGCTTTCTCACCAAAGATTTCGCCTTGGCGCAGCGTCGCCAGCCGATATTCATCGCCTTCCTCATGGCGCACGATGCGTACTTCACCATGCCGCACAACGTACAAGCGCCGGTCATCACGAGAATCCTGTCGGAGGATCTCTTTGCCAGCGCTTACCCGCTTCACACCCACACTGCGGATGAATTCCTCCATTTCCTCCTTGTTGACCTTGCCTCGCAAGTCGAACAACCGTGTGACAAAACCGCCAGCCGAACTAATCGCGACATAGCTGGTGACGAAGGCGTAAGCAGCGGGATTGCGCGTCACGATCGGTTCGATCACCTCGCGCGGAATGAAGAGCAGTTCGGTCTTGACCGACGCACGCACCGAGGACTCGTGCCGATATTCGCGCAGCATGGCGATGTCAGCGAATACCTCGCCGGTCTTACGCACGCCCATGCTGATTTCCTTGCCGTTTTCCTCGGTAAAGACGCGCACGGAACCCGACTTAATAACAAACAAGCCATTGGCCGGTTCACCCGCATTACACACGGTATCGCCGAAATTGAAAAAGCGGGATTCCGCATGCTCGGCCAGCCGATCAAGTTCCTCAGGCGTAAACGGCGACAGAATTTCTACCGATGATAAAAAATCGACAAGCGATTGCGATTTCAGTGAAGCGTCCATGTGCAGGTCAGGAAAGGGGCAAATGAATGAGGTATTGCATACATCACGGGGTTCCGGCTTTCGCCAATACGCCTGTACGATGAGAATGCACGGGCCGACTAAAAGCACAAAATGTGCCGAACGCCCCTTTTCCTAGAAGAAAAAAGGAAGCACTCCTTGCCGCCTAACGTGCCTCAATCACATGCTCTTGCGAACGCGCAAGAAGCCATTCCTCACGCAGCAGACGCCGTACCTCCGCAGCGGTTTCCTCATCCAGTCGAGCCGGATGCTTAGCGTTCACCATGAAGATTTCGAAGAAGGACCGGTCAGGCGATGGAAACGGCCCGAGCAAATCGCCCACAGCCGCATTGAATACTTTGGCTTCCACATCGGTTTTGAGCGAACCTCGCAGCACCTTACCGATAACACCGCCCTGCTCGCGCGTGTCGGCAATCGAATGCTCACGCGCCATTTCCTCAAAACACTCCGGGTCATCTCGCAGTACCGACATCATCTCCTTGGCCTTACCCTCTGCATCCAGAACGATGTGGCTCACCTCGATACTGTCAAACTTGGGTGAATTCAGCTTGAAGTAGGCTTCTACCGCCTTGTCGCTGCACACCTCGCCCATCATCTTTTCTTGATACAGGCTATCTGTAATGAAAGACTCAAA
Source organism: uncultured Noviherbaspirillum sp. (assembly GCA_965974465.1). Classification (GTDB taxonomy): domain Bacteria; phylum Pseudomonadota; class Gammaproteobacteria; order Burkholderiales; family Burkholderiaceae_D; genus Noviherbaspirillum. The sequence goes on from CBHCMF010000045.1 coordinate 9,975, forward strand.
TTCGTCCAGGCTTACTGCTAACGCGTCGAGATAGTTATTCATATCGGTCGCGCGGTGCAAGCCAAGAACACGCCGAAACTGGTCTGCTCTTTCCTGAATTTCCTCTGGAGAAACACGGATGCCGAACTTCTTTGCGGCGCGGACCGTGACTTTGTCTCGAACCAGTTGCTCGACCAAGCCTTCGAACTGTCCTGAAAGTTTCAATATCCTAACGAAGCCCTCGGTATCAATGACCTCGTCGTCGATGCGCACAATCGCCGTCATCTCTTCCACTCCTTGCGCTCAATCTGCTTGTTGGCATGCAAGCATCCGTCGCACAGCTGAGGCGTTGCATGTCTGCATGAACGGCCTCACGCGGTTAGTCACTCACGCGCGCCACCTTGGCTCAGTATAGTCATCAAAGGGATATAGATTGTTTGACCTTAGACGACTCCGGTCAAACTTAGGCGGGATTTATCGTCTGCATTGATGCCGGAACCGCAGTGCAGTAACCGACCAAAGAAATTGCACAAGACTGGCGCCAATGAGAATGTTGCGCGAGGCGCAAAGAAGGATCACGCTCCGCAATCAGGAGCGCGAAGAAAGACGGCATCAGGGCCTGGTCCGGTTCTCAGATGTTGTAATGATCTAGCGCCATCCGAGCTGAATCGGCCACACTGCTTCCGATAGGTGTGATATTAGGCGTCTCATCCGGCTTGATGCGCTTTTTTTTCGCGCATTTTTCTGTGGCCAGCGCCGTCAATTGCTTGCGGACATGGCGCGCCAATGAAATGCGTTTTTGCGACTTTTTCAGTGGATAATGCCCCTGATAGCGAAAACCGTCTTCAAAAACGATCTGGAAATCGCATTGGTCATAGCCAGAATCAGGCGCATGATCTGCCCAGCGCTCCAGCACTGCATTGGCAGCTTCCAAGGATGAGACTCTTGCCTTAGTTGGCAAACCGTCAACACGTTGTATCAAAACGCGTGAAATATCCACCTTTTCTAATGTGTTGGTTTCCACAGCTTGCTTCTTGAAAAACGACGGAATGTACCTACATGATGGCGCCCTCGTTTTTTTTCAAGAGCAGACAACATTATTTTTTTAACTTGGGCAATAAAAGCCCCCCCTCTTCTCATTGACCGGTGCGCAGGACCCAACTTGATTAACAGTATCTTGGTGCGTGCGCGATGGGCTCCTTACATGCTGAAGCTGAACCGCCAAAACCAAGCGATGGTGCTTAAGCCTAAAGCAACGCAACTCCCCAGTAGGGCGGAGCGCCATCGTATTGGTTTGTTTGGCCGTTTTCTCTTCATGACGAAGAGAATGAGCAGAAGGAGCAATCCGGCCGGTGTCACAAATACCCCAACAATAAGCGCAAATATTATGGACCCCATACTGAACGGAATAAAACGCTCTCCCAGGACAGCAATCATAAAGATCACCGGCATACATAGGGTGAGAACCAAGCCTAGCGCCGTAAGCATTGTCGGCGCGTAGGAGGTTTTGGTAGGTTTATCCATTTCTGTTTTCAATGTCTATTGACGAAGTGAAGCAGGCGGCGCGGTGCCAATGCCGGCTTTTGCGTAAGCGAGTGCCGCACGAAATGCATAAGCTTTCGGCATGACGGATTGGGCCGCACTCGACAGCTGATACGCTCCCTCCATCATGGCGAGCAAGCCTGCAGCTAGGTCGCTTGCCATGGCGATATCTCTGCCCTTCTCCTTTAAGCAGTCAACCAGTAAGCCCGTCAGGAGGGTGAGTTCATTAGCGACCACTTGCTGGAAAATTTCCCTGACCTCTTGTTGTCGGACGGCTTCGGCACCAATCATTACCCACGCTGAAACAACCTCGTCGGAAGCCTCCGAACCAAGTGCCAAGCGGGCTTCCAAGTAGCTTTCCAGCCGTTCCATGGCATTGCTAGCGCCAAGCGAGGCACGCTCGAATCGGTCTTGTGCAAACGCCGCCAAGGACTTTATTAAGCAAACCAAGATTTCCTGCTTGTTCCTGAAGTGGTAGTGAATGAGACCTGGGGTCAGGCCAGCCTCTTTCCCGATCGACTGGATCGTTGCCTTTTCATAGCCCTGCTTTGCCATAACGGCTTGCAAAGCGGCAACAATCTCAGCGCGACGCGTGTCGGTGTTCGGTTTTCTGGGCATACTTTAAAACACAGCTCAAATATATTTGGTCGAATAACCAAATTATACTTGCAGATGATAGGTTCTTGCTGCTAGGATTTTCACAACTTGGTTAGTCAACCAATTTATATATTTCCTGGTCGGAGGCACTATGGCAACAAGTTCACGCGTGGCAAGTGATCAAAGCATTTTTTACCCCTTGCCGGCTGAAGCAGGATTCTGCGCTGTGATTCCTAAATTTTTGTCGCTTGAAGAATGTGCCGCACTGATTGCGGAAAGTGAGACGCGTGGATTCGGGACCGCGCAAACCGATTATCCGCCGTCCTACCGAAACAATGACCGACAAGTACTGGACGATGACTATTTAGCGGGTCACCTGTTTCCGCGCCTCCAGCAATACGCTCCCACCGAATGGTCGGAAGTTGATGTTCAGGGAAAAATCCAGCGTTGGCGTCTCGACACAATCAATGCCAGGTTCCGCTTTTGCCGCTATCGCCCCGGACAGCGATTCAATCTCCATCAAGACGGTATCTACTACCGGGGAAGTGGATTTCGTTCTTGTCTGACCTTTATGGTCTACCTCACCAATGGAACGGATTTCAAAGGCGGCGATACGATTTTCTATTCAGCAGGCCCCAGTGGCGACGCTGACGAAAAGCCCACACATGAAATTGGCCGCGTCCGTCCACAGGCTGGAACCCTCATCCTGTTTGATCACCGCATCTGGCATGCCGGTGATCTCGTGACCTCAGGGGTCAAACACATTATGCGAAGCGACCTGATGTATCGGCTTGCCAACTCTCCTGCCGAGACCGATGTTGCATCGGCGCCGAGTTACCATCAAGGATATATCTGGACCCTGGCCTCCATCGGGAACGGCCTCATTGCTAGCGGTGGCCGCGACACCTTCATTCACCTGTGGGGCCCGGATGGCAAACACCGTGGCCAGCTCGAAGGACATCGTCAGTCTGTACTCGGGCTAGCTGCATTGGAGGAAAACCGCCTCGCCTCTGTTTCGCGGGACCGAAGCCTGAAAATTTGGGACTGCAAGACAGGCGAGTGTGAGCACAGCATACACGCGCACGATACTGCCATTCTCAGCCTTTGCGCTGTGCCTGGAGGGAAGATCGCAACGTGTGGCGCCGACGGATTGATCAAAATATGGAACAACCGCGGAAGACTGTTGGGAACATTAGTAGGTCATTCCAGCTGGGTATGGGAAGTCGCAATGCTTGGTAGCGATGCGCTTGGGAGCGTGTCGGAGGATGGTCATATGAAAATCTGGGACTTAGGCTCGCTACATTGCATCGCAGATTTGGCTGGTCCTATCCCTTTGCTAAGCCTCGCCGTTATGCCATCAGGAGACAGCATTTTGGCCGGTGATATGGCAGGACAGGTTTCATGCTGGCGCCGCGACTTTTCGGGATGGAAGCTGGAGACCCGATATCAAATGCATAGTGCAGCAGTAAGAAGAGTGCGGCCCCTTGATGTGAGGCGTATAGCGACCTGTGGAGAAGATAACGCCGTCAGAGTGTGGGACATCGCGGAAAATCGCTTGATCGGTGAAGTACGCCATGAGAATTTTGCGACCGACGTTCTTGCCATCTCTGACGGATTCGTGAGCAGTGCTTACGACGGCAAGCTGAGGTTTAGTTGCTCAGATTTTCTCTGCTAAGCAATGCCCGATTTGATCTAGGCGGAAAGCTGTTCGGCAGGTGCAGTTCTGCCACTTCCGATCATTTGCGTTCCGTTCGGCGCGTTACCGTTCAGGCGACAATGCGCCCTAACTTTATTGCCTTCGTGCAAATTTGCATCTACACTGAGCCCATTCACAGATCAGGTGCAGATGTCGTCTTTTCACGGATTTTATGTTTCCTGTTAAATCGGGCAAATCGCCAATAGCCATGCGGCACGCAGCTTTCCACTGCTCGCCTCTCCGTGCATAACGGACAAGTCAAGCCAGTCAAATATTCGTTAGAGGTCGCTAGTGCCACGATATCTCGCCTTTATATGCTGGACGCTCGGAGTTCTCTTCGTTGGCGACATTGCTTTTCTGATTGCTGAGGTAGTTCAGCTCACTGAGCCAGAGTCCGCCACAATGTACGTGGTCGTCGGTGCGAACTCTGCTGCTGGCGCCATTACAGCGTTCTTCTTGGTCATTTTGGTCGCCTTTTTCAGGCGCGCATGTTGGTCCTTTGTCTGGCTCCAAACAATCACTTTAGTAACAGCACTGCTTGTTATTGGCAGTGCTCTTATCGAGGAAGAGCCGCTTCGGTATTCATCTGTGATCGAGGCGGTCGAGTTGGTAAGGAATTGGCTTGAGGCGTTTGTATGCGTTGCGTTGTTCTTTGCGCTTAAGCGCACCGATGTCCGCCGTTGGTTTGACGGCCAATCTCTAACTCGCAATTGAACTATGACACGCAAGCGTGCCTATTAATCGGGCGTTAGATAATAATGAAACGACATCTTGGTATTACGTTCACTTTTTTCCTGATTGCCGCGTTGAGCTTCGGAAGCGGATATTGGTATCGCCACACCAACCCTCCGATGCAAGCTGAGATGGAGGACTATGCACTTACGAATTTGCTTAACGAGGTCGGCTATGCCCACTATATTGCAAAGGGTAATTTGGCCGATGCCCGCAAGATGATCGACATCAATCTAAACGCACACCTTTCGCGTATTGTGCGGCATGAAGGCAGCATAGCGGATGAAAAATTCATAGAGTCGAAAATCCGCATACTGAACGCCGTTGCGAATTTGTGGGATGCCAACCCTCCATTTACTGGAATGGAGACGGAAAGTGGAGATCAATTCTGGTGGCAGGAGTGGAAAGAAATGACGGCTAAAAATCGCGAATTACTGAGCTGGGCGAAACAGCAATGTGTCCAGAGGCCGCCGCTAAAGTGCGCGTCTTCTAACTTGGTAGTCGAGAGAGACACCCGCAAGAGCGACATGCGCTCCGCACCGTGAATGCTAGACGCCTTCAAATGCAGCCAACCGAGTACCCAACCGTCGGAAAATTCAGGAACGACACTGTCAGCGAACTGAGACTTTTCCTAGAGATGACATGCGAAGAGGTTGTCTTGTCACCTGGCCACTCCGTCGAACTGCTGGCAAGGCCAAATCCAGATCTGCTACCGCTGACGATAGAACTTGTCGATGGCGGACTTCAAATTCACCCTTGTCGAATATTCGATCCCGATTGGCATATTCGATTCAACGGAATGATCCTGAAGCCTGGCTATCCGAGTAGGCTATCGGAGTACGAATGAGTCGGAAGTGCAAGCGCACAGACATGTCTCATTGTTCGTCCGTTGAGCAGGCGTCTAAATTCAGTTAAATGGAATTCGATAAAGTGAACGCCGACACAAATTTTTCCGTTGCGCACGCATTATCCTTGACGGCATTAAGGCGATTCACATGATCAAAAAGGGACAGCTCGACTGCACCGAAGGCCAAGTTGCGTGCGCAGCATCCCAGTTCTACAGACTCGCGTTTGATTCGCTGTCGATCACGATCATTTTCTGAACTTTTCTTCCTTACTGTGACTGAACCAGTTGACAGCATAGTGCTTAACTAGAACCGCAAACTATCACGACCGCAAAAAATCTTTCTGTTAAAACGCCTATCTTTATGCCTTTTATTCACCAGACTTGGGATCTATGCATTCAATTAATATGCAGTGCCAGCCTAGCTCGATGTTGCAGGGTGGCCAAGGCAGGAGACAATAAATAGTTATTTAATTCTACTGGAGAGAGAACGTGAACATGAGAAAAATGGCGTTATTACCGAAATGGCTGGTGTTGTACGCCGTATGTCTGTCGATGCTGACAATCGGTGCGGTGCAGGCCCAGACCAAACCGAAGATCGTAGTCTTGGCTACCGGGGGCACGATCGCTGGCGCGGGTGCCAGTGCGGTCAACAGCGCCACGTACCAAGCGGCGAAGGTCCCGGTCGATAAACTGATCGCCGGCGTTCCCGAGTTGAAGGATATTGCCGAAGTGCGCGGCGAGCAGGTATTCCAGATCGCGTCCGAAAGCTTTACCAACGAAAAACTGGTCGAGCTTGCCAAGCGCGTATCCTCGCTGTCCAAGCGGAGCGATGTCGACGGCATCGTAATCACCCACGGGACCGACACGATCGAGGAAACCGCTTATTTTCTGAACCTCGTGGTCCACAGCGCAAAACCAATCGTGGTAGTAGGCTCGATGCGTCCGGGCACATCGATGTCGGCCGACGGCATGCTGAACCTGTACAACGCCGTTGTCGTCGCGGGCAGCAAGGATGCATCCGGCAAAGGCGTGCTGGTGGTGATGAACGACACGATTGATTCCGGCCGTGATGTGTCCAAGCGTATCAACATCAAGACCAATGCATTCTCCAGCCAGTGGGGCCCTCTGGGCATGGTCGTCGAGGGCAAGAACTACTGGTTCCGCGCGCCGGTGAAGACACATACTATCAATTCCGAGTTCAACATTGACAACATCGATAAACTGCCGGACGTGAATATCGTCTACGGTTCCGGCAGCATGTCGCCGGACGTCGTGAAGGCCGCCGGCAACGCCCAGGCATTGATCCATGCTGGTACCGGCAACGGATCGGTCGCTAACTACATGGTCGATACTCTGAAGGAGATTCGCAGCAAGGGGACACTGATCATCCGTTCGTCACGTGTGGGCGAAGGCTTCGTGATCCGCAACAGCGAACAGCCTGACGACAAATATGACTGGATCGTGGCCCATGACCTTAACCCTCAGAAAGCCAAAATCCTGGCTGCCGTGGCATTGACGAAGACGACTAATACCAAGGAGCTGCAGCGTATTTTCTGGTCATACTAATGTACGAAATGCGGAGCCGGAACGTGCTCGGATCCGCAGAACAGAAAAAGGCAGGCCTGAACGCCTGCCTTTTCTCTTTTGGATTCTATCGACTTAAGCATGGCATGACCGTATTGAGCGTGGTTCGGGGCCGAGCAGGAACGGCTCAAGGCATTGGAGCGAGAAGTCAATGAGTTGCATTGTGCAAATGAACCGGGCGATTCAGTTGGAGGCGCGATACCAGATGCACAGTGCAGCAGTAAGAAGAGTGCGGCCCCTTGATGTGGGGCGCATAGCGACCTGTGGAGAAGTTACGACGGCAAGCTGAGGTTTAGTTGCTCAGATTTTCTCTGCTAAGCAGTGCCCGATTTGATCTAGGCCGAAAGCTGTTCGACAGGTGCAGTTCAGCCACTTCCGATCATTTGCGTTCCGTTCGGAGCGTTACCGTTCAGGCGACAATGCGCCCTAACTTTGTTGCTTCTGTGCAAGTTTGCATCTACACTGAACCCATTCACAGATCAGGTGCAGATGTCGCCTTTTCACGGATTTTATGTTTTCTGTTAAATCGGGCAAATCGCCAACAGCCATGCGGGGCGCGGCTTTACGGCGTTCGCCCTTCCATGCATAACGGACACGGCCGCCCGTATAAATAAACCGTTATGAATAAGGAAGTTCTAATGACGAACATTTCAGTACTTCCACAGGATATGCAGAGGCGTCTTCAGGCCGAATTAAAGTCGGGGGAGTCGCTAGTCTGGGTGGGGCAGCCGGACCCAAATCTGTACATGAGGTCTGGCTATAAGCTTTGGTTCTTCTTCATACCGTGGACTGCGTTCTCGCTATTCTGGATGGCTGGTGCTTCAGGATTCCAACTACCGACGTTCGAAAGCGGCTGGAGCTATTTCCCTTTATTTGGCCTTCCGTTCTTGTTAATCGGAATTGGCGGGCTTAGTTCGCCCTTCTGGTTGAAGCGTAAGGCGCATTCAATTGTCTATGCTGTTACTAACCAACGGGCAATCACTATCGAAGGTGAGAAGTCAGTCACTGTGAAGTCTTATTTCCCCGCTGACATAGAGAATTTGGAACGAACTGAGCATCAAGACGGTTCCGGCGACCTCATTCTTAAGACGGAGCACTATCGGGATAGCGATGGAGACCGACGCAAGAATCAGCATGGATTCTTTGCGATTGCCAATGTCCGTCGTGTTGAGAGGGTTATCGAAACTCTTGTTCGCGGCACGCATGCATAACGATTAAGGTTAGATCGTGGCTCGCTTTGCGATCACGATCTAACCTTAATCGTTGGACAGGACCGCCTCACAGTCCCCGTCAATAGGCCGTTAGAAACACAATAAATGAAGGAAGTCTCGTGTACAAAACCGTCTTTGCTATTTCCGCTTTATCGTTCCTCGTAAGCGGGTGCGTGGGCATCTCAGGAATGCTGGGTGGCCATGTGAATGCCTATGAAGGCCCAGAAAAACTGGACTCCGATGTTGCGACACTTGTTCGCACACAAAACCGAGGCTCGTTCGGTAGCGCGCTTTTGAGCAAAGTCGATGATGAGACATATGGAGATGATTGGCTCCGCGGCTATCCGAGCGTTGTAAAGGTCCTGCCCGGTAAGCACAAAATTACCGTTAAATGTATCTTGTTCAACAAGCATGCATTTCCGGCCGTGACTGGATGGTTCGAGGCTGGTCGTTATTATGAGCTGGCGTGCATGGATCTAGGAAATGGATACGCGAACGCCTCGATAGTGGACCATGGTACGAACAATCCATTACAGCCGGCCAAGTAATTTATTCGGAACCTGCTCTTTTGGTGGAAGCAATCCAGCAAGGCTGCATTTGCCAGTACTGCCTAACTTTGCGTTCGTGGCGGATACCGCGAGCCGACCACGGCATTTTGCGACTCCGTCCATGTCCCGTGCCGCTCAACGGAGGCATTAGACATCTATGAAGCATCCGTATATCAATCCGATCCCATACGTACCTACCTCGCTGGAAGAAGCGGAGGTGTGTGCCGAAGTCGAGAAGCGCTTTGGGCAGAAGGTGCTCAACATGTGGAAGCGTGGGAACTGTCCACTGAAAAAGTTTGGATTGGACGAACAGCCCAACTGCGACTATACAATTCAAACGGGCGCGCTATTGAACAGTTTGTTTACGGGTGGGCATATTCTTTACGTCTACAAAAGTGGCGAGAAAATTGGAATTGAAGATGATGGCACATATATCTAAATGGCTAGCCTTATAGTCTAACAAGAAGGCCTCGTCCCACAAAAACAGTAATTTACACAACACGTGATGTACGAAAGCTCACCGGAAATAAGGGGCACATTAAAAAATGTTGTTCAAATTATCGTCTTCTGAATAACGCAATGAGCGCCATTCAGTTTCGGCGATCTTGCGGTTAAGGCTATTCCGGCCCCAGTACCCGAAATATCTCGTCGAGTGTGGTCAATCCTTTTTGCACTTTATCAAAGGCGTCATCGCGCAAAGTCTTAAACCCGATCTTATGCGCGTAATGCGTGATTTCCGTAATGGCCGCGTTGGAGGCGATTAAATGACGTAATTGATCGTCGGGCACCAGAACTTCGTACAGCCCTACCCGTCCTTTGTATCCCGTGTTGTAACAGACGGGGCACCCAGCCCCTTTAAAGGCCGCCTTGACACCACCGCCAAACTGTCCGCCGAGGCGTTGCAACAAGTCTTTATCCGGGGCCATCGGCTGGCGGCAGTGTTCGCACACTTTCCGGACCAAGCGTTGGGCGATGACGGCTTCCACCGCAGTGGCAATCACAAATGGCTTGAGGCCTAAATCGTAAAGCCGGGACACCGTGGCGATCGCCGAGTTGGTATGCAAGGTCGAGAACACTTGATGGCCGGTCAATGCTGCGTGAAACGCCACTTCCGCGGTTTCGAAATCGCGGATCTCTCCAATCAACAGGACATCGGGATCCTGCCTCAGGATAGCGCGCAGCACCAGGGGAAAGGTGAGACCGATCTTCTCACGTACCAATACCTGGCCGGCGGCGTCGAGATAATATTCGACCGGGTCTTCGATCGTGATGTAGTTTTTGTCAGCGGTAGCGTTGCTCTGTAGCAGACTATAGAGGGTGGTTGTCTTACCGCTGCCCGTCGGACCGGTGGCCAGCACGATGCCTTGTGGTTTGTCGTTAGCATTGCGGATTTTGAGGAAATCCTGTTCACTGAATCCGAGATCGGAGAGACTGAGAATCGCTGAATTTCGGTCCAGGACACGCATCACGATTTTTTCGCCATTCATCGTGGGCAGTGTCGAGATGCGAAGATCGACGGTCCGCTTGGGGGTCTTGACGGCGATGCGGCCATCCTGTGGACGGCGTCGCTCGGAAATATCCAGCTCGGCCATCACCTTGATACGAGACACGATGGACTGGTACATGCTGTGCGGAATCTGCATCTTGTCGACCAACACGCCGTCGATCCGCAAGCGCACGATGATGCTTTTCGCGCGCGGCTGCAAATGGATGTCCGAAGCGCCAAGCCGAATCGCTTCTAGCAATATCGAGTTGACCAACCGGATTGCTGGCGGCGCATCGGTGCCGCGCAACAGCTCGTCGACCGACAGCATGTCGTCATCGTCTTCAATAACAACTTCGATGCCTTCATAGGGGTCGACCGTGCCGAGATTGACCTCCAAATCAGTAATGTCGACAATGCCGGCATTTTTGCAAATTTCGTCGACTTTCGTTTCGATAGCGGCCATCGTGGCCAATACCGGCATGATGTCCAAGCCTGTGACAAAACGAAGGTCGTCAATCAGGCCTGTATCCAGAGGATCCGCCATGGCCAACATCAATCGTTTTCCTTCGACCTTAAGTGGAACGATCAGTTGCCGTTGACATAGGCTGATCGGCACCAGAACGGCAACTGCGGGATCGACCGTGAATTCATTCAAGCTGACTTGTTGAACCAGTAGCTCTTTGACGATCAAGGCATGAATCGCTTGTTCTGTCACCCATCCTGCCTCGGTGATCAGCTTAATTGCCGGGGTCTTTTTCTGCTGCTGGAGCCGCATCAGCTCCTGCACCTGCATATGATTGAGCACGCCACGCTTGTTCAGCATCATTGCGAGTTGGGCGCGGTTGGTGAAGCTCAATTTCGCGAGTTGTTCGATCTCTTTTGATTTGACGTGATTTTCATGCTTCAGCGCGTTGTTTTTTTTCTTCAGCTCGTATTGTTCCAACGCCAATGCAACCGTCACGCGCAGGTCGTCGTCGTTCCATGGTTTTAGGATGAACTTGTAGACGGCACCACTTTTCATGGCGCTGACGACGGCATTGACGTCCGCATGGCCAGTCAGCATGATGCGGATCATGTCAGGTTGGACGAGCCGCGCCTGTTTCAACAGCTCGCCGCCATTCATCCCTTGCATCATGTAATCACTGAGAATGACCTGGAAGGACTCCTTTTCAAACCGTTCTAGTGCCTGCCTAGGATCTTCGCAGGTCACCACGTCATAATTCTCTTGGCGGAATACTCTTTTCAGAGCGGCCAGCACATGGGGCTCGTCATCGACCAGCAGGATTCGGTAGCGGGCAGCTTGTACGCCGCTGGTGTCGGCAGGATCGCCGGTAAAAAGATGTGCGTAGCTCATGACGATTGCTGCAGAGGATGGTGGTGTTCCGTTTCGCTCGACACGGGCAAGCATACGGTGAAGGTGCTGCCGGCACCGACCGCAGTGGCGACATCGATGCGCCCCTGATAGGCGCTCACGATATCGCGACTGACCGTCAGGCCGAGCCCCATCCCTTTGCCGACGTCATGTGTCGTGAAAAATGGATCGAAAATGCGGTTCAGTATTTCCGGGGCGATCCCGCGGCCGGTATCACTCACTGACAGGTGGACCTCTCCATTGACACGCCTTGACGTGATGCGAATCCGGCCGCCGCCGTCCAGTGCCTGCCGCGCATTTTCCACAAGAGAAAATAGCACTTGATTGATACGACGCTGATCGCACAGGATGCGCGGTAACGGCTGCAGATCGAGATCCAGAACGACGCCTTGCGGCAAGCGGTCTCTGACGATGTCCGCTACGGCATGCACGGCATCGTTCAAATCGATCGGTGCGGCATCCGCGATATCGATGCTCGCATATGCCTTCAGATTCGCTACGATACGGGCGATCCGGTCCGCGCCGCTGCCGGATTCGCTCAGAAGGCCAGAAAAATCCTCCAGGACAAAATCGATGTCGTATTGGTCCCAGAGCCTTCGTACCTCTGCGGCATCGTCGTGTCGACAAGCATTCAGCACTGCGCGCATTTTCTGCAGATAGGCGACCGCCGTGATGAGATTGCTGCGAATGAAACCGAGGGGATTATTGATCTCATGGGCCATACCGGCGGCGAGGCTGCCGACCGACGCCATTTTTTCGGCTTGGTAGAGATGGCGTTGGGTGCGTTCAATAACATCAACCTGCGCTTTCACGCGGCGTTCAAGTTGAGATGCCAGGTCGCGATACCGTGATTCTGATGCCTGAAGCGCTGCATGTTTTTGCTGTAAGGCTTCGTAATCGGCATTGACGGTCTCGAGATGAAGATCTGCAGCCATTTGGTAACGATTGGCACCGGCCAGCAGCATTTCCAACCACGCGGCCGCCATCTCAACCTGCTCACGCTGGGCGTGCGATACTGCCAACCGGCCAATCATCTCGATATCGACGGTCAGTGGTTGGGTGATAACTTCGACCGTATTGTCTATGCCAGGGCCGAGCAAAGACGTGCCATCAAGATCAAGAATCTGCCAACGGGCACCCAAGGTCCTTGCCAGGATACTCTCCAATTTGCGAATAGGCAGTGTACACAGCAAATCGGCGAGCGGAATATCGCGGTCAAACTGTGCCAGCGTCTTCGTCATGACGGTCCTTTCACTGCCGCGATAAATGCTGCGCGTGATAGCCCATGCGCCGAGGCCAATGAGCACTGTCGGTCCAGACTGTCGTACACGCCGCCTAGCAATGAAGAGAACGTCTCCAGCACGCCAGGCCCTTCCAGCGCCGATGCAAAGAATAACGGCCATGGCGCGCTCACCCAACGGCGCCGAACCTCTTCCTCACTCAGAATATCGGGTAGGTCCCGTTTATTGAATTGCACCACCAGAGGCAAGGTCTTGAAGTCCATGCCGAGGATCGTCGTGTTGGCAACCAGGTTTTCGAAGGAAACGGCGTTGTTGATGGCTTGGTCTTTTTGCGAGTCGGCTACAAAGACTACGCCATCTGCGCGCGACAGGACGGCCTTGCGTGTGCCGTCATGAATCACTTGGCCGGGTACGGTGAAGACTTTGAACTTGACTAACAAACCGGAGGGAGCGGTAAATCCGACGGGGAGCAAATCAAAGAACAAGGTTCGGTCACCTTCGGTTTCCAGCGTCATCATGTCGCCGATCCGCTCCGGCGCAAGAAAGTCATGCAAACGGATCAGATTCGTTGTCTTGCCGGACAAGGCTGGACCATAGTAGACCAGTTTTACAGTGAGCCGATTCCGTTGTTCGTCGAGTTCAGCCATTGTGGGCCTGTCTTCCGATGCTAACGTACGCTGATCAATGGTTTGTTTTCAGACCGTCGACGGACAACGCGCCAGCGCCAGAGCGGTTTGGCTGTCCGCCAAGTGTCTTGCCTCAGAACCTGTTCAGGATCTCAAGCACTTTTATCGTTATCTCCCAATGCGGTTTGCGTGATCGGTAATCGGATGCGGAACGTGGTGCCGCCCCCCGGCTCGCTCTCGACATCGATATGCCCCTGATGTTTTTTGACGATGCCGTAGACGAGCGAGAGCCCAAGCCCCGTTCCCTTGCCGACTGGCTTGGTCGTAAAAAAGGGATCGAAGATCCGTGCCATGTTTTCTTTCGAGATGCCGCAGCCATTGTCCGCGACTTCAAGCCATACCTGGTCATCCTGACTGCCGGTGCGGATGATGATTTTGCCGCGCCTGTCGCCGATTGCATGCGCAGCATTCACTACAATGTTCATGACGATCTGGTTGATCTGTGACGGTAGGCACTCGATATCGGGAATGTCACCGTATTCCTTGATCACGTCGGCCGTATATTTGACTTCGTTGGCGACGATATTCAACGTGGAGTCGATTCCCCGATGCAGATTGGCCCACTCCCATTCTTGGTTGGTATTCGCGCGCGAAAAATCCTTCAAGTCTTGCACAATTTTCCGTACCCGTGCGATACCTTCCTTAGACTCGCTCATCAGTGATGGAATATCTTCCTTAAGAAATTCCAATTCCAACCGTGTCTTCAAGGCCTGGACTTCTGCACGTACGTCAGGCGCACCGATCGCTGCCTCCGCTTTCTCATAGGCAGCGATCATGCCAAACAAGTTACCAATGTATTTTTCCAGTGTGCCGAAGTTGGAAAAGAGATAACCGATCGGATTATTGATCTCATGCG
>CBHCMF010000046.1:0-24337 GCA_965974465.1 uncultured Noviherbaspirillum sp.
GGCTGTGCTTTTGATTGGTACCGAGGGCCGCATCAAGCGCTTCCCGGCGACACAGCCGTCAATCGAGAAACGCGACGGCTACCTATGGATCACGGAACAACTCTCCTCTCGCAAGTCCCAAAAGGAGCCGGATTCTGAGGAAAAACACCTAACGCAGATCATCTCCTTGGAGGGAAAAGCTTTACTGGACGACGCAACAAGCAAACAACTGCGCCAATATTCCGTGTATCCGATTTATCGGGATAGGGAACGGGCCGAGGAGCTGCGTCTGCGCTTGCCCATCGCCACGCTCCATCCCAAAGACTACACAAAACCCCAAGGCATCCTGACCCCAAGCGGCAAGATCATTGTCAACGCCCAATGGAAGGAATTGCACACCGATTCCGACACAGAAGCGCCTCTCATTGCAGAAACGACTGATGGACTGTACGGTGCGATCAACCAAGAAGGGCAGTGGGTCGTAGCACCAGTATATGAAAGCATTCGTGGCTTCGAGAACGGCCTATCCTGGGCCAGGCCTCGCGGAATGGAACGTGGCAAAGCTGTGTTGATCGATGCACAGGGCAAACAAATGCCAGCGATACCTAAGCGTATCTTTGACGCAAGCCGCCGCGAAACAACCAATGGAATACTCATCTTTGAACAAGAAACGGACAACGACCGTCGTTGGGGTCTATGGGATATCCATGCTGGCCGTGAGATTACCGATGCCCGCTTCGAAGATATAAACAATTTCGAAAATGGATTCGCGTTCGCTCGTAAGGGTGATCAGTGGGGCATAATTAATACCGCTGGACGCTGGGTGATTCAGCCAGTGGCAAAGAGCGCCAGTGATATCGAGCGCCTCGATGATACGGTGTTTGTCGTGGCACACCACGGCGAACGTATGCGCGGTGGTTACAAGGAAGAGCTATACCGCCTTGTCAACGCAGTGACCGGACGTGAACTCTACGGCGATCTCGTTGGAAAGCCGAAACGTGTTGCGCCGGACCGTTATCTTGTGCATCCAGTGGCAGGTGGTGCAGGACTCATTGATAGCCAAGGACGCAGCCTTCTAACCCTGCCTCAGACCGCTCAAAGCGAGGAGGTCGGTGATGGTTGGATTACCTTCCACACCGACAAGCGTGTAGGGTTGATCGATACCGCTGGCGAGTGGCGCCTGCAGCCACGTTATAGCAGCCTTGATCGACTTGCGGAACCGGAGGGTTTGCTCCGGGCGTATGACGGCAACCGTTATTTGCTAGTCGATACTCAAGGCAAGGAACAGCTGAGTGGCATTGATGGCGCCCCCTTGGCCAGCTTAGGCCTGGTCGAGGTCAACGACAGTGAGAAGAATGTGACCAAACTGCTAGACCTGCAGGGGCGTGAAGTAACGCATATTGAAAGCAGCTATGCCATTGACGAGCAAACAGCCAGCGAAGGCCTGGTCGTCTTCAGACTTAATGACAAATATGGCTATATCGATGCACAAGGCAAGCGTGTCATCGGTGCCCGCTTCGATACGCTTGGCCCAATGAAGAACGGCCTCGCCACCGCACGACAAGAAGCAAAATCGGGACGGGCAATAGGCTTCATCGATCGCTCCGGACGTTTTGTCATTGCACCGCAGTTCGACTGGGCAACCAATTTCTCTGACGAACGCGCGTTTGTGTTCAGCAAGAACGTTATGCGCTTTATCGACCCAAAAGGCGATACCTATGTAAGCTTCGCCCAACGCTGCGGGCACATTGTGGTGACTGACGGCAGCGGCAAACAAACTTGGCCGCTTGAAGCGCTATCGTGCTCCGCAGGCAAACGCAAGAAGGGATAATCATGAAACGACCTGTCACACGAATAGCACTGCGCAGCCTGGCACTCTCCATGGCACTGGCCGGCCTGGGAACCTCATGGGCCCAGGACCGTTCTTGCGAGCTACGAAGTCTGTCTGACAAGGCCGCGTGGCTAGCAGCTGGGCTAGACCAACCACTTACGTTTGATCCCTGTCTACGTACGCCACACGAGGGCCTCGCTGCGCTTTTGCTACCGCGCGCTGACCATGCTGACGGCGAGGCTCTGCGCTGGGGCTTCCTGGCTGCAGATGGCACGCTGGCAATCGAGCCGCGCTTCGAGGAGGTCTCCGACTTTCATCACGGACTGGCCGCTGCGCAAGAGAACGGCAAGTGGGGTTATATCGACCGCCGGGGCCAGTGGGTGATTGCCCCACGTTTCGATGCCGCATCCGACTTTGTGCAGATTGGACTGGCCACCGTGTCCCAAGACGGCCAACAGATGCTAATCGGACGTGATGGCCGAGTCGTCGGCAAACTGTTCGGAACAGAGGTTGAAAACCTTGTATTGGGCGAGGGTGTGCCTGCGCGGGTTAAGATCATTGAGCGGCCATACTATCGTTCCCTGCAAGGTGAACGGCGAGAAGCGCCTCGAGACTTTTCTATCGACTCCTCTTTTGGCGACCGAGGCCTTGCGGTAGCCATCAACAAAGAAGACGGTAAATACGGCATCGTGGACGCCGAATGGCAATGGCGAGTCAAACCGGTTTATGAGCGGCTCAGCATGCTCAACGTTGGTGAAGGGCTGCCTGTCGGCATTGGCGAACGCGAAGTGGACATCATCACCTTCGATGGTCGTGTGATCGGCTCACACTACCAGAGCATCACGCCGCTCGGACAAGCGTTCATGCTGGCCGAGCGAGACTACGACCAGCCGGTCGATCTATTGGATGCGTCCGGTGCAACTGTAACCCAACTTAGTAGACGAGAAGTCTCAGAATTTGATCTGGCGGGCGACATTGTGCTGCGACGCACCGGCCGTCGTCTTATCGCCTACATTCCAGGAGTTGCCAAACCGATTCCCTTAGACGCCGCTGTCGCACACACCGAGCAGGTGGATCGCTTCGTTCTGCTGCGCAACGTACGCCGGCAAGTGGTCGGTTTGATCACCCCCACAGGGCGCATTTTGTCGAACAAAGCGATCACTAGCTGGGCGCGCGGTGCCGCCCAATACGAAAGTAAGAACGGCTTGCTTTGGGTGCGTAGTGCACAGCCAAACTTACTCAACGTGATCGATTCCGAAGGACGGGCACTGCTGACAGAGAAAGCCCGCCTAACACTCGAACATTATGACCTGGAAGTGTTGCCCGAAGCAGCCACGGCACCTACCGAATTACGACCACTGGCTTTGCTAACGCAGCACGCTTGCGGTGACCACCATGGAACAGGCAATGGATTATTGCTTTCGAATGGCACGGTGTTAATGGATGCGCATTGGCTGGAGATTGCCGTTGCTGAAGCGAGTGAGGGGGTATTACCAAAAAAGCCCGCAGACTGGCGCTTCCGCGTGCGCACCGATGCTGGGTGGGGCCTGATCGACGGTACGGGGCGCTGGGTGCTTCCAGCGGAATATGAGAACATCGGCGGTTTTTCACATGACCATGTATTAGCCTATCGCAAGGGTGTGCTTAGCGTGTTTAGCCGCGATGGTCACCAGTACCCCCTGCCTGATGTGTTTGAGGCGGAACAGATCTCGCCCACGATGGTTCGCTACCGGGAAACTGCTGCGGACGATGCACAGTGGGGCTTATATGATTTCACAAAGCAGACGACAATCCTGGCGCCCGCTCTGCATGACATCGAGCCTTTCGTCAACGGCTACGCTGCCGCCGCCTTGAATGCTCGCCAATGGGGTGTGTTGGATGCACAAGGAAAATGGACGATTGCCCCACGTTATCCTCGGATTGAACAAATCAACGATACGCTTTGGCGAGTAGATGAGAATGCCAGCGACGAGACGCGCGCGGCGATCATGCACGTGAACGGCCGTGAAGTGATCGGCTTTCATGCCGGTCTTAACGCATCAAGCAAAGGTGATGCGGTGAGTGTGAAAAGCAAGGGTCAACACGAATGGTTGCTTAAACCCGATGGCACACTGATTGCAGGAGAGCGTTCAGGCACATTCGATCGCGTTGGATCGTGGTTGCTCATGCAGAATACACCTCAGGAAGGCTACCTCGATGCATCAGGTAACTGGCGCATCGCGCCGAATGAAGTAAGCACAGGATCACCGTTCAATATGACAAGCGGCCGTGCTGTGCGCAACTTAGCAGAATCTAGTGTCGTGATCGGTGCCGATGGCAAGACGATAACGGCTCTACCAAAAGGTAATTGGTCCTGGCCGTTTACATCGGACTGGTTGATCGAGTACGGCAATGACAAGCGCGGCTATCCCCAAACGCGTTTTGCCAATGCCGACGGACAGATCGCTCTTACAGTGAACGGCACCGCAGGGGAGTTTTCGGATGGACGCGCTGTGATGGTGAAAGCTGACGGGCGTATGAAATGGATTGACCGCAAGGGAAATGCCATTTCGGACATCGACTTCACTGATCTAGGCCAGCTGCATGAGGGTTTGGCTTACGCCAGCAATCAAGGTAAATATGGTTTCATCGACACGTCCGGCCACTATGTGATCCCCCCGGTTTACGAAACTGTCACAACGTTCGATGCTGGCGTAGCAGCAGCGCGTTCGGGTGACGACTCGTTGCTACTCGATCGGTCTGGCAAACTGCTCGCACGGATCGTCACACGCTGCGGTCTGCGCATACTGTACGGCCCGGATCATCGCCGCCTCTGGCCAGCGAGTATCAGCGCCAATTGTTCAGAAAAATGATTGATCGTTATTAAAGTACTGATGATGTTTCGTCGATTAAAACAATTGGCCATATTCGGCCTCGCGGCTTTTTTGCTAGCCATGACAGCCATTGTCGTGGCTGGCATGCATGACCGCATCTCCAATGCTGACCTGATCGTTGTGCCTGGAAACACCGTAGGGCCGGATGGCAAACCCAGCCCTCGGCTCCAAGCACGTCTTGATGCGGCACTTCAGTTATTCCAAGAGCAGCACGCGCCATTGATTTTTGTAAGCGGAGGCAAGGGGAAAGAAGGCTTCGATGAAGCCGTCTCCATGTCTGCATACCTCGTCGAGCACGGTGTTTCTTCATCCGCTATTGTCCAGGATCATTGGGGGAACGATACTGAAGCCACTGCAAAAAATGCCGCCCACTTTATGCAGGAGAAGAATCTACGAACTGCCTTGGTCGCCACACAATACTTTCATGTGCCCCGCACGACGTTGGCTCTTGAGCGCCATGGGGTTCAGGTGAACGGCAGTTTGCATCCGCGCTTCTTCGAATTGCGAGATCTATACTCAATTCCAAGAGAAGTAGTAGGTTATGTCGTGTATATGGTGAAGGCAAAACTATGAAAGACTCTTACTCGTTCCCTACGCTCTAAATGCCTCAATACATCTGGACATGCCATGTATGCGAAAAACCGAATGAGAAAATTCGGGAGAACTGCCTCTTTTGTGGTTGCCCTGCATTTGCGAGCGGAACAGAAATATTGTCTCGCAGAGAAGTGCATCGACCACGTTTGAAAATATCAGAAGGGAAGAAAGGGTTTGGAGTACTCAGCTGGTTGTTTTTATTCTTTTGTGATGTAGCCCTTCTTTATCCGGTTTCCTGGGGTCTAGCAACTACAGATGCAGAGTCAATTGTTTGGTTCATAGTCTTCCTAGTGTTGTTATTACTTGCTCCGATCTTTGCATGCATGGCGGTGATAAAGTTTTGTTGCAAAGTCAGGTCCTTTTTATCAAAAAAGAAAAGACCGCATACAAATAAACTCGATAACGGACGAGGGCGAGATCCCAGCTAGTATCTATGATCGTTAGTCATCAAAGAAAAGTGCTATGACATTCAAGGGAACACTGAAAACTGAGAATGATGATTAGTTCGAAGCTTACGGTAACGCTGAACTAACACACCAAATTCCAAATTCAAGTATGAACAATTTCAATCCGTCGAATTTCGTTTGGGAGCATCCCGAATTCGCTTTTTATCTCCCCGGAGAATGGCGTCAGCTCCCCACAGACGATGAAAAACAATTAGATCTCTACAGCGACCAGACCGAAACAAAAATTACGCTCTCCATCGAACCCATGGCTATACCCATTGAGCAGCTAGAAAAGTGGGCGGAAAGAGTTTTGACACTTCGGAAGAAGGCCCATCAAGATTGGCTGGAGTTACCCGAAAATAAAAGTAAAGGCCGCAGTGTCGTAATAAACAATGAAAAGCTTGTACAAATGGGGGATTTAGAAAGTGTTGAAATATCCTACGTCGGACAATACCCTGGAGTAAGCACATTCGGTTTTATCGGCTATGTGACGACTCGAAAGATCGTCAGTATGTTCTGCGAAACGAAGCTTTCTTTTGCTCCTGGCCGAGCTGGTATCTTTCAAACGGTTGCGAATGGCTTCAAGAACAAACTTCCGTGAGGAGCAGCCAGTGCCGTTAATTTCGCTCGTTAATCGGCCGGGCTAAATCTGACCAATAAGATCAATAATCCCCTGTAGCCGAAAATTGGAAAAGAGCCTTTTCCTACAACTTGGTTAGATTTATGAAGGATAGTATCCCGCATCGAAATCACTCCCCGTATGGCTGGTGGATTGCTAGCTATGTAATACGTGCAGCCTGGGATGATGAAAAGGACTCGCCACAAACAAAGCGCTGCCTTGCTTGGGAAAATACGATTATTTTGAAAGCGGATGATCGTGAAACAGCTTATGAAAAAGCAGTCAAACTAGCATTGCTGGATTCAAGTGCGTTTGAAGATCATGTGGGCAAGAGAAAGGGCCGCTGGATATTTGAAGGACTTACCAGCCTCTTGCCCATTTACGACGAGCTGACAGATGGGGCGGAAGTTTTGTGGACCGAATATAAAAATAGGAGTATCGGTAAGATTCGATCTTGGATTAAAAGCAAACATGAGCTTGAAGCTTTCGACGACACGCCGGCAATTGGCGACAAGATCTAATACGCCTTTGTAAGTAAAAGCCGACCAGTGATATTGCAAGACAAATAAAGATTTACCTCATGGCTCACAAGTCTCCTTAGAGGTCGTCAAACAATGCATATCGTTCCGATCAATACGAGCGCCTATGTCGCTGCCCATCTTCAGAATTAGAGCTAAAAATCCATGCGCAGTCTCGTCCTCGCTGCAATCCGAGCATATCAACGCTACTTATCTCCCTATAAAGGATTTTGTTGTGCGTACCATGTCCATACTGGTCGCTCAAGTTGTTCAGCACTTGGCTATCGAGCAGTCCAGATTCATGGTGCTCTCGCGGGGCTCCTTATCCTGCGTGAGCGTATGTACCTATGTGGAGTTTCTCACCGCCGGTATAGACCATCACGACGACGGCCACATGTGAAAGAGCGAGGCGATTGCGATCTTGGTTGTGACGGCTTTGATTTACCAAGCGGTAAAAGCTTTGGAAAAGTTTGTGATTTTCTTAGTTGCTGTGATGTTGGAAGTTGCGATTGGCCTGAGCGAAAACGTAAAAAACGAAAGCAAGAAAAATATGTGTACATTCCGCCTAAGACTACTCGCTGATCTTGGTCCCTAGTTCGAGCCTATTCGAAGTGCTCTTATCCGCTCTGTTAATTCTCACAATTGTTCCCAGCGAAATCACGCCATGATCCCGTCTTCCCGTCCTCTTCGTATTCTTGCATTCAGCCTGGGCCTTTGCACTGCCGGTACAGCGCTCTCCGAGCCTCCTCAACAGCTTGCAGCCCATACAGTAGTTCAACACTTTTTCGATTACTTGCTTGAGCCGAAGACCGATATCGGAACCGACACCCATGCACAAGAAGTCTGGCTAAGCATAAACCTGAGAAAATCGCTTAAAGACTCGACGTCCGCAGTCACTGCAGCGCGAGAGTTACCTGAAGTTGATGGTCCAGATCCTGCTATCCCCGATAACAGCCTATTTCTTGATTCGTGGGACTTTCCAAGCACATGCCGCGCCTTCCAAGCCGGAGTAGAAAAGTTGAAGGCTCGGGTGGAAGTCGTTTGCCAGTGGGGAGCAATGACAAACTATCCGGGCACATCAAGAAAAGCGACCGTTTCCCTCAGCAACGAAAGAGGCAGTTGGAGGATCTCGGAAATCGTAACGCATAAGAGCAAATATGCACCTGTTGAGAGCAGCTTGCTACAGAAGCTAAAGATGCTGAAAGAAGGGTCTGAGGCGCTAACAAACCTCTCGACTTGCTCGGGTAACACCGGTCAGATCAAGTGCAAAAAAAGAGTACAGTGAAGCCCCAACTCATCCGACAAGGAGACAATTTTTGAACTAAGCAAAAGATAGGTGAAATACGTATACAACACGGGGGAAGTGAAAAGCAAGTTCCAATAATCTCACATCAGAAAATTCGAACTTTTTGCATAAGTTCGTTAGCCATTCAGGGAATCACATGAATATTCTTAGAAATACATTAATAGCTCTGTCGTTTAGTTCAACGATTGCCATGGCAGCACCAGCAAGTGAAAGCACCATAGAAGAATTGCTCGTTGTCGCTCAAGCGCAAAATCTTCTTGACGGTATGCGAGCGCAACTCGACTCGTTAATGAACAATGCTATACAACAGTCCCTCAAGGGGAAAACGCCAAACGCGAAGCAGAAGCAGGCTATAGCAAATATGCAGAACCGCATGGTCTCTCTCATGCAAGGAGAGCTGGCGTGGGAAAAACTTAAGCCAATGTACGTACGCCTTTACAAGGAATCTTTTAGCGAAGAAGAACTTACCGGCATGCTGGCTTTCTACAAAACACCAGCTGGCCAGGCAGTCATCCAAAAAATGCCGGTGCTGATGCAGAAAACCATGCTTGAGGTTCAGAAGATGCTTTCTGAAGCTACGCCACAAATGCAAAAGATCGAGGCCGATTTTATTGCCGAAATGAAGGCAGCCAGCAAATAGAGGGCTAATTCGACAATCAACTCTGACGTAGTAGATTTCTCAAATGAGCATCATTGACGGTCAACGACACGTAAGCCTGCGCAAACGCGTACTCGCCTATTGCGAGGAGCATAACATTGCGGTTCCATCGGCCTTTCATCAACTTGAAGTTGTGTACGCGATTGTGCTCATTGATATCTCTGTCCCAGAGAAGCTGCGGCTCGTTGGGGAGTCCTTTTACAACGTCGCAACCGTGCTGTCGTGGTTCAAGAAAATGAATAAATATCCAGCGAACTATAAGATTCTCGACTTCAAGTGCGGATGCGAACTGGTATTAGCGCAAGAGGTGCAACTCGTGCGTGGTGCGTCATTCGATCACCGACGCGACGTTGATATCCAGTATTGAAGAAATCGAAGGTGTGGCATGTGCTGTCGCATCCGAACAATCCGCTGAAATAACCCGTTAGGTGCTTCTCCGTGACATACACCCAATCGCTATTCACCGACTACTTTGGCCAGCTCGCCGGTCGGCCATGCTGGGAAGCCACGGCCGAATTCGGCACATGGTTGTCATTAAGTTTTGGTAAGCCCCACGTCCGAATTCACGAAGGTAATCCTGACAGTCAGTCAGAACATCAACGCCGTCGTCAAGCCTATATCCAAGGCGACTTTCTTCTCTGGTTTGAAATGGGAGAGTGGGAGTACTTTGAAGATGATAAGCGCAAGTTCCACGCCAGGCAGTCCCGCGCACAGCTACGTCGTGCCGCCGCGCGCCTTCAGTCTCAGTGCCTCTGCGGCGTTCAACTTGTTGCGCTTCCGGCTGAGATGGTCTTCGACTTTGATCTTGGTGGCCGGCTTCGTGTTCGGCCTTCGCCCAAGGCGGAGCCCGATGATCCGCTTTGGCATCTTTATGCATACGAGCGCTGCCTTACTTTTCTAGCGAGTGGCACGCTGGTGCATGGCGCATCAAGCAGCCGCAAGCTTGGCCGGATAAAGGCCCGCCTCTGCCCATACATACCGTTTCCTCCGTCCCTCACGTAGCACATTCGCGCCATGAATGAGAATACATTTTCCGGGAAAAAATTTAATCGCCTGATGGAGCAGTTGGAGCAAATAGCTGTTAAAAACGACATTCCCATGGGCAGCAAGAATAATAAATTGCCCCGATTAGAGTCTCTGCCGATGAGTAATCCAAGGGCCCCGCAATCCGACGATGCCGCGTATCTGGATGATTTTCTCTTGCAAGTTTCGGAGGCCATGTTTCCGTTGCTTGATACCCCCCCGAAAATTGACATACACACGCGTGACGCTGAAGATGAGTCGGTTCTTCACTACGCATGTACTTGGGGTAATTTAAGAGCTGTCCGTCTTCTCGTTGAAGCTGGTGCAAATATCGACGCGTTGCAGGAGATGGATAAAACGCCACTTCATTACGCCGCTGCATACCAGTTTCTTGACATTGTTGAGTACTTGGTAGGGAAGGGCGCTGACCCATCTCGCAAAGATGCTTTTGGATATACCCCGCTAGAATGGGCAATTCAGATGGGGGCTTCAGACATTGAAAATGCGCTACGCAAGCGCTAAGCTCTACACGCAGCATGGCGTTAGACGAAGACCTTGCCTAGCCTTTGAAACATTCACTACCTTTCAGACAGGTCGCTTACGATGCTTCTTCGAATTTGGAAAGTTGATCTCGTACCTGGCAAAGCCAGGGAACTAGAAGTCTTTGCTAATACGATCTCGCTGCCCATGTTTAAACGTCAGCCTGGTTGTCTTGCCGTCTTCTTCACAAAGTCCGACGCTCAATGTGCGACGGTAACGCTTTGGTCATCGCCGGAAGCCGTCGAGGAAATGGAACGTTCCAATGACTATCGGGACGTCGTCACGCAAATCGAGCACAGTGGAATCATTGGAAGTAATCACGTTACCGAGGTGT
Source organism: uncultured Noviherbaspirillum sp. (assembly GCA_965974465.1). Classification (GTDB taxonomy): domain Bacteria; phylum Pseudomonadota; class Gammaproteobacteria; order Burkholderiales; family Burkholderiaceae_D; genus Noviherbaspirillum. The sequence continues at coordinate 10,722 of CBHCMF010000046.1, forward strand.
ACACCGTCTACGGTGGTTATGCTTCCGATCAGCTCGATTCCGGACTGGTTGAGCTTGGCCACGCTCTTCAAACTCACAAGATATCGAGTTGAGGATAAAGGGATAGATAAGACTATCCTTCCATGAGAAGATGCATAAGAGCAGTACGTGCGCGTGCTGCTCTGAGCAAAATAACGTTAAAGCACATGATCTCATTCGACAAAGACGGCTATCGTTTTCACCTACGAGCCGGCGCAGTTTTTATGCGTGACGACAATGTATTGCTGCACAAAGCTGAGGGCGACTCTTATTGGACGCTTCCTGGAGGGCGCGTCAATCCCGGGGAAACAGCTGAAGAGGCATTGCACCGTGAAATGCAGGAAGAACTAAAATTACCCATTACGATTCACCGCTTAGTTTGGGTCATCGAAAACTTCTTCACTTATGCTGGCAAGGAACACCATGAAGTCGGCATGTACTTTCTCGCAGAACCGTCTTCTACCATGTTAGAGGGTGAAGGCCCTTTCTTCGGACAAGAGGGAAATCAGTCTTTAACATTTCAGTGGTTTAAGAAAGACTCACCTGCCTTTAAAGCTATCGAGATTCGGCCAGATTTTCTAAGACCCGTCTTGGCTAAGCCCATCGGTAGTGTTGAACACCTTGTATGTCGCGATAGCTGAAATTCTCAAGCTGTTATCAACACAGACGAAAACAATTAATTGTTTTCTGAGTCATGCAATGAAAATGCGATAGACCCAGACTACGACTAACGCAGCGAAGCCAATACCTGCATGTGAATAGAACACGCACATTCATAGAGCAGCGTGCTAAATTTGCACTTTGCGCTTTCGTTGGACATTATGAAAATACTTGCGCTGTCGGGAAGCCTTCGGACCGCTTCCATCAACTCGGCTTTACTGCGTGCAGCGTCCCGGCTGGCACCAGCGGAGATTACAGTGACCGTGTACGGTGGGCTAGGGGAGCTGCCCTTATTCAATCCAGATCTTGAAATTCCAACGGCAGTGAAACACCTCCACTCTCAAGTGGCCGCTTCGGACGCCTTGCTAATTGCTAGCCCAGAGTACGCACATGGTGTCACCGGCACTATCAAGAATGCTCTCGATTGGCTTGTAAGTTATGAACCGTTTGCGTATAAGCCAGTTGCTGTCATCAATGCATCTCCGCGTGCTTACCATGCAGATAGTGCGCTTCGAGAAACTCTCAGAACGATGGCAGCTGTCATTATTGAGTCCGCTTCTCTTACGATCCCTTTGCTGGGCGCGGGATTCGATGAGAACGGCATGGTCAATACGCCTTCCGTTGCAGCAGCAATTCGAGAAGTACTTGGGAACTTATATGAAACAGTCGTTCTACAACGCACTTCTCAGTCTGCCTCTTTTCCCTTGCGGTAGGCAGAAGCACATTACCGGCATGTTCAAGGTACTGTCTTACATGCGTGATTTATAACAAATTGGACCGCAACCTGTATGCAAATTGTTCTTGCAAGGCATGGAAAGCCGAATCTGCAGTACAAGTCATGGATAACGCCGCGTGAAATGAAGGAATGGATTGATGCCTATAATCGTGCTGATGTCCTTCTTGATGACGTTCCCGCGGATACCTTAAGCACGGCGAACGCTTCTGGAATTGTCGTCAGCAGCACGCTACCGAGGAGTATCCAGTCTGCGCAATATCTAGTGCAGAGAAAAACGTTTTTAATCGAACCCGCATTTTGTGAAGCAGATCTTCCTTATTCTCATTGGCCCTTTCCCAAGCTCCCCCTTGCCATGTGGAGTGTAGGCTTTCGCTTAGCGTGGTTTTCAGGTTTCTCCCAAAACGCGGAGCCGCTAGCCCACGCCAAGTCTCGAGCAATAGCAGCCACAGAACGCTTGATTGACCTGGCCGAAGAACATGGTTCAGTGTTTTTGGTAGGACATGGCATCATGATGATGCTCATCGCAAAAGAACTGCGGCTCTTGGGCTGGACTGGGCCTAAGCGCCCAGCCGATAAATACTGGCAATACAGTATTTATCGGCATTTAAGCCCATCACAACAAAATTGAGTCAGGCGCAAGCAACCTCTATCATTTGAGGTTGCTGCGGGTGACCTATCTGTATCGCTAAAAGCCGCTATTTTGTTTCTGGCATTAATGATGAGTGGTGGCTCGTAATGAGCCAGTCCTTACCGTCCCAGGTATAGGTATAGGTGTAGCGCGCTTTCACTTGAGCGCCAGTCTTCGCAAACGTGAAGGTGTATAAACCAGCGTCCTTTGCCGAGTTACAACCAAGATTGATCTGACGCATATCGATCCGGCCACTCGGTTTGTTTTCAAGGAAATGCCGGAAGTAGTCTTCCTTCTCTACTGGTGTAAGTCTGGGTTTGTTAGATAGAGTAGGAAGCAAGATGGATTGCTGCGCATATTGCGCCACGACCTTGGTGGGATCGCCAGTCTGAAGAGCGTTATTCCAACGGTCAAAAAGGGACGCGATGTCTTTCTCAGTTACGGCGGCACAAACTTCAGGGCGTGCATCCCCAACCTGAGAAGTCTGTTGCGGCATCGATGTGCAGGCACCAAGAACGACGGTTACAAAAGTAGCTGGAATAATAACGGTCCGCAGCAAGGCATCCTCCTTCATAAAAGATGTAGGGAAAAGTAAGAGCCAGGTCCTTCATGGAGACAGTCATCCCGCTTAAGGATCCGCCTCAATGAAAACTTCATTTGTTATCAATCGTGGAACCGCAATGTACCATGGACGCCTGCGATTTAACAGATTGACAAAAGTCATTGCAATGACAGAAACGCTGCGTTGATTCAAGTTACCGGAAAAGTTTCAGCGCTCTATGTTTCCTTCCTGTCTTCCATACCGGTAGACGTGAAAGTAGGTATGTAGATAGAGATTCTTTTTGGATTTCATTAAAAGCATGGGCACAGAAAATTGTTTTAATGAAAATATGTTGCCTCTATTCAAACCTTTCCACAAAAGTGCTTAACAATGCCAAATGCATAAGGCGATGCCACTTTGTTAATGAATCGCATGAAGTCATAAGGCGCCTCTTCATTAGCGCCATCCGAAATCGTGCGAATCACGGCAAAGGGCACACCAAATTCAAAACAGACCTGCGCAACCGCAGCCCCCTCCATTTCTACCGCCAGCAAGGCTGGAAATGCCGCTTTAAGCTCGTTTAATCGCGCTCGAGAGTCGATGAACTCATCGCCGCTCGCAATCAATCCTCTGTGCACCTGTGGCTTACTCAAGCGAAATTCGTTGAGATCTTCGGATGACAGTGTCTGTCGCAGATCGTTAGCGATGAACTGGGTAGCAGCTTGTGCCAAGCCATCGGTCAAGGTCTTATCCGACGCAAAATGCGACTGACCGAGCAACGGCACTTCAAAACGGGGAAATAGGGGCATGGCATTCATGTCATACTGAACCAACGCATCCGCTACGACGATATCGCCGACTTGTAGCTGACTCCCAACAGCCCCAGCAACGCCGGTAAACACGATATGCGAGACCCCAAAGCGTTCAATGAGCGTCGCAACTGTTGCCGCTGCTGCAACTTTTCCTAACCGAGACAACACGCAAACGGTATTTACTCCCCATAAGTTGCCAATTAAATAATTTCTCATACCGCAATGGAGGGCTTGTGCGTCTTGCATGTGCTCGATTAAGCCGGCTTGCTCTTGCTGCATCGCACTGATGAGACCGAGACGAAGAATAGAGGAGGAGGACATGGGTAACTTTTGGGAAATAGGGGGATGCGTAGCGTATAGCTTCTTGGTTTTTTCGTGCAATCGAGGCTGGTGAAAGTTTTCCGGTTTTTATTTTGTAGTTGATATATATGAATAGTAGTAGTTGTTAACACTAGCCTTCTTCTGTGGATAACTTAGTAAACCTATATTCGATCAACAGTTTACGTTCAGAATAAATCATTGAATAAGGCGTGTATGGTCAAAGGACAGGTTCTGAACAAAAAAACGCTTGTGGAAATCACCTGCCGTTATCCCCAACTGCTCAAGCCGCTATCCATAGAGTTATCCACAGACGCTATTTTTCATTACTGAAAAACGCTTGCAGATAAAAACCTTGTTGTCATTTTTTTATTTTCCTATTTGGAAAAAACATCGATCAAAAATTCAAAAAAATAGAGGCGGGCAAGGGCGGAAAAAGTTTTCCGGTTTTTGTTTAAATAGTTATATATACGAATAGTAGTAGTGTTAACACAGGGCACTTTTCGTGGATAACCTGGTAAACCTGAATAAAATCAATATTTTGCGTGCAGGATAAGTGCTGAATAATCCTTGTATGGCGATGGGATGAATCGTGAATAAAAAAAGCATGCACAGAACAAAGGGGGTTTATGCCCAAGCTACCCCCGCGTTATTCAGTGAATTACCCACAGGCGCGGTCAGCGATGCCATACATCTTGTAATAATGAAAATACCGCAGCGATCGTCGGTTCGTTTTTTCGCTTTGCCAGGGCGATGAAGGAAAGTTCGGTCGATAGACTGACGGCGTCTGCGATGACAAGGCCGTGTGCATGGGCTTCGCGCAAGGCGATTGATTCACGTATCAGCGACAGGCCGACGCCGGATTTCACCAGGTCTAGCATCGAAGGCTCTTGATCCACCAATGCCACCTTGTTCGGCATGACTTTGTACTGGGCGAAGGTTTTGGTCAGCAGCTGGTGATGGGCCGATTCGGGTGGGGTCCAGATCCAGGGGAGTTTCGCCAAGGCCGGCCAGTCTTTGCCGGTGACTCGGTTTTTCCAGCCTTGTGGGGCGACCACGTTATAGGTGAATGATGTCAGCGTCTGGTGATGGAATTCCTTGCCGGGTGTACCGAGGAAATAACCGACATCGAGTACGCCTGCTTTCACTTGTTGCTGTACCCAGCCCGACATTCCGTGCTGAAGTTGTGTCGATAGTTGTGGATAAGCCTCTACCAAGCGTTTCAGAAAGGCGCCGAGACGGATGAATTCCGGATCAAGAATGGTGCCAATGGAAAGCGTGCCGGAGAGTGTCGTATGTAGTGCAGCCACACCTTCACGGAATTCGGTGACGCTCGCCATGACGCGTTCCGCATAGGGCAACAGCTTGGCGCCGTCGTCAGTCAGGGTCATGCCAGTTGGCGTGCGAGTGAATAGGCTCAGATTGAGGCTGTTCTGTAACGATTTGATCTGCAGGCTGACCGCAGGTTGTGTCAGATGTAGACGTTCGGCTGCACGGGTCAAGTTGCCTTCGCGGGCGACGGTCACAAAGGCACGCAGTTGGGTGAGATCCATAGTGGTATTTTTCTGGGGAAGCTCCATTATAAGATTTGTTTATATCAAACTTGATAATAACTCATTGGATTCGGGGATAAATCGGGAATATGCTGTGAAAAAATCATCAAGCAATAAAAGGAATACTTATGATGCAACAGCGTATTCAGCATTACATTGGTGGCCGTGTTGTCGAATCGACCAGTGGCCGCAAGCAGGTGGTGTTCAACCCGGCTACCGGTGAAGTCAGCGCCGAGGTGGCGCTCGCGAGCCCTGAGGAAGTCAATGCCGCGGTTGATACGGCTCGTGCTGCCGCGCCGGCGTGGGCAGAGACGGCACCGCTGAAGCGGGCGCGTATTTTGTCGAAGTTCAAGGAACTGATCGAAAAGCACCATGACGATCTTGCCGCTGCGATCACGCGCGAGCATGGCAAGGTATTTTCGGATGCCAAGGGGGAAGTTGTACGCGGTTTGGAAGTGGTTGAATTCGCCACCGGTATTCCACAACTGCTGAAGACTCAGTACACCGATAACATCGGTGGTGGTATCGACAATTGGCAACTGCGTCAGCCACTTGGGGTTACCGCGGGTATCACGCCGTTCAATTTTCCGTTCATGGTGCCGATGTGGATGGCACCAATGGCGATTGCGACGGGAAATACCTTTATCCTGAAACCCTCCGAGCGCGATCCGTCACCCTCCTTAATGGTGGCGGATCTGTTCAAGCAGGCGGGCTTGCCGGATGGGGTATTCAATGTCGTGCAGGGCGATAAAGTAGCAGTCGATACCTTGCTGCACCATCCGCATGTGAATGCGATCTCTTTCGTCGGCTCAACGCCGATTGCCGAATACATTTATACCGAAGGCACGAAGCGTAAAGGACCATACCCGCTGCGCGTGCAGGCTCTAGGCGGAGCAAAGAACCATCTGGTGGTCATGCCCGATGCCAATCTTGAACAGGCGGTCGATGCCTTAATTGGTGCGGCCTATGGTTCCGCCGGCGAACGCTGCATGGCGATTTCGGTGGCGGTGGCGGTGGGCAGTGTTGCCGATAAGCTGGTCGAGGCGTTGATTCCGCGTGTGAAGGCCTTGAAGGTGAAGAACGGCATGGAAGCCGATGCTGAAATGGGACCGGTGGTTACTGCACAGCATAAGGATAAGATTGAAGCGTATATCGAAGACGGCGTGCGTTCTGGTGCCCAATTGCTGGTAGACGGCCGGGGATTGAAAGTGCCGGGACACGAAAACGGTTTTTTTCTTGGGGGGTCGCTATTCGATCATGTCACCTCAGACATGAAGATCTATAAGGAAGAAATCTTCGGGCCGGTACTGTGCGTGGTGCGTGTACCAGATTTTGTTTCTGCGGTTGAACTGATTAATGCGCATGAGTTCGGCAATGGTGTGTCGTTGTTCACGTCGGACGGCAACACCGCGCGTGAATTTTCGCGCTGCATTGAAGTGGGCATGGTTGGCATTAATGTGCCGATTCCAGTCCCAATGGCTTGGCATTCCTTCGGAGGTTGGAAGCGTTCGTTGTTTGGCGATGCGCATGCGTATGGCGAGGAGGGGATCCGCTTCTATACGCGCTACAAGTCTGTGATGCAGCGTTGGCCCGATTCGATTGCGAAGGGGGCGGAGTTTGCGATGCCGGTGGCGAAGTAAGTATGATCGCCGGGAGTCCGCCGGAATATAGGATGACCTCATCCTCAGTATTTAGGTCATGCCGGCTATTACTCCCGGCAATACCGGCGTGTCCTTCGTCATGATCGCAGAGAGGACTGTTGAATAGATTCGTGCGCAGCAGCATGCGTAGAAGAAAGTTTATGTGTATGATGCATGGCCTTATGCAACTAGTGCATTGCATTGGTTGCGCCGTGTTTTTCATACCCTCCCGGGGCTCTATTGTTTCGTCCGGTTCGCGCACATGGCTCAATACGAAGATTTCTTTCTTGGCAATGCAACATTGCATTTGCAATTGACGAAGGCGCTTGCTGTTATGACGCAACTGATCTGCAATGCTTCACATCCGCCGACAGCGCAAGAGTTATCGGAGTCGATGGACATCCCATTGCGTACGCTGCGCAAAATGCTGCGTACTTTGAGTGCGGGTGGTTTACTAAAACGGCATGAGCAGAATGAAGATACTTGGGTCTGCGCGCGTTCGCCACACATGGTGTCGCTGGCCGACATTTACCAGTGTTTGATGTCAGAAAAGGAAGCGGGTGTTGAAGAGCTGGTCGCTGCCGCGCAAGCGGAAGAAGGCATGTCGTCAGCCGACTTGTTGATGATGCAGGCCACCATGGCACTTAACCAGCTTGTGCAACAACATTTGCAGCGGTTCGATCTCGGTCGTTTGAAGACGGTGGAACCAGCGATGTTATCCACTGCAGCGCTGCGCGAAAAAGCATTTTCTACCAGATTCTTTACCGACGCAGAGAGCACAGACGACTTTTCTGATAAGTGTGACTAGAACGGTTTGCTGATCAGCATACGGGCCTCGCCGGCCGCGGCCAATCTCGGACCTGCGGTGCGCGGCACGCCCACGCATTTCCTCCCACCATCCTCGCAGGTTTGACATCGATGCGGCTCTGGCATTGATGCAGGCCAAACAATCAGCAGTTGCATTGTCTGCCGTATTGCCACCTCCTTGGCCGTACTGTGTACTGTGGATTCGCTATATGTGACCAGTCAACAGAGGAATCCATGACGGATGTGGTGTTGGAGACTCGGCAGCTGACCAAGGAATTTAAGGGATTCACTGCCGTCAACAATGTCAGCCTGCAAGTGCAGCGCGGGCATATTCATGCATTGATCGGCCCTAATGGCGCCGGTAAGACGACTTGCTTTAATTTACTAACCAAGTTTCTAGAGCCGACCTCGGGACAGATTCTCTTTAATGGTCGGGATATCACCTCAGCCAAGCCAGCGCAGATTGCGCGTCAGGGCATCATCCGGTCTTTTCAGATTTCCGCTGTATTTCCGCATCTGACTGTGCAGGAGAATGTGCGCATTGGTCTACAGCGGCCTCTTGGCAATTCGTTTTCCTTTTGGCAAAGCAAAAGAAAACTCGATGTGCTTAATGACCGTGCAATGGCCTTACTAGCACAAGTCGGCCTGGAGACTTTCGCTGATACGCGGACTGTCGACCTGCCGTATGGCCGCAAGCGCGCGCTTGAAATTGCGACGACCTTGGCGATGGAACCGGAACTGATGCTGCTTGATGAACCGACGCAGGGCATGGGCCATGAAGACGTGCATCGCGTGACGGAACTGATCAAGAAGGTTTCTGAAGGACGCACCATCTTGATGGTGGAGCACAACATGAGCGTGATCGCCGGCATCAGCGATCGCATTTCGGTGCTGCAGCGTGGTGCGGTGTTGGCCGAGGGTCGTTATGAAGAAGTATCGAAGAATCCGCAAGTGATGGAAGCCTATATGGGCACTGCCACCGGCGCCCTGGAAGGAGCGCATTGAATGGTTGGCTCGGCAACGGCGTTGGACATTTCGCATTTGCACGCATGGTACGGCGAGTCGCATATTTTGCATGACGTGAATTTTTCCGTGAATCGGGGCGAGGTAGTGACTTTGCTTGGTCGCAATGGGGCAGGGCGTACCACGACATTGCGCGCGATGATGGGGCTTACCGGCACGCGTAAAGGCTCCATCAAGATCAACGGGACGGAGGCAATTGGTTTGCCCACTTATAAGATTGCCCATCTCGGTGTTGGCTATTGCCCCGAAGAGCGGGGTATTTTTTCATCCTTGTCGGCAGAAGAGAACTTGCTGCTACCGCCCTCGGTATCGGACAGCGATAAAGGGATGTCCGTCGATGAGATCTACGAGATGTTTCCCAATCTGAAGGAACGTAAATCCAGCCAAGGCACGCGCCTGTCGGGTGGTGAGCAGCAGATGCTGGCAGTGGCGCGCATTCTGCGTACCGGCGCGCGGCTGCTGCTGTTGGACGAGATCTCCGAGGGCTTGGCCCCGGTCATTGTGCAGGCGCTGGCCCGCATGATCACGACGCTCAAGGCCAAGGGCTACACCATTGTGATGGTGGAACAGAATTTCCGCTTTGCTGCGCCGCTGGCGGACCGCTTTTATGTGATGGAGCACGGTCAGATTGTCGAGACCTTTGCTGCATCCGAACTGGACAACAAGATGCCCGTGCTGCATTCGCTGCTCGGGGTATGAATTGTTTCTTTTTGGAAAGATGTTGTTTATCCCAGGAGCTCGACATGAAAGTGAACGCAATTGCAGCAGCAGTCTCAGCCACACTGGCTTTTGGTATAACCGGTTCTGCCTTCGCGCAGTTTTCAGGCGATGTGGTGAAAATCGGCATGATTACCGACATGTCCGGTCTGTATGCGGATATCGACGGGCCAGGAGGAGCAGAAGCGATCAAGATGGCAATCGCGGATTTTGGTGGCAATGTTGCTGGTAAAAAAATTGAGTTCATCAGTGCTGACCACCAGAACAAGGCCGATATCGCTGCTTCCAAGGCGCGGGAATGGTTCGATCAACAAGGCCTAGACATGTTGATCGGTGGCACGAACTCCGGTGCCAATCTGGCGATGGCAAAAGTGGCGGCAGAAAAGAAAAAGCCTTTTATCTCTATCGGTGCAGGATCATCCCGTCTGACCAATGAAGAATGCACACCCTACACAGTGCACTATGCCTACGATACAGCAGCGCTGGCACGTGGGACTGGCAGCGCGATCGTAAAGCAGGGCGGCAAGACTTGGTTCTTTCTGACTGCGGACTATGCGTTCGGTACTTCGCTGGAAAAAGATACGGCGGATGTGGTGAAGGCGAGCGGCGGCAAAGTATTGGGCAGCGTTAAGCATCCGCTGTCGGCCTCTGATTTTTCCTCATTCTTGCTGCAGGCTCAGGCGTCGAAGGCGCAGATCCTTGGCCTAGCCAATGCAGGGGGCGACACGATCAATGCCATCAAGGCAGCGAATGAGTTCGGTATCACCAAATCGATGCGGCTGGCCGGCCTCTTGATGTTCATTAATGACGTGCATTCGCTTGGTTTAAATCTGACGCAAGGCATGTACCTCACCGATGGCTGGTACTGGGATCTGAATGACGATACACGCAAGTGGTCGAAACGCTACATGGACAAGATGAAGAAGATGCCGTCGATGTTGCAGGCCGCAGATTACTCAGCAACTACACAATACCTGAACGCGGTCAAGACATTGAACTCTGACGACGCCGACAAGGTGATGGCGCAACTGAAGAAGACCAAGATCAATGACATCTTTGCTAAGGGCGGCGTGATTCGCCCGGATGGCCGCATGGTGCACGACATGTACTTGATGGAAGTGAAGAAAGCGTCGGAGTCGAAGGGACCATGGGACTATTACAAAGTGGTGCAGACCATCCCTGGTGACCAAGCTTACATAACCAAGGCCGAATCGAAGTGTGCCTTGTGGAAATAAGTCGCCAAGGTATACGCCCCCATTGATGTCCTGCCTCCCTCTCCGCAGTACAGGGGGTAGGGAGGCAATTTCGGCGGTGCAGAGAAGTCGCACCGATCGTTCTGCAGCTGATTTTCAATATTGACATATGGAAATATTCGGCATCCCCTTGCAGGCAATGCTCAGCCAACTCTTGCTGGGGCTGGTCAACGGCTCGTTCTACGCGATGCTCTCACTTGGCTTGGCAGTGATCTTCGGCTTGCTCAATGTTATTAACTTTTCGCATGGTGCGCTCTACATGATGGGCGCTTTCCTCGCGTGGATGGGGTTAAATTACTTTGGGTGGAATTATTGGGTGATGCTGATCATCGCGCCGATGCTCGTCGGGCTTTTCGGCATTGTTATAGAAAGGACCATGCTGCGTTGGTTGTACAAACTCGACCATCTGTACGGGCTGCTGCTCACCTTCGGCATTACCTTGATGGTTGAAGGCTTATTTCGTTCGTTCTATGGGGTGTCGGGGCAGCCGTATTCGGTGCCTGAGGCCTTGAGCGGGGCGTTCAATCTCGGCTTCATGATTCTGCCCAAATACCGGGCTTGGGTTGTGCTGGCGTCGTTGGTGGTGTGTTTTGTAACCTGGTTCGTGATCGAAAAGACGCGACTCGGTGCCTACCTGCGTGCCGGCACTGAAAATCCAAAATTGGTGGAGGCCTTCGGCATCAACGTGCCGCGAATGGTGACCCTGACCTATGGCTTTGGGGTTGCACTGGCCGCTTTGGCCGGCGTGTTGGCGGCGCCGGTGATTCAGGTTTCACCTTTGATGGGATCGAACTTGATCATTGTCGTGTTTGCCGTGGTGGTGATTGGCGGCATGGGCTCGATCATGGGATCCATCATCACGGGCCTTGCTCTGGGATTGGTCGAAGGTCTGACGCGCGTTTTCTATCCGGAATTGTCGGCCACCGTGGTGTTCATCATCATGGCCATCGTACTGATGATTCGTCCGGCTGGTTTGTTCGGGAAAGAAAAATAAGGAGGACTCAATGAACAAGAAGGCCGGATATGCGATTGCCGTGGTGGGTGCGCTGGTGTTGCCGTTCTTTGTCTACCCGGTATTCCTGATGAAGGTGTTGTGCTTTGCCCTGTTTGCTTGCGCGTTCAATCTGCTGATCGGGTTTACGGGATTATTGTCCTTTGGCCATGCTGCGTTCTTTGGTGGAGCAGGGTATGTTGCCGGTCATGCGTTGAAGGTATGGGGCCTGCCGTTTGAGTTGGGGCTTCTTGCCGGTGTCGTAGCGGCGACGCTCATCGGGGCGGTCATGGGAGGATTGGCGATCCGGCGGCAGGGCATCTATTTCACGATGATCACACTGGCGCTGGCACAGATGCTGTTCTTCGTTTGTCTTCAAGCGCCGTTTACTGGTGGAGAGGATGGCTTGCAGGGCGTACCGCGCGGCAAGCTGCTTGGCGTGGTAAGTCTGGCCAACGATCTGACGATGTACTACGTGGTGCTGGCGATTTTCCTGGCCGGCTTTGCCTTGATTGTCCGTACCATTCATTCTCCTTTCGGACAGGTACTTAAGGCAGTGAAAGAGAATGAACCGCGTGCAATCTCTCTCGGCTATGACGCCGATAAGTACAAACTCTTGGCCTTCGTGCTCTCTGCTGCGCTTTCGGGACTGGCCGGGGCGACGAAAACGGTCGTGCTTGGCTTCGAGACACTGACCGATGTGCATTGGACGATGTCCGGACTGGTGGTGCTGATGACGCTGGTTGGCGGGTTGGGCACGCTGACGGGGCCAGTTGTCGGTGCTGTGCTGATCATTGCTTTGGAAAACAAGCTGGGCGATTTCGGCAACTGGCTTGCAGCGCTCACTGCCATCGAATGGTTCCGTTCGATTGGGGAATCTGTCTCTATTGTCACCGGCTTTATTTTCATTGTCTGCGTGCTGGCATTCCGGCGCGGTATCGTAGGTGAACTCGGGGCATGGTTTCGACGGTCGCCTACGTAACCTCGTTCCAATGTGAGACATCGAAAAAGAACGGCAGCTTCGGCTGCCGTTCTTTTATGGTCTGTGCTGTTTCTTAAAATGACTTTGAACAGGTGCTTACAATTTACCCTTTACTTGTTGTGGATTTGGTATAGCGGTCATATGCCGTGGCGGCTAGGATAAAATGCTTAACGATATGCAACAGCTTATATCGGTGCCCCGCTTTCCAATGCCATGTTTCACGTGAAACATAAACATAAAACAGAAAAGGAGTAGGCATGTTTGATCAGTCAGTCGTTTTCCAGCGTTCTGATACCGGCCGTGAAGAAATCCATCGGAAAAGTCACGGGCTAACGCAGAGCGAAAGGCTAGTACTGATCATGGTCGATGGCGTATCTACTTATCAAGAAGTACGCAATAAATTGCCCGCCCTGACCAATGAGCGTTTCGACAGGGCGATGCAAAAGCTGTGCACTAAGGAGTTAATCCTGGAAGTATTGGTGCCCGTGGAGGGGCAAGCGCCGGAAGAGTTGGAAAGTACGGTGGTTGATCGCTTCCTACAGCAGGATCCTCTCGATCCTGTCACCATCATCATGTACGACCCCGAAGATGAATTGGATTGCTTGCAGGGGATGTCGTCTCCGCCTGCTGTACCTCAACCTGTCTCCAAGCCCGAGTCAGCGTCAGTCTCTGCGGCGCCTAGTCTGCCTCCCCATGTTGAATCGATACCGACGCTTACTGCTGAACCTGCGCTGGATGCATTCCACAGCGAACTTGCCGATTCCTTGGGGGAAGAGGTGAGAGCGCGACAGCCTGATCGGCTCGTGAAGCTGGAGGATGTCATGCCGCTCCACTTCAATACCAATGCTGGCATCGCGGCAATGGCGGCGGCACCGGCAATGGCAGCAATGGCCACAATGACGGCAACGACGGCAGAGGACGATTCCATGTTTGCCCC
>CBHCMF010000047.1:0-24322 GCA_965974465.1 uncultured Noviherbaspirillum sp.
CGCGTTGCCCTCCCCTAGCAGTGCTCGCACTGCGTCGGGTCGGGCGCCTTGCATCCCATCCGGCTAGGACCACATCCATCTCACAGTTTTTTATGCGCGGGTACTTAACTAGCTTCTCTCTTCTTTTATTCCGTTGGTCTTGATGCTCAGTGCGAACGGATCATCGTACCGAACGCCTGCTCCGTAAGCACCTCGAGCAACAACGAATGTTCGATCCGTCCATCGATGATGTGCACGGTATTCACGCCCGACTTCGCTGCATCCAACGCCGAAGAAATCTTTGGCAGCATTCCGCCCGAAATCGTGCCGTCTTCAAACATCGCATCAATTTCACGTGCCGTCAGATCGGTCAGCAGGTTTCCTTGCTTGTCCATCACGCCAGGAATATTGGTCATCATGATCAGCTTCTCAGCCTTCAGGATTTCCGCAATCTTGCCCGCGACGAGGTCGGCATTGATGTTGTACGCCTGACCATCTTCACCAAAACCGATCGGCGAAATAATAGGAATGAAGGCATCGTCCTGCAGCGCCTTCACGACGGCCGGATTGATCGCATCGATCTCACCGACAAAGCCGATGTCGAGGAACTGGCCGGGATTATCCTTGTCAGGCATCTGCATTTTGCGTGCACGAATCAGGCCGCCGTCCTTGCCCGTTAAACCGACTGCCTGGCCGCCGTAGTGATTAATGAGCATCACGATGTCCTGCTGTACTTCACCACCCAGCACCCACTCCACCACTTCCATGGTTTCTTCGTCGGTGATGCGCATCCCTTGTACAAAGGTACCCTGCTTGCCTATTTTCTTGAGCGCGTTGTCGATCTGCGGCCCGCCGCCGTGTACCACAACCGGATTCATGCCGACCAGTTTGAGCAAAATGACATCACGCGCAAAACCGTGCTTCAGGCGCTCTTCGGTCATCGCGTTGCCACCGTATTTGACGACGATGGTTTTGCCATGAAATTTACGGATATACGGCAATGCTTCAGCAAGAATTTCGGCTTTGATTTGCGGCGCGACGCCGGAGAGGTCGGTAGTGGGATCGGTCAGATCGGTCATGGCAAGTCCTGAAAATGAATTTTCGCGATTTTACAGGGAAAGCGCGTTGATTTCCCGAGGGATTCTTGTATTTCGCCTAGCGATCTATTAGGCTTTTATCCAAATGACAACGGGACCAACATGAGCACGCCTCTCGACCGCGACCTGGAAGAAATGCGCCCTATCTTAATGCGTTTTGCGGTCCTACAGCTGCGCGACGACGCGCTGGCGGAAGATGTGGTGCAGGACACGTTGATTGCCGTGCTAGAGAAACCAGACCGCTTTGCCGGACAATCCTCGCTGCGCACCTATGTCACTGGCATCCTGAAGCACAAAATCATCGATGCCATGCGCACTTCCAAACGTGAATCCCCGCTCACGACGCAGGAGGATCAGTCCGAGGCGGAAGTCATTGATGCCCTGTTCAAGCCGGATGGCCATACGGTCGACATGCCGCGACAATGGGGTGATCCGGATGCGACGCTGGCACAAAAGGATTTTTTCAGAGTGCTGGAAATTTGCCTGGAAAAGCTGCCAGCCAAGACCGCCCGCATTTTCATGATGCGAGAATGGCTGGAACTCGATACCAATGACATTTGTAAGGAATTGCGCATTTCCACGTCTAATGCCTGGGTCATGCTATACCGTGCGCGGGTACAACTGCGCGAATGTCTTGACCTGAACTGGTTCGGCAAGCAACGATAGCGCCTGTTATGTCACTCAAACCTACCTGCAAAGAAGTCCACCAGCTGACCTCGGAAAGCATGGACCGCAAACTATCCTGGAGCGAACGCGTACGCGTTCGCTTGCATCTCATGGTATGCGATGCCTGCCGCCATTTCACCGGTCAAATGGCTTTCATTCGGCGCGCTATGCGCCAATTGTCCTCTGGCGCGGACAAGGGGCCTGACCGGGAATCGCCTTAGCCCCCCTGCCGTGTGCGAATCCTCGATCAGGCCTCACGAATACATTTTCTTCGCAGAGTAGGCAAAACAATCTTTTTTGGATGCAATATAAAATTTTGCCTTTTCCAAGAATACACAATTTTATTCTCCAATCACCCTCCTAATATCAGTCGGCATCCCATTTCAGGAGGAAGACATGACACAACAAATAAGAACCGTCTGCGCACTCACAGCGCTGCTGCTGCTGCTGGGCGCTTGCAGCCGCCAAATCGACGTAAAAATAGGTATTGCCGCACCGATGTCTGGACCGCTCGCACAGTACGGCAAAGACATCGCAAATGGCGCCCAGACCGCCGTGGACGAACTCAACAGCGAGCACTTCACCATCCAAGGCAAACGCGCCCATTTTGAACTGGTGATCGAAGACGACAAGGCATCGGAGCAGGAGGGTAAGAACGCAGCGAAACGCCTGATTGATGCGGGTGTTGTAGCCGTGTTTGGCCATCTCAATTCCGGTGTGTCAATCGCTGCAGCTCCTGTATATGCCGCTGCCGGCATCCCGCAATTGTCGGTATCCACAAACCCGCAATACACTCGCATGGGCCTGAAGACAGCTTTTCGCATCACGGCAGACGATGCGCAGCAGGGTGCAACACTGGCACGCCTGATCAGCGAAAAGCTGCACGCGAAATCGCCGTTTATCATCGATGACCGTACCGTCTTCGGGGCAGGTATTGCCGAGGAGGTTCACAAGGGTATCAAGGCGAAGCAGTTGGATACGCGACGTGAAAGCATCGAGGCTAAAACGGCCGATTACGAAAAGTTAGCGCAGAAAATTGTCGACGCGAATGCCGATGTCGTGTTCTTCGGTGGTGACGAGGCGGCAGGCCTGCCGTTGCTGAAGGCTCTGCGCAAAGCCGAATCATCGGCGAAGTTCGTGGTCGCCGACGCAATGTGCGATGCCTCCACCGTCAAGAATGCCGGTGGCGATGCCAATGCCAACTACTTTTGCACGATATCCGGTGTCCCGCCCTCCTGGTTATCAGCAGGAATTTCCTTTGTGGAGCGGCACAAAGCTAAATTTGGCTCGCCCGGTTCCTATTCCGCTCTCTCCTATGATGGCATCCACATCATGGCTCAGGCAATGCAACAGGCTGGCTCCACTAGTCCGGAATCCTATCTACCGGCGCTTGCAAAAGGATCTTTCTCGGGCAAGATACAGGGAACAATCGAATTCGATGCGAAAGGGGACGTCAAGGACGGAACGGTCGTGATCTACCAGTCAATCGGCGGGCAGTTGGTCGAACAGCGCAGCCTACTCTGATCTCTGATATTACGCTCCATCGAAAAAGCCCGGCAGTTGCCGGGCTTTTTATTTCAGCGGAGACCTAGCGCAGTTTGACTGGGCACGCGAGGCAGCTCAAGTCGAACCGAGAAGCGCAACCCTACGTGTGCTACGGTGTGCATCGCAAGCCCGAGATGCCCCCCCTTTCACCCATAGACAAATCGCTCTATTCCGGCCCGCACTTGCGGCTCTCTAGCGCCGGAAAGTCTGCTTTGATCCGATTTAGTGCATTTTTCGCGTTTTCGTCCAGACCCCGCACCCGAAACGCAACCAGGTTGGCAGTCACGCTTCGTACGCCAATACGCGCCGTGCGTACACCTTTGTTCCTGAGATTGGAGAGATGGGCTTGTGCGGCTTCTTCCTGCTTGAATACACCCAGCGAAATTCCCCAGCGCAAATTTGAGTTATCCTGGATGATAAAGAAATCCTCAATACCCAAGCGCCGTAGTTCTCCCGCTTTCTTCTCCGCAGCCTCCTTGTCGGCTTGCGGAGGAATATAGACCATGTGGCTCGCCGCTTCCTGAAGCATACGCTGCGACACGCGATCACCCAACGATAAAGTCGCTATCTGCTCGCTGAAGCGTTTCGCCTCTTCCGGCTTGAAATTGCCGAGCTCGGTGCAAGCAATGACTTCTGCTTGTACTTCTGGCTTCACCTCTGCTTTTACTTCCGCTTTCGCCACTTCCGGCACAGGTTCTTTCTCTGGCACAGGCTCTTTCTCTTTTTCCGGAATAGGCTCCGTAACAGCAGGGCTAGCATTGGGCTCAGGCGGCGGGATCAACTTGATCTTGTCCGCATTGAGCTGCTCTTTCATACGCGCCGGCTCACGCCCACTCGGTAACAGCCCATCGACATAACCTTGCTGATAGGCCAACAGACCAGCGTTCGCGAGCAGCAATATCCAGAAAAAGAATTTCAGCATCATGTATTCATTGCAACTGTGTGCAAGCCCATCAGCACGAGATTATCGACCTTCGTATGCGGCACGGACAAGTGCGGCGCAATAAGCGCCGCCGCGCCACCGGCAAGAATGCATTGCACTTTGCCATGCTGACGCGTATGCGCACCAACGGCACGCTCAATTGCCCCAACCTGTGCCGCGATACAGCCGCTGACAATTGCGGCATCGGTATTGTCGGCAAACGGTTCCGATACATCGAGGTGCTCGGCGACTTGCGGCAATTGCGCTGTATTTTTTGCCAGCGAACTGGCCATCAGTCCGAGTCCGGGCAAGATCATACCACCGAGGAAAACGCCGTCCGCTGTCATTGCATCGATTGTGGTGGCCGTGCCGCAGGTGGCGATCACCAGCGATTGCGCTGGAAATAAGGCGTGCGCGCCGATCGCCGCGGCGAAACGGTCGCAGCCAAGCTGCGTCGGATTGCGGTAGTTGTTACACACACCCGCCAACCTCGGCGCAGACGCAAACCACTCCAGCGGCACCGGACGCATGCCGAGCGCACAGAGCAGCGCCTGTTCCAGTGCATCGCGCATCGTCTGTCCGGCGACATTCGATATCAGCACGCGCACGACGTTGTGCCTATGCCATACGTCTGCTAAGGTCTTCACCTGCGCATGGTCGACCATGCCCGAGGTCAACCAACGCCCGAGAGCAGCGGGATGACGTTCCTGACTAGGCACCAGTGCCCATTTCACCCTGGTATTACCGGCATCGATCAGCAGCAGCATGTCATTCCTTTGGGCGCAGCGACACGTCGCCCGCCATGATGGCAATGCGCCCTGCTGCAGTATCAAGCAAGAAACGGCCGATGGTATCGACACCGACCGCGACGCCCTCGTGCAGCACTTTGCCGTTATCGCATATCATCACCTCGCGGCCGGCATACGCATGGAGTGCATTCCAGCGTGGCGTGAATGCTTCCAATCCCTCCTGCTCAAACTGCACCAAGGCTTCGGTGAGGCCACTTATCAATGTCGCCATCAGCAGATTCTGATCCAGCTCCGCCAGCCAAGGGATGCTAGCAACAGGATGTCCGATCTCGGCCGCCATATTCTCACTAAGCGCCATGTTGATGCCAATGCCGATTACAGCCCAACTTGCATCGTGAGGCACTTGTCCGGCGGATACCGATTCAATCAGAACACCAGCCAGTTTTCGCCCTTCGTACAGCACATCATTTGGCCATTTCAGTCGCGCGGCGACATGAAACATCGCCAGTGTCTCGACAATTGCGACACCGACTGCCAACGGCAGGCCGACGAGCGCATGCACCGGTAAGTTGAACTTCCATGCAAGCGAAAATGTCAGGGAGTTGCCAGGCGCAGAGAGCCAGCTGCGGCCGGCGCGGCCGCGGCCGGCAGTCTGTGACTTCGCGATCAGAAGAGTCGGCGCCGTAAGCGTGTGCAGGTCGGAAAGGAGGTCAGCATTGGTAGAACCGGTTTCTTCGACAAGCCTGACTTTCACCTGTTGGGCGATGGGCCGGCATAGCGAGGCAATATGTTCGGCGGAGAGAATGGATGTCATGCGCACATTGTAACGGCAGGATTGCCAGAGGTTAATTCATTTACAAGAATGACCAGCATCACGGCAGTATTAACGGTTCTTGGAACATTCTCCTTTACACTAGCAACATGACAAAAAAACAAGCACCTACACTGACACTCAGCAAGGAAACGCCATATAGGGTGTGCGCGGACGGCTCTTGGCAAGTGCAGGCCTTAGCACAGCAAGGCGTCATCAAGAATATTAAAGCCAAGCTGCATGCGTTGCCCACTTATACACCGCTTATCTGGGATTTGTCCCAGATCCATGCACTGGACCATATTGGCGCCCAGCTATTCTGGAATGCTTGGAGCAAGAAGCGGCCAAAGGCGCTTGTGTTGGCACCGCCCCATGAGGACATTTTCAACCGCATCGAACAAGCAGGCGCGCTGACCTTACCACCCCAGTCATCGCGCTCCTGGTTTTCTTTTGCGACCATCAAGAATACCGCGCACAACTTTGCTGAACATTTGCTCGGTTTTGTCGCGTTGATCGGCCAATTGGTGCTGGATCTTGGCAAATTGCTCAGGCGGCCATTACACGGCCCATGGAAAGAAATCTCTTCAAATATTTTTCACATCGGCTACCAGGCACTTGGCATTACAGCCCTAGTGGGATTTTTAATCGGTGTAGTGCTGTCCTATCTTTCAGCACAGCAATTACATACATTCGGTGGCGACATTTATCTCGTCAATATTCTGGGCATGAGTATCGTGCGTGAACTTGGCCCGATGCTAGCTGCGATTCTGGTAGCGGGACGTTCAGGCTCAGCGATTACAGCGCAGCTCGGTGTCATGCGCGTAACCGAGGAACTCGATGCCATGCTGGTCATGGGCATGCCGCATGGCTTTCGTCTCATTTTGCCCAAGGTGCTGGCACTCTCCCTCTCCATGCCTTTGCTGGTGGTCTGGACCGATGTCATTGCGCTCATTGGTGGTATCGCTGCGGCCAAATTGGAACTTGGCTTATCGACAACATATTTCTTGCACGAATTGCCTAATGCGGTGCCCTTGCCAAATTACTGGATTGGCCTGGGCAAGGGTGTGGTGTTTGGCGCCCTGATCGCGTTGGTGGCCTGTCATTTCGGCCTTCGCATCAAACCTAATACAGAAAGCCTCGGACAAGGTACGACACTGTCGGTGGTGACGGCGATTACGGTCGTCATCCTTGCTGATGCCGTATTTGCCATCGTCTTTAAAGGAGTGGGTTTCTAATGCCCGGGCCGATCATTCAGATCAACAATTTGTGGACGCAATTCGGCCAGTTCGTCGTTCATCAGGATCTGAACCTGGAGGTCGAACAAGGAGAAATCCTATCGCTGGTAGGAGGCTCCGGCTCCGGCAAGACGACGCTGCTGCGGCAAATGCTCGGATTAGAACAACCGACGCGCGGCAGCGTGCATGTCTTTGGTGAAAACATCAACGATACAAGTGGAGGGGTATTGCAGCGCATGCGCAATCGATGGGGCATGCTGTTTCAGCATGGCGCACTGTTCTCGGCACTGACTGCGCTGGACAACGTCGCACAGCCCCTACGTGAACTGCGCACGTTGCCGGAAGAGCTGGTGCGTGACGCTGCGCTGCTCAAGCTGGACATGGTGGGCATTACGCCAAAGGATGCGCTGAAAATGCCGGCCGATCTCTCGGGGGGAATGGTCAAGCGGGTGGCTTTGGCGCGTGCACTCGCGCTGGAACCCGAACTGCTGTTTCTCGATGAGCCAACAGCAGGGCTGGACCCGGATCTGTCTGAAAGTTTCGTTTCGTTGATCCACGGCCTGCATCAGCAAATGCGACTGACGGTAGTGATGGTCACGCATGACCTCGATACCCTATTTGCGCTGTCGACCAAAATTGCCGTGCTGGCGGAAAAGCGCGTGATTGGGGTCGGCACGCCGGAAGAAGTGATTGCACTTTCACATCCATTCATCCAGAGCTTTTTCCTCGGCGAGCGCGGCCAGCGCGCTCTCGAGATTTTACGAAACAAGGAAACGCAACATGGAAAATAAGGCGCATGCGTTGATGGCAGGCCTCTTCACTCTCGTGCTGCTCACCGCTGCGGTCCTGATTGGCGTCTGGCTCAATCGCGACCGCGAAGAGAGAGTACCGTATCAGATCGCAACCAAGCTGTCGGTGCCTGGACTGAATCCGGAAGCGGCCGTACGCTATCGCGGCCTCGACGTCGGCAAGGTCGAAAAGATTACCTTCGACCCACAAGTGGTTGGGCAAATTTTGGTGCATATCAGCGTCCGCCCGGACACGCCAATCACGCAATCGACCTTTGCCACGCTTGGTTATCAGGGCGTCACTGGTATCGCCTACGTGCAGCTAGATGATGACGGAAGCCGTCCGGTCAAACTGTCCAGTAGCAGCCAGCACGTTGCGCGTATTGAAATGCGACCCAGCCTGTTCGACCAGTTGCAGACTCGTGGACTAGCAATCCTGCAACAAACAGAGGAAGTCGCCAAAAGCCTCAATAGCATGCTGAATGCGGACAATCAAAAAGCGATACTGACAACGTTCAGTAACGTCAGCAAGGCTGCCACAGAAATGGAAACGATCTCACGCCAGTTGCAGCCAACTTTGGCGAAATTACCGGCAATGGCCAATCAGACACAGCTGACCCTGCGTTCATTCAATACGCTGTCACAAGACGCGAGCACGCTAACAAACAACCTAAACGGCATCATGACAAAGTTGCAGGCACCAGGCGGCCCTCTTGTGACAATGACAGACACGGTGGAACGCCTCGGTTCGGTTGCCGCGCGGCTCGAACATGACACACTCCCATTGGCGAACGATGCGCGCTCTTCGATACGCGCACTCAACCGCACGCTAAACACCATCAACGAGAGTCCGCAAAGCGTGCTGTTTGGTGCGCCTGAGATCGCGCCTGGCCCTGGGGAAGCAGGCTTCATCGTGCCGTCAAAATAAGGAAGAATAACGAATGAAAAAAATCGCATACGGCCTTGCCACAATGATCATGGTGACAAGCGCCACCTTGCTGACCGGCTGCGCGATCGGCAAATCCGACTCCGCCACCCTATACGATCTCGGCCCCCTATCCGTCCAGCCGGCTGCCACACTACCAGCGTTACCGCCGATAAGCATTGCGGAAGCGCGCGTGCCGGCCTGGTTAGACAGTCCCATGATGTACTTCCGTCTGAGCTATGCAAACAACCAGCAACCACGCCCATACGCGTACGCACGCTGGACCATGCCGCCAGCGCAGTTATTGACGCAACATCTGAAAACGCGTATCGCGCAAGCCGGCGGCATTCCTCTCACGCCGGCGGACGGCACCCCCGGTGTGCCCGTGTTACGTATCGAGGTAGACGACTTTATTCAGTACTTCGACACACCGGAACGGAGTCTCGGTCAAGTAGCGCTGCGCGCCTCGGTATTTCGCGAGCGTGCGCTGCTTGCACAACGCAGTTTCATCCGCCAGGCGCCTGCACCGAATGCCGACGCAGCAGGTGGTGCAAGCGCGTTAGCGACCGCGAGTGATGCTGCCATCGCCGACCTGATCGTATGGCTCCACACGCTCCCGCTGAAATAATTTTGCTTGCTCCTCGCTGCACATCTACCGACAATACAGGATTGAGCACGGAAACGATGAAGGCGTAAGCTTGGTAAACGAGGACAATCCGCATATAGCCGCCAATGAGCCGGTCCTGGCCGCGAATGGCTCGACCTTCGCACGGCTAGGCTTGCTGATGTATACCTTCCTGATCGCTTACGCCAGCCTGTACCCGCTGTCGAACTGGCACAGTATCGGCCTGCCGATGTGGGCTTTTTTGACAATGCCAATGCCCCATTATTGGACCGGCTTCGATGTTGTCACGAATATCATTGGCTATCTGCCGTTTGGCATGCTCATCATGTTTTCGCTGTATCCGCATGTGCGCGGTGCCGCTGCCTCAGTCATTGCCATTGCCGGCGGCATGCTGCTCTCTGGTTCGATGGAAGCAGTGCAGACCTTCTTGTCCAATCGCGTTTCTTCCAATCTCGATTTCATTACCAATCTTGCAGGCACCTGCCTTGGCGCTGCGGCAGGCCTGCTACTGACACGCACCTTCCTTGAACAGAGCCGTCTGCTACGCGTGCGACGCACTTGGTTCGTGACGGAAGCCGGGCGCGGACTCATCGTCGCCGGTTTGTGGCCACTGGCGCAAATCTATCCGCAAGCTTATCTGTTCGGCCATGGACAGCTGATGCCAATCCTTTCGGATTGGCTGTCCGAGTGGCTTGAAGCCCCCACCGATCTGGTAGCGATGCTGATGCAGGACATTCATCTGACGGTGCAAGAATACTGGTTGGCCGAAACGCTCATCACCGCTTTGGGCGTGACCGGCGCACTCCTCACCTGGTCCTGTCTGTTACGCAAGCAAGCACCCAAGCTGGCGCTGCTGTCGGCCATGCTCATCGCTGCCGTTGCGGTCAAAGTATTGGCAAACGGCCTGCTATTTGCACCAGCCAATGCATGGTCCTGGCTGACCCCAGGCAGCCAGGGTGGGCTGCTGGTCGGCGCAATGATGGCAGCAGGGCTTTCCTATGCACCGTCGACGGTGCAACGGCGATTGGCGGTAGTTTGTTTGTTGCTGAGTCTGCTTGCCATCAACTTGGTACCAACCAATCCGTATTTCCTGGCAACGCTGCAGGCATGGATACAGGGGAAATTTCTCAACTTTAACGGCGCCGCCCATTTTCTCTCACTGTTTTGGCCATTTATCGCGCTGTGGTTCCTGTTGCATCCGATGCATCGGCTGAAAGGAAAATGACACGCGGTGTATCATTGCGCATTCAGCAAGCCCCCCCTCCTAAGACCAACATGTCCGACAAGCCCTATTATCAACATCACGTTTTTTTCTGCCTCAACCAGCGCGAGACAGGACGCCCCTGTTGCCATGACAAAGGCGCGCAAGCCGCCCAGGAACATGCGAAAAATCGCATCAAGGCGCTAGGTCTGAGCGGCCAAGGCAAAGTTCGCATCAACAAAGCGGGCTGCCTCGACCGTTGCGAAGAAGGTCCGGTGCTGGTGGTATATCCGGAAGGTACTTGGTACACCTATGTTGACACACAGGATATCGACGAGATCATCGACGAGCACCTGGTCGGCGGAAAAGTTGTCGAGCGCTTGAAGATATGAACGTACAGACACAACGTTTCCTCCTCCCGGGCGCCGTCGGCGCCCTCGAATGCGCACTCGATCTGCCAGCATCTGCACCGCGCGGCCTAGCGCTGGTCGCTCATCCGCATCCGCTGTTCGGCGGTACCATGGACAACAAGGTCGCGCAAACATTGGCGCGCGCCTTTATTGCGCTTGACTATGTCACGGTACGCATGAATTTCCGTGGCGTCGGCAAATCCGAAGGCACTCATGATGCCGGGCGCGGTGAAACCGACGACATGGCCTTGCTGCTTGATCATATGCAGCGGCAGTATCCGGATTTACCGGTTGCCCTTGGGGGGTTCTCTTTCGGCACCTTCGTACAGGCGCAATTGCAGCAGCGGCTGATTGAACAAGGCAGACCAGCCGAACGCCTAGTGTTAGTCGGCACAGCTGCCGGCAAGTGGGCAATTCCCAATGTACCCACCAACACCATTCTTATCCATGGAGAGATGGACGACACCATTCCTCTATCTGCCGTACTAGAGTGGGCACGCCCGCAGGATCTACCGGTGATTGTCATTCCAGGAGCGGATCATTTTTTTCACCGCAAGTTGCAACATATTAAGAATTTCGTTGTCGAAATGTGGCATCGCTGAAAGTCAGTGCCGAAAACCAACGCTCAAGACGTACGTGACGGCACTGTTTTTCAATGCAGACATGTAGCAACGCTATAATCCGGACCTTGTTTCCGCTTGTCATCCGCTAGCTTTCCAGGCGGGATTTCACACTGTTACAACTTATGAAAAAACTTTTTGCGGCATTGGCCGCTACCGTCTTCTCTGTGTCCCTTGCATTCGCCCAAGCTTTGCCGGCGCCCACCATTGCTGCCAAGTCCTGGCTGCTGTTAGACGCTACCAGCGGTCAAGTCCTCGCATCGCACGATGCGACCATGCGCGTGGAGCCTGCATCATTGGCCAAGATCATGACCGCCTATGTCGCCTTCTCCGCGATCAAGGAAAAACGCCTGGACCCTAACCAGTTGGTCAATGTTTCAGTGCGCGCATGGAAAGTGGATCCAAGCAGCTCGAAGATGTTTATCGACCCAGCCACGCCGGTGAAAGTCAATGATCTGCTGTATGGCCTGATCGTACAGTCGGGCAATGATGCTGCCGTCGCGCTGGCGGAAGCGGTCGCCGGCACCGAAGATGCCTTCGTGACCTTAATGAACCGCGAAGCCGAACGCATGGGGTTGAAGAATACGCGCTTTGCCAATCCGCATGGCCTGCCGCACCCGGACAACTATACAACCGCGCAAGACTTGTCGATTCTGGCGACACGCCTGATCGCCGACCATCCGGAGCACTACAAGATTTATGCGACGAAGGAATTCACCTATAACAAGATCACTCAACCTAACCGCAATCGCCTGCTGTGGCTAGATCCGACCGTGGACGGCATGAAAACCGGTCACACCGCCGCCGCCGGCTTTTGCCTGATCTCCACCGCCAAGCGCACCAATGGCGGCAATGACCGTCGCCTAATCTCAGTGGTCCTCGGCACAGTCTCCGACCAAGTGCGCGCTCAAGAGAGCCAAAAACTGCTGAACTGGGGCTTCCAGAATTTCGATACCGTGAAGCTGTATGCCAAGGGCCAGCCAGTCGCCACGCCCGAGGTGTGGAAGGGTTCGCAAAACCAGGTGAAGATCGGCTTCATGCAAGATATCTACATCACTGTGCCGAAGGGCGTCGCCGACAAGATAAAACCCGTACTCGAACGTAAGGATCCGCTGGTTGCGCCAGTCAGCCAAAACACCAAGGTCGGCACCTTGAAGATGATGGTAGACGGCAAGCCGCTGACCGAATTGCCTGTGGTCGCGCTGGAACAAGTCAACCAGGCGAGCATCTTCGGGCGCGCGTGGGATTCGATGCGCTTGTGGATGAAATGATGCCCTCTTCGGGAGCGTCAGCATCGCATTGACGCGCCACGCTCTCTGAGCCGCTTCCGAAGGAACGCCCTCATGCATGATCCGCTGATCTACCTGAACGGAGAATTCACGCCGCTGTCCACCGCGAAAATTCCGGTGCTCGACCGCGGCTTCATTTTTGGTGACGGCGTGTATGAGGTCATTCCCATGTACGAGCGCAGGCTGTTCCGCGCCAAGCAGCATATGGCGCGCTTGTTCCGCAGTCTGAAAGCAGTTTCGATACCGAATCCGCATACCGAAGAACAATGGATGACGCTAATCGATAAGGTCGCCTCCGCGCATCCAGCGGATACCCAACTGATTTACCTACAGGTCACACGCGGCGTTGCTAAACGCGCACATGCCTTTCCACCAGAGTTAACGCCAACTGTCTTTATCATGACCAATGCGTTGACGCTGCCGAGCACAGAGGCATTAGCCAATGGTGTTGCCTGTGCGACCATTGAGGATCGGCGCTGGCTACGCTGCGATATCAAGTCCATTTCTTTGCTGGGCAACGTACTCGCTGCCCAGCATGCGGTCGAGAACGACGCGCTGGAAGCGATCCAGTTCCGCGACGGTTTCCTCACGGAAGGGGCGTCATCCAATATATGGATCGTCAAGAATGGAAAACTGATGGCACCACCACGCGATTCACTCATACTCGAAGGCATCCGCTACGGATTGATCGAGGAATTGTGCGTAGCCAGCGGCATCCCATTCGAAGCACGCCGTATTTCGCGCAATGAAGTTTTGATGGCGGACGAAGTTCTGGTGTCGTCCGCCGGGCGTGAAGTGCTGCCGGTCACCATCATTGATGGCCAACCGGTTGGTAACGGTAAGCCCGGCGCGATTTTCCGTCAATTGCATGCGGCTTACCAAAACGCCAAGAGGGCGTAAAATAAGATAAGTTTATTGAAACCCGCCGCTTCTCTCTGGAACGGCGAAAGCGAGCATGCCATGGCAGAACCCACTGATAGCCTCATCGAATATCCAAGTGACTTTCCCATCAAGATTATGGGTGTAATGCAGGAAGCGTTCGCACAGACGATGGTAGAAGTCGTGACACAGCATGATCCCACTTTCCATGCCGGCAAGATGGACATGCGCCCGTCTTCGAAAGGCACTTATCTGTCGCTTACTGTGACCGTGCGCGCCACCAGTCGCGAGCAGCTCGACAACCTGTATCGCGCGTTATCGTCGCATCCGATGGTCAAAGTGGTGTTGTAACTACTGCACCAAACTTTTCAATTTCTGCGAGCAGCCAGGTGCGAAAGGCCTGCACCTGCGGCTTCGTCAGCGCCTCCGGCACACAAACCAAGTAATACGACTGTGGACACGGGATTGCAATGTCGAACAGACGCACCAGTTCGCCCGACTTGATCTCGGTCGCCGCCAACGTATGCCGCGCCAAGGCAATCCCATGCCCTTCAACGGCGGCACGCACCAGCATCGAGGAATCCTGAAATACCAAGCCGCCGGTCGGCTCCGGGAAATCTAACCCGGCCACTTGGAACCACGGCGTCCACGGCTCCTGTTCGCAACGCAATAGGGGGTGTTGCAGAAGTTTGTGTGGCATGCGCGGCAGCTTGCCGCCGTTAAACCGTGGGCTCGCCACTGGATAGAAACAATCGTCCAAGATCTTATCGACCACCAGGCCCGGGTAATTGCCGAACCCGAAGCGAATGCCTAGATCAACCGACTCGCGCACAAAATCGGTGAGCTGATTCGTTGATTGCAGCATCACCTCCATGTCTGGATGCTGTTCGATGAAATACCCCATTCGAGGAGACAGCCAACGCGCAGCAAATGATGGCAAGGCCGTCACAGTGAGGCGGCGCTGCCTTCCATCGATCTTGAGCGCCTCGGCAGCCGCTGCGATATCGGACAACGACTTGCGTAGCGTAGCGGCGAATTGCTCACCCTTTGGCGTGATCGCGATCCGCTTGCCATGCCGGGTAAATAACGCAACGCCTAATTCCTCTTCCAACGCCCGCACCTGATGGCTGATTGCACCATGCGTAACGTGGATTTCTTCCGCGGCACGAGAGAAATTACCATGCCGAGCAGCCGCTTCGAAGGCGCACAAAGCGGCCAGATTCGGCAGTTTCCGGAAGTTATTCATGTGAAAAAAATTAACAAGAAAGTCAAAAATATATCGTTTAGATATGGACGATGCAAGCCCTAGAATAGCTTCATATGAGAAAAAATTACCAATATCTGTAAGGTTGTAGAGCTCCCAACAAGCATCAAGGACAACCATCATGAGAAAGCTATTCACAAGTAACACCCTTAGCCTTGCCTCTGGCCAGATCATCTCCGGCGTCGCAAATCGCGTGCAAACTCTGCGAATCCTGCATGGCCGCGTATGGATCACGGTTGAAGGCATTCCATATGACTATTTTCTGCATACCGGCGACACATTTACCGCTGTCCCCGGACGCTTGACCGTGATCGAAGCTGTTCAGGAGGCACACATCGACCTGCACCGCCCGAAGGCAAAACATGCATTGCACCGCATCGGCCTGTGGCTATCCACCGCCATGCAAAGCAACACCGTGCAAACCTCGCTGAAACGTCACCACACCTGTGAAGCCTGCTGAAAAGCATCGCATCCGGTGCAGTAGAAATCGATAGACCACAGAAAATTATCAGGAAGGCGCCAAGATGTTTCCCATTGATGTTTGGATGACCTATACCGCAGCTTGCCTACTACTAGTCATGTCTCCGGGGCCGGACAATCTGCTGGCCATCGGACGCGGCCTGAGTCAAGGCCGCGCCGCTGCCTGGGTCTCTGGCTGTGCTTCCGGCGTCGGCACGCTGTTCCATGTGGCTACGGCGACGTTCGGCCTCACCTTGTTGATGCAAACCTCCGCAATTGCCTTTCTATCAGTGAAACTCATTGGTGCAGCCTATTTACTATGGCTGGGGATCAAGGTCCTGCGTTCGCGTAATTTGGTCAGCTTTGCGCCGGCTGCACGTCAGCCGCTAAGAGCCATCTTTGCTACAGGCGTCCTGTCCGCAGCGCTCAATCCGAAGCCCGGCTTGTTCGTACTGGCTTTTCTGCCGCAATTCGTCAGCCCTGAGCGCGGCTCAATCACCATGCAAATGTTAGCCTACGGAATCTGGTTCGCTTTCCTTACCGCGATAGGATTTTCACTGATGGGTATGTCTGCATGGCGCTTGTCCGGATGGCTACAGGCCAAACCACGTACAGTCGCAGGGATGAATATCTGCGCAGCCTGTGCCTTCATCGCGTCCGGCCTGTCGGTCGCGGCACTCAAACAGAAATGACGCAATCAGGACGCCATACGCTAACCTGAGCACACAATCAATCTTTCCTCAGCAACGCTTTTATCAGGTAAATATGATTACTTGCTACCTGCGCTACATCCTCGATCCTTACAAGCTCAAGGAATTCGAGCACTACGGCAAGCTCTGGATGCCGCTGGTCGAAAAGTTTGGCGGTCAGCACCATGGCTACTTCATGCCATCAGAAGGAGCCAACAATGTGGCACTTGCCCTGTTCAGCTTTCCCAGTCTCGCGGCATACGAAGAATACCGTACCAAGACAACAGTCGATCCTGAATGCCAGGCTGCCTTTCAGTTTGCAAAAGACACCCGTTGCATCGTCAGCTACGAACGGAGCTTCTTCCGGCCCGTCTTTCACTGAACGACTTATCTCATTGGATGGAATGATTCAGGGCTTCCGGCCAATATTAATATGGCGTCAATAGCCACTGCAATTAACCCGATTCCTCAATCTGCGCCACTGACGCAGCTTCTGTCTGCCTGCCAGCTTCCCACCTCGGACATCATCTCCTCCGAATCGCTGCAATTCTTTGGCGCCTACATGGGAAAGAAGTTGATCGGCTCAATAGGCCTTGAGGTCTACGCGCAAGTGGCGTTGCTGCGCTCGCTTGCCATCATGGCAGAGCAACGGGGCAGCGGATTAGGGAAAACACTGGTAAGGTACGCCGAACAGCAAGCCGCCTTACAAGGTATCAGTACGCTATTTCTGCTGACAACGACAGCAGCTCCCTTTTTTACAAAGCTCGGTTATGCGGTAGCCAAGCGAGAGAATGCACCGGCTGCCATCAAGACAACAGCGCAATTCAACAACCTCTGCCCCGCTTCCTCGGACTTCATGTATAAGCACTTGCGCGTTCTAATGCCGCCCAACATGTAGCATGAGTAGAGCGATCACGCCTGCAACCAGCCCCCAGAAAGCCGATCCAACACCGAACAGCGTCACCCCGGATGCCGTCACCAGAAAAGTAACCAGCGCAGGTTCTCGCTCTCGTTCTGCGTTCAACGCCGATGCGAGTCCGTTGCCTATTGTGCCGAACAATGCCAGACCAGCGATCACCAACACCAGTTCTTTCGGAAAAGCAGCAAAGGCAGCCCCCACCGTCGCACCGAACAAACCGATCAGGAGGTAAAAAATACCAGCAGCCACTGCCGCCACATAACGTCTCTTCGGATCCTCATGGGCTTCGCGCCCCATGCAAATCGCAGCGGTGATGGCGGCCAAATTCAGGGCAAATGCACCGAACGGCGCAAGCAGAAAATTAGCAATGCCGGTCCACCCAATCACCGGCGATACCGGCGTCGAATAGCCGGATGCGCGGATAGCGGCCACGCCGGGCACATTCTGCGATGCCATGGTCACGATAAACAGTGGCAGTGCAACACCAACCAGCGCGCCGAACGAGAATCCGGGCATCACGAATACCGGCTGCGCAAGTTCAAGGCGAATACCCTCGAGATGCAATAGCCCCTTTGATGCAGCCACACCAATGCCTAGTACCAACGTCGCTATCACCGCATAGCGTGGAAATACGCGTCGTCCGATCAGGTACATGATGAACATCGAAAATGCGAGTATGAATTGTGTCTTCATGGCAGAAAACACATCAAGACCGAAACGCAGCAGCACGCCCGCAAGCATGCCAGAGGCGATAGAGACGGGAATCCGGTTGATCATGCGTTCGAACCAGCCGGAAAATCCGCATAACACCATCATTGCCGCTGACACGAGAAAGGCGCCAGTCGCCTCACCAACCGATACGCCGGCCGCGCCAGTGATGAGCATTGCTGCACCAGGCGTCGACCATGCGATCACCACTGGCACACGATAGCGCAGCGACAGCAAGATGCAGGGCAGTCCCATGCCAATGCCGAGCGCCCACATCCATGAGGCCACCTGCGCAGGCGTGGCGCCAATGGCATTGGCTGCCTGAAACACGATAACGGCGGAACTGGTGAAACCCACCAGCACCGTGACAAAGCCCGCAATTACTGCCGGAAAGGAAAGGTCTTTAAGAAAAAACATGAGAATGGCCTCATTACAGGAAGCAGCCTAACATCGCACAATTACACGCTTACCTCACGGCACGACTCGCCACTCAAATTACGCAAGAAGTTTGTTCTCACGTCTTCGGCACACAGCCCCATTGCGTACAAATGGTGAAGCTTAGTAAAGATTGCTTCGAATGTCATATCGTACGCCCCGATAACACCCGCCGCTGTCATACCCGCCCCTGCAGCATATGTACCGATTGCAACGCGCCCGTGCGAAGACTGACTGCAAGCGACAAGTACCACGCCGTTTTCGCTCGCGCATCGGAACATCTCCATCAATGCCGGATCGCGGTCCGGCGCATTGCCCGCGCCATAGCACTGCAAAACTATCGCCTGTGGCTGCAAGTCGAACATGGCGCGTATCGCGCGCAGCGGAAGGCCTGGGACAAAGCGCAGCGGCAGCACCAGCCTGTCCGTTGCGTATTCGGGCAGCTCAAACGCCTCCTTATTCGCACGCGGCAGCAACGCGGACGTATTGAATCGGACGTCGATACCCACCTCCGCCAACCAAGGATAATTGGGACTGTCGAAGGCCTCTAATTTTTCCGTGCTGAGCTTGGTTGCACGATTCCCGCGCAACAGGCGATTATTGAAATAAACCGCGACTTCGCTGATGTGCTCCGACGCCGCCAGCTGTAGCGCCGTGATTAGGTTTTGAGCAGCATCCGAGCGCGTTGCGCCAAGCGGTATCTGCGAGCCAGTCACAATAACCGGCTTACGCAAGCCTTGCAGCATGTACGATAGTGCAGCGGCAGTGTAGGCCAGGGTATCTGTGCCGTGCAGCACCACGAAGCCGTCGTAATCGTGGTAACGCGCGGCGATGTCGCGCCCTATCCGTTGCCAGTCTTCTGGCGTGGCGTTAGTGCTGTCAATCGGTGTTGCATATTCATGCAGCGTGTAGTGCGGCACACTGTCGCCCTGCTTGCTTAGCAGCGCAGCAAGAACAGAGGTGAAGTTCTGCATCGGCACATAGCCATGTGCACTCTTTGTCATTCCGATCGTGCCGCCGGTATAAATCAGCGCGATGTGTTTTTCTCTCATCGTCGTTACCTTTTTCAATGCTCAAGTCGGTTACCCGCACACCCATTGCGCACGCTTACGTACGGTTGATTTAGTTACATCGATTCCAAGTGCGGCCAATTCCATGACGCCCCAGTCAGGGATTGTCACATTGAAAACATCAAGATCACAATGTAAAGCATCGCGTACAGCACGCGATTGGCACACAATATCTTGCTCCACAGTCAACGCCTATTTCTTAGCTTGCGCCTGTGATGATGCCAAATTTTTCGCGGATAAAGAGTGAATGCCACTGCTGCGACTCTGACACACTCTTTCTGCGTCTTATAGTTTGCCAGCAGCGGGCCTTGTCGTCACCACCAAGAGAAGACCGTCTCAGAGGCACGAAAGTAAGAGAATCAGACGGATTTCGCGCATCGCGAATAGAATAACGCGGTCAGCCACGGGCTGGCCGCGTGTTACGGAAGGGACTGCTTACTTGGTCACAGCCATTTGTTGACGCTTGCCACCTTTATAGGTGTACAGGGTCAGGGTGCCATCTTTAATGTCGCCACGGTCATCAAAAGCGATCGTGCCAGTCACCCCCTTGTAGCTGATTTTCTTCAGCTCAGGCAGGTACTTTGCCGGTTCAGCCGAACCCGCCTTCTTCATCGCTTCGACCATCGCCATCACAGAATCATAGACGTACGGTGCGTAGATTTGCACTTCGGTGCCAAACTTCTTCTTGTAGGCAGCCTTGAAGTCGTCCATGCCTTTCTTTTGCGATTCTTCCACACCGCCGGCTTCCGCACACACGACTTGGTCTTCACCGATGGCGTCGCCAGCCAGTTTTGCCAGACCTTCGGAGCAGATGCCGTCACCACCCATGAATTTTGCATTGATGCCCAGTGCTTTCATTTGACGCAGCATCGGGCCTGCCACGGCATCCATGCCGCCGAAGAACACGGTATCCGGATTCTTGGACTTGATCGCGGTCAGAATCGCATTGAAATCGGTTGCTTTGTCGTTGGTGTATTGCTGTGCCACGATTTCAGCACCACCGCCCTTGCTCTTGACACCCTTGACGAATTCATCCGCCACGCCTTGGCCATAGGCGGTACGGTCATCGATCACAGCAATGCGCTTGGCCTTGTTGATTTGCACGGCATAGCGGCCCAGCGTACCACCCAGCTGACCGTCGTTGGCCACCACGCGGAAGGCGCTCTTGAAGCCTTGTTGCGTGTATTTCGGGTTGGTGGCAGACGGAGAAATTTGTGGAATGCCAGCATCGTGGTAAATCTTCGATGCCGGGATGGTCGTGCCCGAGTTGAGGTGGCCAATAACGCCGTTGACTTTGGCATCGACCAGTTTCTGTGCGGCTGCCGTACCTTGTTTCGGATCGGCTGCATCATCTTCAGCGAGCAGTTCAAACTTGACTTTTTTGCCCCCGATGGCCACACCCTTGGCATTGAGTTCATCAATGGCCATGCGGGCACCGTTTTCATTGTCTTTGCCAAGGTGGGCGATGGCGCCAGAGATGGGACCAACGTGGCCAATCTTGACAACCTGTTCCTGTGCTGATGCAGCACCTGCAAAGGCAAATGCAATCGCGCCAGCCAATGGAATCATTTTTGTCTTGAACTGCATGCTTTGTCTCCTATGGATTTGAACAAAATGATGGGACTGCGAATGGCGCCTATGCAGAAACCTGCACAGGCGAGAAACTACCCTCGTTGCCGGAAATAGCCAAATCAAATGTATCCTCCAGACAGGCGTCACCACGTGGACGACGCACTGAGGGGAACATGCCAGCTGCACTGATTTTCAACCGATCGAGGGAAAACTGACGCAGATGCATGAACACGCTTTGATTAACCGCAATCATTGCCTGCATGATCAACAGATCCACGTCGCTCGGTACGCGCCCCGCTGCGCCGGACTTTTCACTGGATTTCCTAATGGACTTGCGCTCCTGCTCCAGGACAAGCGCACAACGGAATACATCCTCTAGTGTGACAAAGCTAGGATCACAGGTAAGCACCCATTTGCCTGCCGCTTTGTCTTCTTGGCGCAGCAGGCCGGCACGCGACAAAGCGGCACAGAGCTTAGCCAGCTCTTTCGCGCTGCGGTCGGTGGCATCTTCAAGTTGGGAAAGAGTGACTGCGCGCGGTGCGCTCGACACGAGTTTGGCAAGAATGTCAGTGATGGCGAAAAATCGATCGTGCAAAGCGCCATTACCGAGAATGTAGTCTTCAACGGCACCCATCTATGTCTCCTGTTTTGTAAGTTCATACTGCAATAGGAGCCAATCGGTACGCTGCCGTTTGTGTCTCCCACAGTTACTATCAACTTCAGTACGGATGTGTTTTTGTTATTACTCCGTCAGAAGAGCCGCTTCTCGCATTGTTGGAAAAGAAGCTACGACTTTGATGGCAACTTTAGGGACAAACCGATAGGAGCGCCATTTCGCTAGCTGGCGCGATTAGATACTGGTTGATGCTAGAATAGCGTCAAATAGCATCACTTTACCTCCCCGCAAAAAAGAAGGCGATGACTTCACTTACGGAAAGTACCAAGACATTCCATACCGCACAGCGAGAGTTTTGCGCCAATCTGCGCATGCTATGTAGCTATTACCGCTCGGTCGCCGACGTTTGCCGTAAGCTAAACATCAACCGCGCGCAATTCAACCGCTACTTGAACGGCACCAGCAAACCGTCTAGCCACACGCTGGAACGCATCTGCGACTTCTTCGGTGTCGAGCCGGCAGAAATTTATCTGCCGCATGAACACTTCCACCAGATGGTACAAGTACGTCCCAAGCAGCATACGGAACTCCCTCCTTACACAGATCACATCAACCGCTTGCAACACCAATCGGCCGGCAAGTTTGATATGTATCTTGGCTACTACTACGAGTACTACTATTCGATGACCGTCCCCGACAAGGTACTGCGCGGGCTGGTGCATATCTTCATGCACGACGGTCTGGTCTATCATGAACGTCTGGAGCGCTTCCCACAGTATTGGAGCCTCGACGAGACGCACAAATGCAAATACATCGGCATGGTTTTCTACCTGAACGACCGGATCTTCATGATTGACTACGAGTCCTTGACCGGCAACGAGATTACACAGACGGTGCTGTTTCCGAACTATAGAAACAAGGTGGCACGGCTGTCCGGTCTGATGCTCGGCGTCTCATCT
This sequence comes from uncultured Noviherbaspirillum sp., assembly GCA_965974465.1. Lineage (GTDB taxonomy): Bacteria > Pseudomonadota > Gammaproteobacteria > Burkholderiales > Burkholderiaceae_D > Noviherbaspirillum. Next base: position 22,433 of record CBHCMF010000047.1, read on the forward strand.
AGCAACCAGCGGACGATCGCCTGCACGCGTATCGTGCTTGAGTTCCTCGGCAAGCACATTGATACCCGCAAAGCGATCCGCCTGTGCGGATTGTTCGATCCCTCTGAAGGCGACATTTCCCCCACCATTCTCAAGGCGATCGATAACTCATCCCACAATGGCCAGCATCATTTCCACACGATCCCACTCTAGGCTTTAGCAATGCAATCCCCTTCCCTCATTGACCGTGGCCTCGAGCTGTATGAGTCCAGTTTTGCCGCCATGCGCGCCTTCACCGATGCGCGCACCGCCGACACGCGGGATGAATTGTGGATCGTTGAACACCCGCCCGTCTTCACGCTGGGCCTCGGCGCCGATCATGCACATGTCCTCAACGCCCATAGCATTCCAGTCATCCAGACTGACCGCGGCGGCGAAGTCACCTACCATGGACCTGGTCAGGCTGTGATCTATTTATTAATGGATTTGCGTCGCCGGCCTGGCGCTCGGCTGTTCGCACGCGAATTCGTGCACAAAATCGAACAGTCGGTGATAAGTACCTTGCAAGCGTATAATTTGCACGGTGAGCGCAAGCCTGGCGCCCCCGGGATTTATATCGCCAACGGGACCTGGAAAGGCGCCAAGATCGCAGCACTAGGCCTGAAGGTGCGTGGCAACGGTTGTACCTATCATGGCGTATCGCTGAATGTCGCCATGGACCTGACCCCGTTCTCCTGGATCAACGCCTGTGGCTACGAGGGCTTGGCAACCGTAGACATGAAAACCGTCGGCGTCGAAGCACCGCTGCATGAAGTGCAACAGGCACTGGCTCACAACCTCATCGATTTATTAACAGCGTGATAGCGCCCGTCGCTTGGCCGAAACGACCTGCGAGAAAACGACCTGTCCCATGACCACCGAAAAAGACCCGCTCGCCTCCCCCACCTATAACCCCAGCGACAAGCAGAAAGGCGCCGGCAAAACCGCGCGTATTCCGATCAAGATCGTGCCAGCGGAAAGACTGCCTAAACCTGACTGGATCCGCGTGAAGGCGGCATCCCCCACGACCCGCTTTTACGAAATTAAGGATATCCTGCGCCAGAACAAGCTGGTCACGGTATGCGAAGAAGCGAGCTGTCCGAACATCGGCGAATGCTTCGGCAAAGGCACCGCCACCTTCATGATCATGGGCGACAAGTGCACACGCCGCTGTCCATTTTGTGACGTCGGCCATGGCCGTCCGGATCCGCTCGATCCTGCGGAACCTGAGAATCTGGCGAAGACCATCGCCGCGCTGCGTCTAAGCTATGTCGTCATCACCTCGGTGGATCGTGACGACTTGCGCGATGGGGGGGCTGGCCATTTCGTCGACTGTATCCGCCGTGTACGCGAATTGTCGCCAAACACGCGTATCGAGATTCTGACACCTGACTTCCGCGGCCGCATGGACCGCGCGCTTGAGATCTTGCAAGCGGCACCGCCGGATGTGATGAACCACAATCTTGAAACAGTGCCACGTTTGTACAAAGAAGCACGTCCTGGTTCGGACTATGCCTATTCTTTAAGTGTCCTGAAGCGCTTCAAGGAGTTGCATCCGGAAGTGCCAACCAAATCGGGGCTCATGGTGGGACTTGGCGAAACCGATGAGGAAATCTTGCAAGTGATGCGTGATCTGCGCGCGCACGATGTCACCATGCTGACAATCGGACAGTATCTGATGCCATCGGGCGATCATTTGCCGGTACGCCGCTATGTGCATCCGGACACGTTCAAAATGTTCGAGGAAGAAGCCTACAAGATGGGATTTGCGCACGCTGCAGTCGGTGCGATGGTGCGTAGTTCTTACCATGCAGACCAGCAGGCGCACGGCGTCGGCGTGGTTTGATAAAAAAACGTACTCACTCTTCTTTC
>CBHCMF010000048.1:0-23774 GCA_965974465.1 uncultured Noviherbaspirillum sp.
AACATGCGCCTTCCAGTCAAGTTGAGGGCCGGTCTGGTGAAATATCCGGGCTAGAGCAATTTGTGCGCTTTGAATCCTTCACAAGGGTTTGAACGCAACGGGGCATTTGACTACTCTGGAATCCATCTTTTTTCATCGAACGACAGCGGCAGGGCGCTTATTGGCGCATGATGTTAGTAGTTGAAAATGATTCTCATTTGTAATATGATCGCGCCGATACGGTTGCCAATAGGAAAATAATCGCTTTTCCAGCTGCACGTTTCTTTGTATCCGTATTCCTCATCTAGCCAGCCAGCTTTTTCCCTTTACGGAAAGCCGCCAGCCAGGGAATCTCAGCCATGGACTAGCCTGCTTGCTTGCGCGAATAGCAAGCGGCCAACGGTCAAAGCGTGTCGCGCCAATACGTCGAATTGGGGCGTTTTATCAGCGCGTTCTGCGGTGGTAATTACGCGACTGCTCCCATTCCCATGAGCCCTATGTGCAAGGGCATAGTCTGCTGTTTTTTCCTCTGCGCCATGCTTCCTGTGTTACCTGCATCTGCAGCATATTGCCTTGCCGGAAGACCAGGATTGAACGCACGCTGGTTTTTTATATAAAGAGAAAGAGAAGTACTTATGCAATACCGTCCTTTCCAGCCCCGCGTTCTGGCATTGTCGATCGCGGCGCTGTTTTCCCAAGTTGCCTATGCCACTGAGACGGAGCTTACCCCGATCGTGGTCAAGGCTACCAGCAGCACCGATCCGGTGCATGGCAGCGGTAGCGTTGCGACCAAGCTCGATGTGCCTTTGCGTGATGTACCGCAGGCTGTGCAAGCGGTGGACAAGGCGTTGATCCAAGAGCAAGGAGCGTTGGAAATGAAGGACGTGCTGCGTAATGTCAGCGGTGTCTCCGTCGCTCAAGGGGAAGGGCGGCGCGACCAGTTCTATATTCGTGGTTTCGATGCTACACGCGATACCTTGTTGGACGGCATGCGCGATGACAATCTGTACTTCCGTGACTTGGGTAATGTGGAACGTGTCGAGGTGCTCAAGGGGCCTGCAGCTGCGCTGTATGGACGTGGTTCCGCTGGGGGGGTGATCAACCGTGTTACCAAGAAGCCGGTTGCCAAGGCGTTGCGCGACGCGGAGCTGACCGTCGGAAGCGACGATTTGCGCCGAGTGGATGTGGATTTGGGTGGCGCACTCGGTGCCGAGGCGTCTTTCCGTCTGACGGGCGCGTATGAGACGAGTGATAGTTATCGCGATGTAGTGCATTCGGAGCGCTCCGTGCTTGCACCTTCAATCGCTTGGACAGCTGGTAAAGATACGTCCTTCCTGCTGCAAACGGAATTTTTGCACCAAAAGCGTACGCCGGATCGCGGAATTCCATCGGTGGACGGTCTCCCTGTCAATGTGCCGGTGAGTAATTTTTACGGTGAAAAATATGACTACGCTACTACCGATGCCCACAACGTACGCTTCAACGTAGAGCATGCCGTCAGCGATAGACTGACGGTGCGTAACAACTTCCAGTATTCGACGCTTTCTTTGGATGCCGTTAATACGCGTACGATGGGACTTATCCCCGGTAATACGCAAGTACGCCGTCAGATCACCTACTTCCCACAGCACCAGACCAACTATCTGAATCAGACCGAGGCGGTGTACAAACTTGATGCAGGAACGGTACAGCATACCTTGTTGGGCGGCGTGGAATGGGGCTACCAAAAGGCTGACCGTCTCACCAAGGCAACCAACACCAGCCCAGTGAGCCTGCAGTTCCCACAACAGGTCATGGCAGCGCCGGACTTCGCAGCCTTGCCGACCACGCTCGACGTCGACTTCACTGGACGTACCGCCGCATTCTATGCGCAAGATTTAATCTCGCTCAACCAGCACTGGAAAGCATTGGCCGGATTGCGCTTCGACCGTTTCCAACAGACCCAGAACGATCATCTCAAAAATACGGTTCAGGAACGCACTGACAAAGTATGGAGCCCTCGCTTGGGTCTCGTTTACCAGCCCAATGCGGCCCATGCCATTTATGGCAATCTAAGCCGTTCGTTCCAGCCGGTAGGCAACGATTTGTACGCTTCGGACTTGGCGCAGATCAAACCGCTCGAGTCATCACTGCAGGAAGTGGGCGTCAAGAGCGATTGGCTCGGCGGACGCTTGCAATCGACGGTCGCGCTGTATCAGATCACACAACGTAATGCCCTCACCAAGCACCCGACTGATTCGCAGATTAAGCTGCAGATCGGCGAGCAAAAAAGCAAGGGCTTGGAAGTCGACCTGTCCGCCAACTTGCAGCCTCGCTGGAAAGTCTTTGGTAACTACACGGTGAATCAGACTCGTATTGTGCAGTCGAATGATTTTGCGGTCGGCAATCGCCTAGCCAATATTCCGGCGCATGCAGCGGGCTTGTGGTCTAGCTATGAAATTGGCCATGGCTTTACTATTGGCGGTGGCGTTTTCTACGTTGGCGATCGTTATGCGGCGGACGACAACACGGTGAAACTTCCGTCATATACGCGCGTCGATGCCATGTTCGGGTATAAGACAAGACGTTGGGAAGCAGGCCTGAATATCGGTAATGTCACGGACCGCGTCTACTATGAATCGGCGAATAACAACAACCAGATCGGGCCAGGAGCGCCGCGTAATGTGAAGTTGTTTGTGCGGGCAAGTATCTGAAGCGATACCTTGGCTCTCAATGGTGAGGGCCAAGGTCTTACTGGCTCGCATCGATTGCTCGTCCACTAGAGCGATTTGTCTGTGCGTGAAAGGGGGCCATCTCGGGCCTGCGATGCTCACCGTAGCTCACGTACGGTTGCGCTTCTCGGCCCGACCTGAGCTCCCTTTCACGCACAATCAAACCGCTCTATCAGGTTCTTTCTCCTTTGCAAAGGGAGACTAGGATGGAGGTAGTGGGCGGAATTACTGTAGGGGATTTCAACCTTCTGCCCCCATCCCACCCTTCCCCCTTAAGAGGAGGGAAGGGACCTTACAGGGGGCAGTTCACACTTTCTGGATAGATGGCGAAGTGCAACTGAGTGCCGTACAACCAATGCGCTGCAGTCCCAGCGTTGTACGTTAACATCTCGTCACCCATCGTAATCTTCCACCGATTTCTTCCCCGAAAGTAGTAGGGCCAATTTGTGCTTCTCAACACGCCGTGCATGGCGTGTTGCGTTATACGCCCCATGGGCTCCCGCCTTTCTGACTTTGGCTGGAGCAACCAAGGGATTGCGCGGTTTCGGTAATTTCAGGGTCATTTTCATTTTCTATCCTTTCACACAAATGACCTGGCGCAGCGTGTGTACCACCTCGACCAAGTCGGTCTGGTGCGCCATGACTTGATCAATGTCTTTGTACGCCGCAGGAATCTCATCGACCACGCCGCCATCCTTCCGGCATTCGATGCCAGCGGTTTGTTCCGCAAGATCGAAATGGCTGAAGCGTCGCTTGGCTTCGGTGCGGCTCATCTTCCGCCCAGCACCATGCGAGCAGGAGCAGAACGCGTCCGGATTACCTTTGCCGCGCACGATATAACTCTTGGCACCCATGCTGCCGGGAATAATGCCCAGTTCGCCTTCTCGTGCTGAGATGGCCCCTTTGCGCGTGATAAACAAGTTTTCATTGCCATGCGTTTCATGTGCGACATAGTTGTGATGGCAATTGATTGCTTCTCCGTCCAGCTTGAAGGCTGGCAGCTGCTGCGCTAGAACATCCAGTACGCGGCGCATCATCTCGCGACGATTGATGAGCGCGTAATCCTGTGCCCATTCGACGGCTTCCACATAGTCGTCGAACAGATCGGATCCCTCGCTGAAGTACGACAGATCCTTGTCGGGTAAATGGATTTTGTGACGCGCCATATCCTTCCTGGCTGCAGAAATGAAATAGCGCCCGATCACGTTGCCGATGCCGCGCGAGCCGGAATGCAGCATGACCCAGACGCGTTGTTCTTCATCGAGGCAGATTTCGATGAAGTGATTGCCGCCGCCCAGTGTGCCGATCTGGCAAATCCAGGTCTGTGCAAACTTGTGCATCATCTTCATGATGCCTTTGTGTTTGCCAACGATCCGGTCCAGTCGGTCATTGAGCGGACGGCCCACACGTGCGTGGGCAGAGCCACGCACCTTGTCCCATTCATGCTGTTCGAACCCAACCGGAATCGAGGCTTCGATTGCACTGCGTAGACGTGCCAGGTTGTCCGGCAACTGACTTGCCGTCAGCGTGGTACGCACGGCGTTCATGCCGCAGCCGATGTCGACGCCGACGGCCGCGGGAATAATCGCTGAACGGGTAGGAATCACGCTGCCTACCGTCGCGCCAATGCCGACATGGACATCAGGCATTGCCGCCACATGTGGGTGGACGATCGGCAAGTTGGCAATGTTCAGCAACTGCTGGAGCGCATCATGCGGAATATCGTCGGTAAAAATATGCACGGGGACCAAGCCCTTGTGCAGTGTTTGTTTGATTGGCATAACGTTTCTTTTTCATAGTCGGTTATGCCGGGGTGTTTGCGATGGCGCGATGCATATCGTGCTCAGAAAAGCAAAAACCCCGGCGAGTCTCCTCACCGGGGTTCATGCAGGGGAACGACCGGCTCGGAGGTGGCAACAGAGGCCTACATCCCCGAGCAGTCATGCAACGGGCTATGTATTGTTCAAATTGTTGATAGCCGTACGTGGCATGGTCGGTCCTTTCCTATAAAAATGGGTTGATCAAAATTGATGAGGTGCGATTCTGCGACAAGCGGATGGGCACGTCAAACAATTCGCGCATGCATCAATGGTTTTGTTGTTTTTTTACCTAACGCTGCGTAGCGGGAACAGGCGTGTTTTCTACGGCTCGCAGCTTTTACAGACTCTCTTTGAACATGTCCGTACGCTCTTTCTGCAATTCAGTTTCCCGCTTGGTTTCGGCAACGAGTTGCGCCCACAAGGTTTGATAGATGTCCAAGTCTGCTTGTTCGTCGAATACAAGTTGATCGTTAGCGTATTTCACTTTTCCCAGCCGGCTTTCAGAAAACGAGAGCATCCGTCGGAACAGGTCGATTAGCGTGCGTTGGTTTTCACTGTATCGGACAAACCAGTCATAGGAGTGCGTCAAGCCTGCCTCGAACCGCGCCAGCAACTGCTCTCTGCTTTGCGGCGGGAAATCGAAGGCTTTGACGCGATGATGCGCTTCTTGCTGGATATTGCTGACCGTTTTGATATATTGCTCCAGCTTGTCGTCCAGCCTCTGAACCTTCTGCCGGCCCTCTTCAATACCTGCTTTCGCGACTAAGTTTGACGGTGCGAGAAGGGTTTCCAGCCCAATGGCATTCATCTCGGCCTCAAACTGCTTGTTGACCTCTCCGATACGCCGTATGGATTCGGTGGCGATCGAAATAACCTGGTCGAGATAGGCCACGCCGGTACTGGCATTGGAAGGCGATGAAATGGTAGTTTTTGCTTCACCATTTGCTTCTTTTAAAGTGGCTTCCATTTCATTGAGGAGCGGTGCAAAACCTTGCTGCATTCTTTTGCGCTGCGATTCCATTCCCCACTCGTAGAAAATGCGCTTGATTTCTTCAGAAGCGAGCGGCTGGGTATTGAGGAATGCGCGACCAGCTGGACTTTGTGCAAAGTTGTGGAGCGCTTGCATTTCTTTCTTGTTCAACGTCGATAGTCCGTCCAGGACCTTGGTTCCGTTTCGAATTGCATTGAGTGTTATTTGCTGGCACTTTATGCCGGTCGGTGATTGATAAAAGCGCGCAATTTCTAAGGCATGATTGCGTGAAATATATTTGGCGTAGAAGGATGTCAGTTTATCTATCACCTCATCCATGGTGATCTCTTTGAAAAACTGACTGGCTGCTTCTGCCTGGGCGGGGCTGATCTCGAGCATGTTACCGACGCCTTTCTTCATCCCTTCAGTAAGGAACTGCTGCAAAGAGGCTGCCTCGAACATCTGCCTGACCGCCGCCAAGTGGGCCGGTGTCGCTTCCGCGTTGGGTTTGGCATACAGGGAAGGAACGGCTGCCATCAGCAGCACGATGAGGCAATAGCGAAGCAACTTCATACATTCTCCTAAAACAATTATTTCGATGAACCGGTCACTCGCTCACTTTGACAGGCGCGTAAGCTCATGGCGTGCTGACAGATGGTAGTGGCTATATAACACGCCCTTATCAGTCGCACGCCGGAAAAACACATTGGCCTTGAGCTTCTCATCCGACATCAGGTAGTACTGGCCGATATAGAAATAAGCTTCGGCAAGTGATGCATCGAGCTCTTCACCGCTTTCTTTATGAACGATGCGCAGCATGGCTTCCGGCGTTTGCTGATTCGAGAACAAGCCTAATGCCGCATGCGGCCATTCTTCTTTTAGTGCCGCTTTGGCCGAGGTACTTGCTGCGGCGGTTGGATTGGCTTGGCGCTGCGCCAGCATATGCCAAATGTCAGCCCTGGTTTTTTCCGTTGCGCCGGCCGCTTTCTCAGATGCTTGGGCAAAATCATCGGCAGCAGCTTGAGACATGCCCAAATAATAGTTTGACAGGCCACGGCGCAGGTAGATGTCGCCGTCGCGCATGCCGAGGGCCATCGCGCGAGAGAAATCGGTCTCGCTGTTTTTGAAATCGCCGGTGACGAAATAAACATCACCACGGCAGCGTAGGATGTCAGGCGAAGCCGATTGCTGTCGGCTTGCGTGTTGCACATCGGCGATTGCTTCGGCATTGCGCCCCAGATAGGCTGCAGCCAGTGCGCGCTCGCACAGCGCGGTGCTGGCATCCCGTCCGGTTAGTTTGGCATCCGCGATCACCTTGCTTGTTGCCTGTATCGAACGCTCCAGACGTTCCCTCACGGCCTGTTTCAACGGCAGCGGGGGCTGCACATTGGCTGCAGGTGTTTTCTGGTCGCTGTGTTTGATGTAGAGCGTTCCCTGCAACATTTCCCCGGCTTTGCGCGAATCGGCTAGAAAGTCGATAACATCCTTCGGCTCAACGCGCTCAGCCAATACCTTCAATTCCAGCTTCGCTCTGGCGACTCGACCCGAGAATGACAGCGATTCACTCAAGGAGAAGGCAGCGCTGTTCAGCGTTTTATCTTCCGGCCTGTAATTCGCGTCGAAGTCTTCCGGCAAGGTCAACTCGAACTCATACCTGTTGACCGAGGGGAAGGTCGGTACGAGTAATGGATAGTTTCTTTTCGCGTTGCCGGGGATATAAAAAAGCTCCCGCAGGTTAGAGGGCTGATAGCGGATGATCCAATGGCTCTTACCCGGTTCAAAAAAATTGGGCACGCGATATTGCAGGTCGATGGTGAGCCGGTTCTCTTTGCGATTGTCGGTCACAGTGGGGGGCGATATCAGCTCTGCGCCAGGATAACGCCGGCCAAGGTTTTCCTCATACGCCTTACGCAGTTGCTGGGTGCTATAGAGCGCAATGCTGCGGCGAGCGGATTCCGCGTCGGTTCCGGCATATTGGAGCTGCACGGTCATGTGCACTGGCTCATCCAGCCGTTTAACGAGCACACGTTCGGTTCGGGTATTGGTAATGAGATCGTCGTTGTCGCCCTGTGAGATGCGCGTGAGGTTGTCGCTGTTGGCCGCGATCACCAAGGCCTGTACGCTACCGTGCGTCTGCCCCATGCGATCAAGATCGCCGTACTGGCCCAGACGTGTCGGATCGAGGAAATAGGTTTTCCCTTGCACGACTACCCGTACGATCGCATGGTCAAATACCAAGGGGCTCGGCAACATCTTGTCCAGACCTTTTCGGTAGTAGGTGGATACCAGCACGGGTGCCGCTTCGATGCCAAGCTGCCGCAGCATCGATACCAACAACAACGACTTGTCTTTGCAATCGCCATATCGGCGGACCAGTACTTGGTCCGGTGCAAATGGTCGATGCGAGTTTTCGCCGAGTGCAATCGATAGATAGCGAATCTCATTCTGGACAAACTCAAGTGCCTTGGAGACAGCTTCTCGCTGGTCGCGCGCGCTACGTGCGGTGGTTAGCGCCTCTTTGAGCGCAGCGGGGGAAACGGGCGCGTCAAACAAATTCGATGCCCACTGCGTCACCTCACGCCACGTCTGAAATTCGGAAAACTGAATCCAGCGCAGCTGCTGGAAATCATTGGGGACATAGGGTTCCGTATCGGTCGCGGGCAGATCAGTCGCTTCAAAACGGACGATTCGCCTTCCCGCCGTGCGGCGTTCCACTGGCTGGATATTGCCTTTGAGTTCGGCACCGATGACGCGGTAATGGATGGACTTGTTGTCCGGCATATCGAGCGTTATTCTGCGCCGGCGTGCAGGATAGGGGCTGTCCCATACCGCGGCGTTGAAGAATTTGCCGGCGAAGACAGGATTCTGTCCGATCAGGGAATAGGCAATTTCCAAGGTGTCGCCAACGCGGACATCATCCGTCACGATGGTTGCACTGACCGAACCGGTATAGATGCCGTAATCGAGTTCGGGTTCGCGCTGCAGAAAACGGATGTTCGCAGAGGACAACTTGTCGATGACCTGAGTGCCGCGACGGATGCGCAGCAGATGCAGTTGCACACGTTGGTATTCCGGCTGAAAGACGATCTCATGCTGGCCGATTCCGGCAAGCGCCGATGCATCGTTGGCCTGTATTGCACGGTGGGCAAACATCGTTGGTTCTTTGTCCACATGGAAATGCACGTCTGTCAGGCGAAGGACGTATGGATCCGTGCTTGTCGCCTCTGGTATCGATTCAATGCGGTCCACCCACGCCGGGAAAGCGATGCCACGCGCAAAGGCTTTTTCGGCTGCAGGAATTTCACGCAGTGCCGGCTTCTGTGCCGTCTCACCAGGTGAGGATTGTGCATGCGCCCCTGTGATAGCCAACAGGCCGCATAGACTCATCAATGTGCATGCTGCCAACGTCCGCTGCAGCCTTGCTCCAAATGGACCCCTGAATTTCACGCTTGCTCCCTGCATCTTGTTGTTAGCCATGGATATTCCGCTATGTCGGCGATCATGACCGAATTTAAAAAAAGGTAATGCTATTCTCTGAAAAGAAGAGTTGCTTATGGGAAACATTAATCGACTATTTGCCCAGGCAATCGAATAAAGCAGCGCTCGTTTCCTCCCCGAACAAGCTTGCACAATTTATAATTCCGGGCGACATTGGCGACGATTCCTTATGGCAAAAACTAAGCAGATCATTATTGCGGCGGCGATTGCAGCATTGTCCGCCGTGGGCGGCAGTTTCCTGTTTTTCTCTGGTAAAAAACAGGGGGCGGAACCCTCTGCGTCACCGGCTGCCTCTGCGCCGTCCCGAGGGATCGACGTTGCGCCTATTCACGCGGACTTCCGGGAAGTTCTCGCGTCCTACCGCAAAATTATCGTCCTGCTGGACGACGAAAAAAACTTATCCAGCAAAGAGCGGGAGGAGGCTAACCATGTCGGTCATGCGCTTTTTCATGACAATCAGGCGCGCATCGCCAAGCTGGAATCCTCGCTTGAGGCACTGATGGCGCCGGCCAATCCGACACGCTTTGAGGCATTGAATACGCTGCTTACCTACGTGGAGTCGGACCAGGATATGTTCGACGCCGACCGTCTCGCATTTCGCGAGCTGTTACAAGCAATGCTTGCGGCCGTCGCGCAGGATACTTCTCTTCCCGCCATCAAGGTGCACAAACGCATCTCGGAAGATCTGGAAGCGCTGGCTGAAATCGAACGCAACTACGAGAAAGAAATCCGCCAGGTATTCGGGCGCTTTGAGCAGCGTGCGATTGAACTAAAACGCGAGCGCTGGGAGGACTATCTTGCCCGGCTGAAGAAGCTCTACAGTCGCGAGCAGATCCTCAAGGACAACGGCGTTATTCTACCGTATCCCGCCCCGAAAGCACCGGCGCAAGGCAACACCGGTAAGGCAGAAGGCGATGAAATCTTCGGCAGCGCACTGCCGCAGAAGACGGTCGTGCTGACCTTCGATGATGGCCCGCACCGGCGTTACACCGAAGAGATTGCAGCTATTTTGAAGCAATACAACGTGCCCGCTATCTTCTTTAGCGTCGGGCGCAATATCGGTGAGCTGGATGCTAACGGCAAGATCAAGCTCGGGCCTGGGGCTGAGGTCAGCCGCAAGCTGAAAGCGGCGGGCTATGTGCTCGCCAATCACAGTTTCACGCACGCACAGCTGTCGAAGCAAACTGGCGACAAGCTAAAGGCAGAGATCTTGAATACCGATACGCTGCTGAAAGCCGTGGATGCGGATCGTTCTCCCTTGTTTCGTTTCCCTTATGGCGCACGCAATAGCGAAGGATTAGAAGCGCTGGCCGGTGCCCATTTGAAATCGGTGATGTGGAACATCGATTCGCTCGATTGGGCCGATCCGGTACCCAGCTCGATTGCTGATCGCGTGTTGCGCACAGTGGATAAGGAGGGGCGCGGCATCATCTTGTTCCATGACATTCACGAACGCACGGTTAAAGCGCTACCCACGATCCTTGATCGATTGATGGCGGAAGGATATCAATTTGCCGGATGGGATGGTACGGGTTTTAAAACGACCAAGGGCAGCACCGTGCCGGTTGAGAAAGTCACCGTCAGCACCGGTTACGCCAACTCCTGGGCGATCGTGATCGGTATCGATGACTATGCCAAATGGCCCAAGCTGCAGCATGCGGTGCGCGATGCGCAAGGTGTGCGCCAAACCCTGATCGATAAATTCCACTTCGCGCCAGAGCGGATCGTGACGCTGAAGAATGGCGAGGCAACCCGGGCCGGTATCCTTGGCGCTTTCCACGACCGGCTGGCGCACGGCGGCATCCAGAAGAATGATCGCATTTTTGTCTTCTTTGCCGGTCATGGTGCAACGCGCAAGCTCAGTTCAGGACGGGATCTCGGTTATATCGTGCCTGCCGATTCGGATCCGAACCAGTTTGCCACCGATGCGATTCCGATGACGGAAATTCAGAACATCGCGGAAAGTCTGACCGCAAAGCATGTACTGTTCGTGATGGACGCCTGCTACAGCGGCCTTGGCCTCACACGCGGTGGCGGCTCGAACAATTTTCTACGTGAGAATGCCAAGCGCATCGGCCGGCAGATGCTGACAGCGGGCGGTACGGACCAGCTGGTTGCCGATGGCGGACCCAATGGGCATTCGGTGTTTACCTGGACATTGTTGCAGGGCTTGGCAGGCAAGGCGGATCTCAACGGGGATAGTTTGATTACCGCTACCGAGTTAGCCGCGTATGTCGCGCCTGCGGTCTCTAACGTATCGCAGCAGACCCCGGCGTTTGGCAGCTTGCCGGGCTCCGAAGGCGGAGACTTCGTGTTTGAATTGCCGGCTGAAACGGAATTCCTTAGCCCGCAAACTGCGCAGCTCTCCAGCGAAGCCATCGCGCTGAATACCAAGCTAGATGCGTCACGTCCAGCGGTACAGTCTACACCGGAGAAAGCCCCCGCAGACGGTGTTGCCGTGACGGTGAAGGACTTACAGGGCGGTGAGCAGAAAATCACTACGCCAAGCGCCGCGCCGACTTCCATGCGCCAGCTGGCGCAACGTGCTAACGACCGCGGCTTGCAACTCTATAAGGAAAAGCAGTATGCCGCTGCCGAAGCGCAGTTCACCGAAGCGCTCAAGCTGCGTCCGGATTTTGCGCTGGCTGCGAATAACCTTGGCTTTGTGTACTACAAACAAGAGAAGTACAGAGAGGCCGCCCGCTGGTTTGAGAACGCCGTCAAGATGGACCCTTCGCGTGCCATTGCTTATCTCAACCTTGGCGATGCGCAAATGCGTTCTGGTGACAGTGACAAGGCGAGGAAGGCGTATCAAACCTATCTTGCCCTGGCGCCAAACTCGGCTGCTTCCGGTTATGTGAAACAGCAGCTGGAAAAGCTTTAACAGGCGGCAACCGTGGCTTCGGTGATCTTGCTCATTGAAGATGAACCCACCATTGCGGATACGTTGACCTATGCGCTGACCCCTGAAGGGGATGTGTTCACCGTCCTCAAGGCGGCGAGACGGTCAGCTTGATATTGCCGGTGCTTGGCCAACATGAATGACTTCATTTACTTTTCACATCAATGTCAACGCATGTTCACATTGGTGTCGGCATGACAGCCTACTCTTTCATCTCATTCAGTTTATGAATCTATCCCTGAACATTTCACATCCGGAGAAACCAGTATGCGCCGTTCTGTAATCGTTGTCGGACTGGTGGTGGTTACTGCGATCGCCGGCGCGGTCGCCTACCGCCTCTCCTTCTGGAAGGATTACCACTATCCCGGCACCCGGTTGATGGTGGATCTGGGGCGCCCGGACGCGGTAATCCGCACCGACAGTCTGTCTCGGCTCCCGCGCGATCTGTTGCAAGCGCCGATCGCCAAGGATGTTCTGACGGAAGACTTGGTGTTCTATTACGAACAAAACGAAGATCGCCTGGGCCTGAATGGCGCCATCAAGCGTATCGCCTATGAACATCAGCTTGGCTGGACCGATAAGCTCCTGGCGAGTGCGCTTGATGAATCGGCTGAAGTCGCCTTGTGGCGTGATGGCAAGGGGGCGTTGCGTCATTTCGCGATTGTCATGCGTCGCAATGCGTTGTCCAAGGTCATCCAGGAGGCGGCCACCGTCGCCATGAAAGATAGCCAGCTCACGAAGGCCGGGGAAATTTCTACCGCAAACGGTAAGGCACATGCTTATGCGCTGGCACTGAATCCTCGCCGCACCTTGCTGCTGATCACCCAAGGAGAGCGCATCGTGGTCCTGTCCGACCCGGGCTTGTTGTTTGATAAGGATGACGACATGCTGTCGGCAGCTCGGAATGCAATTGCTGAGTGGTTGGACAATGACGGTGCGCTTGCCAAAAAATTTGTACTCGATGACATTTCAATGGCAACGAAACCACAGCACACGCTGGCGATTGGTGCACCAACCTTGGCACTGGGGTACGGTGCATTCATGTCGGGTTTCAAGGGCTTGCGTTTCGATTTTGCGCAGACATGGTCAACCTCGGTGTGGCTTGATCCGCATGGTTCGCTTGCCAAGGAAATGGACAATGCGGCATTGTGGCGTGCTGCGCCTGCCAACCCCAGCGCCTGTACGGTGCTGCCGGTTGACTGGAAAGCGGTGCAGACGGTCTTGAGTGAGGTTCCGCACAATGCAGCGTTGCCGGAGTTGGACACGCTCGCGCTCTTCAACGGTCCGGCACTGGCCTGTTGGTATGGCGAATCCAGCTTGTATTCACCGGTGTTCATTACACGGTTGGCTGATGGTCTTGATGCATCCAGTCGCAACGCCGTCTTGCAACATCTGGCAAGTTGGGCCATTGCGGCGACTCCCAGCGAAGAGGGCAAGGCAGCAGGTGGCAAGAAAAAGAACAGCAGCACGGCACGTGCCGGCAAACATGATGTCACCATTTGGCGCAAGGTTAACGTTGACAAAAAAGACGGCAAACCTGGACAGTCCGCACCAACGGTCGCGGCATATGGACAGTACGTGGTGTTCTCTCCGGATGGGGCGTTGGTTGATTTGGTGATCGACACCTTGGATCGTACGCATCCGAGCGTGGCCGACCAAATGCCGGCTTCCAACACCACCTTCATGTTATTTACGCCGAGCCGACTTGCCGCCATGAGCCAGAAGGAAATACTGGCTGCGCTATCGGACCCGGCTGACGCTAATCTGCTGGCAGCAGCACAGACCCATCTTCCTGCGCGCATGAAGGCATTGGCGGCTTATCCACCGTACCGGCTTGATTTGCCGGCATTGTTACGCGTTCCCGTCAAAGCACCGAAACCATGGCAGCATGTTCAATGGCGCACGCCAGGTGAAGGCCGATGAGACGCCGCGACTTTTTGTCGTATGTCATGACGGCTTGCGCGGCGCCCTGGGCCTTCGCTGCTGATCCGGGCGCACCACCGCCACTGACGCCGGCGCAGTCGCGCGTATTTCGCGCCTGGATGGTGCGCATCGTGTCAGCCCAGCTGACAGCTGGACCAACGCCACGCTGGCAGCAACGCGATTGCGCCGGGCTAGTGCGCTTTGCGGTCGCCGAGGCCTTGCGCGAGCATGATGAAAAATGGAAGCGTGCTAACGGCCTGGCCGGCCAGCCGATACCGCCCGAAGTGGCATTGAGTGCGGCCCAGCAGCCGCTGCGGCATCGCTGGCGTCGTGCGGACGGTTCGGTGTCCGCGTATGCGGGCGCGCTGGAACTGATCCAGGAAAACACCCGCTTCATCGGCAAGGATTGCAATCTCGCTGCAGCCGGTGACTTGTTGTTTTACGACCAGGGCGATGAGCAGCATCTGATGGTGTGGATGGGATCGTTCATCGCCTACCACACCGGTTCCGAATCGCGCGAGGACAACGGTTTGCGTGCGGTGTCGCTGCCCAATCTGCTGAGGTGGCGGGATACCCGTTGGCACCCGACACAGGAAAACCCCAATTTTGCCGGCGTTTATCGCCTTTCTTTTCTCTCTGCCTGATGAAAACGACTCTTTTTCGCCTCATTGCTACCGTACTGTTGGGCTTGCTGGTCCTGCCTTTTGCCGCGTTCGGTCAAGAGGATGGTACGCACGGCACGCCTTTCTTCCTGTTGAGCGATGCATCGTACGGTTCCGACGATACCGCCATGGTGCGCTTTGAAGCGCAAGAGCTTGAACCTGTGACCGAGTATGGTGGTGTCGATGTTTATGTGTATCGCGTGCAGAAACCGCTCGAATTCCTGAAGGCGCAAAAGAACCTGCACCGGATCAATGTCGATCCAAAGTATGCTGGCCCCGGCTTAGCCAATGCCTTGGCACGGACTTGGGACAACTGGTGGGCCGAGTCGCGCAGGATTTGGCGCAGTCTGTTCTCCGCGGATGCGCGCAAGGCGGTTACGGCGCAGGCACCGGAAGTGCGTGCCCATCCTTTGTCGAAAGCACCAACGCCGCAAAGTCTGAACCCGCAATACAAACCCTTGAAAGCGCACACCTTGGTCGATAGCTTCCGCTATCCCGTGCATGCGGCCAAGTCGATTCAGCCACCGGCAGGCGTCAAGCTGGATGGCAGCAGCAGCGAGTTCGTCTTGCCGTCGCAAGGTAATGTGATGATCCCCATCGGCAAGCGCGCACCAGGGTTGTATTTGGTGGAGGCGATGGTCGGCGACCATCGTGCGGTGACACTGGTGTTCGTATCAGATTCGATCGCAGTCACCAAGGTATCGTCCCAGCAGATGCTGGTATGGGTGGCCGACCGCCGCACCAGCAAGCCGGTCGACAATGCGGCAACCGTGTGGAGCGATGGCCTCGGTGTACTCGCCAGTGCGAATACCGATACGCGTGGCATCGTTACCTTCCAGCGTAATGCCCCGGAAAAAACGTATGTCTATGGCGAAGATGCGCAGGGCGGCGTTTTCGTTGCGGAAAACTATTACTACGACAGCGAAATCTACAACACCAAGCTATACGCAGTCACCGACCGGCCGTTGTATCGTCCGGGCGAGACGGTCTTCGTTAAATTTCTCGGACGTCATTTCCAGTCCGCGCGACAGTCGACGCCGATCGAAGAGGGCGATCTCAAGCTGCAGGTCTTCGATGCGAACGGTTTTCCGGTGGCGGGGCAGACGCTGCGCATGTCGCCACAAACTGGCGGCGACACCAGTTTCCCATTACCGGACAACGCTGTGGCCGGCGGTTACGAACTGCGCTTTGACTATAAGGGGGATACTTACGGCGCAGCCTTCCGTGTCGCCGAGTATCAGAAGCCGCATTTCGACATCAACATCCTGCCCGAGAAGCAGGACTTCAAAACCAATGAACAAGTAACAGGGCGTTTGCAACTGGTTTATCCGGACGGCAAGCCAGTGGCCAATGCCAAGACTGAATTGTCGGTGCGCGCGCAGCGCCTCACCATGATCGAAGGCGATCTCGGTTATGCCGGTCAGTTTCCGCTGCAACTCAGTACAGCTACGTTGACGACAGACAGCAAGGGCATGGCGAACTTCGTGTTGCCGGCTGCTAAGGAGCCGAGCCGCTATGTGCTTAGTGTGCTTGCCACTGATGGTGCGGCTTATCGCGTGCGCGTCAGCAAGGAAATTTTGGTGGAACGCAGCGCCAGCACGTATTCCCTCAAGAGCGCGCGCGCTTTCTCCAGTGCCGGCGACAAGGTGGACTTTGTGCTGCAGCCTATTGCCACCGTCAGCAATGGTAATACAGCTTCTGTCCCGACCAACTGGGAGTGGGTGCGCCTGGAAAATCAGACCAAGGAAAAAGGCAGCCTGCCAAGCGGCGATCGCTTCTCATTGCGCTTTGCGCAGCCAGGTACCTACACCGTATCGCTGCGCGATGCCGCCGGCAATCTGGTTGGCGCGACCTCGCACTATGTGAGTGGTGCCGGCGTCGGTGCGCCGCAGGGATCCATCGAAATGGTGTTCGACAAAAACAGCTACCAGCCCGGTGATACCGCGAGCGCACTCATCACCTTCCCGCAGGAGGTGGATCAGGCCTTATTCACGCTTGAACGCGACCAAGTTGAAAAGTCCGCATTGATGGCAGGGGCGGACGACTGGGTGCGCGCTCAACGTATTTCACCGACCCAATGGCGTGCGGAAATCCCCGTGCAGGAAGACTACGGCCCCAATATCACCTTCTCCGTGGTGTATGTGAAAGGTGGGGATTATGTGTTCCAGAACCTTGGCTTGAAAGTCGAGCAGCCGCGCGTCAAGGTCACCGTCACACCCGACAAACAGGTCTATGCGCCTGGCGAGAAGGTGACGCTCGATCTGGCAGCCGCTATCGATGGCAAGCCTGCGGCAGGGGCCCAACTGACCGTTGGCGTGGTGGACGAGATGATTTATGTCCTGCAGCCCGAGATTGCGCCGGACGTGTTCGATTTCTTCTATCACCCGCGTCGCAATAATGTACGCACGTCCGCCAGCCTGAATTTCATTGGCTACGACTTGGCCAAGCCGCCGACAGAGGCCACCATGCCGAGACGCAGCCAGACGCACGAGCGTGCCATCAAGTTGTTGGAGCGGCCGCGACGTGAAGACAAGGACACCGCATTCTGGCAACCGACGATTGCGGTGGATGCCAACGGTCATGCAAAAGTCTCGTTCATCATGCCCGATGCGTTGACGCGCTGGCGCGTCACAGTACGCGCAGCATCGCCGTCCGGCACCGTTGGACAGAGCGTGGCCCATGTGCGTTCTGACAAAGACTTCTATGTGAAATGGACCAGCCCGGACTGGATGCGCTCGCAAGACACTCCCAATGCTAGTGTTGCTATCTTCAACCAAGGCAACAAGGAAGCGAGTGTGGAACTGACCGCCTCCGGTGCCGGTTTAAAGCGGCGAGAAACCATCAGGGTCAAGCCGGGGGCGAATTTCGTTTCGTTGCCGATTGACGCCAAAGGGGCAGATACGCGCATTGATCTCGCCTTGGCTGTCGATGGCAAATCGGTCGATGCACTCACCGTACCGCTGAAGGTCGTACCGCTGCACTGGCAAAGCCAGCGCTCGGTCAGCCTGCCGGTGACTAGCCAGGAGACACCGCTCAAACTACCGGCTGACGCGACCAACGTGCGGCTGCAATTTGCCGATGGTGCCAGCGCGCAGTTCCGCCGCTTGATGGATGATCTGATCGACTATCCCTACGGCTGTGTCGAGCAGACCTCCAGCCGTCTGATTCCGTACAGCCTGGCGCTGCAATCCGTGCTGCCGACGGAAGAACAACTGGCGGCGCAATTGACACAGCGTTTGCACAGCCATCGCTTCCGCCTCGCGCACATGGCCGGCCCCGAAGCAACCTTCGGCTGGTGGAGCCTGCCCGACCGCAATGCCGATGCGTTGCTTACGGCTTATGCTTATTACGCCGATTGGCATGCCAGCCGCGCACTCAAGATGACACTGCCGTCCGGCCATTTTGACCGCTTGCTCGCGGTCTACCGGGAACGCGGCGCGCAACGCTCGCTCTGGCATCGTGCACTGATCCTGTACTGGATGCAGGACATGGGACTGCCGGTACGCTCGCTGGCAGAAGCGCTGGCTGAGGAGGTCGCGCGCACGGCGCTTCCTGCAGCACAAGCCAAACGTTATTCGCCGCTGTCCAGTATGGTACTGACAGAGGACGACAATGACGTGCAGAACGCCATGAGCCGCCTATTGGCTGCTTATGTGGTGCAGCAGACGCAAGGTACGGTGCCTGCTGAATTGAGCACGACGTTGGACGCCGCTGCACAGCGGGTGCAACGCGCAGGTCTGCCGATGGGCGAGGCGCTGTTGTTAATGGCCGGCAAGCTTCCTGCGCAAGACGCGGCTGGCGTTCTTGAAAAAGTACGTGCCGAAGGAGCGACCATCGACCGCTCCCTGACACTGCTCTGGACCTACCGCGCACTAGGCGGCGGCCGTTCCGGGGCCAAGGACAACGTCCTGCGCAGCGCCATCGCGCGTATCGATCTCAACGGGCCATGGCAGTCCGTCGAAACCGCGACCGGGCAACGCGTATATCGCTGGTCCGCTGGCACAGTACCTACCGCGATCAAGCTGGCTGCGGCACCCGTCGCCGGATTGACCGCGATTGCGCAATTCGACAGCCGCGAGCCGGAAAAATCGAACCTGCCAGTGAAGCTGGAACGCCGAATCTATCGGTTGGTACGCAGCGACGCTTCGGCAAAATCCACCACCACAACCTACACGTTGCAACTCTTAGCCACGGACGCTGTGCTAAAGACCGACGAGGTCTATCTGGACGAAGTGGTCTTGAAACGGACTTCCGGTTCGGCACTGCGCTTCGGTATTGTCGAAGTCCCGCTGCCGCCCGGTATGGCCGCCGACCGCACCACCTGGGGGATTGCTGTGCGCTTCCCTGGCAAGGACGCGCCTGAAGCCCTGGAACGCGCCCGCTATGAGCAGACACCGCGCGGCTACGCCGTCCCGGTCGATACGCTCGACGACGAGACCGTGATCAGGCATCTGATACGTCCTGGTCAGACCGGCAAGTTCGCATTGCCACCCGCACGCTACTACCGCATGTACCAACCGGAGCAAAAAGCGTTCGAGGAGAAGCCGCGTGCACGTATCGAGATTCGCTAAGAATCTGGCCGTATGGGCGGTGTTGATGGCGGCACTGAGCTGCTGCGCCCAGGCCACGGCCGCAGATACTGCGACCGTGGCCTGGCTGCGTGACGGCCAGGTCGAAATGCGAACTCTGACAAGCAGCACCGCATTGGATAAAACGCACGGCGGTGATGCGGCTGCTAAGGTGCCGCTTGGCAGCTTGTGGAAACTGTTTGCGTTTTCCTATCTGACCGAAATACGCGCCGAAGAACCTGCGTATACCTGTCGGCAAAAGCGCCCGCAGCCGGAAGAGGAACGTTATTGTTGCGAGCCTGGAGACAGCGTCGAGCGCAACCAAGCGCTCGCGCGTTCTTGTGCGCCGTATTTTTCACCGGCACGCCTGGGCATTACGCCAGGCAAATGGCAAACGCATTGGCGCTCGCATGCTGCGCCACCATGGCTGCTCGACATCAAGCGCATGCAGCCGGAAACCGAAGTCACCGTCAGCGAACTCCTCGCGGTGTTGGAGGCAATGCCACCTCAGGTACGCGCACAAGCGCGGGCAGCCTTGCTGGATGTCGGCATCAAGGGGTATGGACGTGATGTGTGGCGCGTGCTCGGTAGTGGCATACGGTACAAGACCTACTCCTGGCATCTTGCCGACGGCAGCGCTTTTGGCGGTGCCGCCGGTTGGCTCGCCGATGGCACGCCATTCTGGTTTGGCGCCCGTGGATCGAGCCGAAGCGCCTTGGCAACGTGGGCACCAAAGCTGGTCGCAGCACTGCCGCCACCACGCTGGCACGAGGCAACGCGCGCCGCAGGCGATGTGAGCTGCGTGGACGTCCATTTCTTCCAGCGCTATCCGCTACGCGCCGTATGGCAGGCAAACGAAAAAGTACAAGTCAAAGCGGGCAGCTTAAAAGGCCGCTACCGGCTCGAATTCACAAATGGCAATTGGCTCAGTATCACCGCACGCGGTGACCTTTCGTTGACGCAGGATGCGAACGGCGTGCCCTTCATTCGAGGACGTTTCCCTCTTAATGACTATGTGGCACGCGTGATCGCCCGTGAAGGCAGCACCGAACAACCCCAGGCTGCGCGGGCTCTGGCCATTGCGGCACGCAGCTACCTGCTACAGAACGCCCGCTTCGAGGGCGGCTGCTGGCAAATCGCCGACACCACTAGAACGCAGCGCGTGAGCGCCAATCCCCCATCCGCTGAGGCGTTGGCCGCTGCCTGGTTTACCGATGACATCATCTTAAGCGGCGTCCCGGTGCAGTACCATCGCGATAAATCGGGCGTGAATCGCCTGGGCTGGAATGACGCGCTTGCCTTCGCCAAAGAAGGGGGGGACTTCGAGCAGATCCTGTTGAAAGCCTATCCAAAGGCAGTCCTCACCCCCCTGTCCGGGCGCGAGGACTGCAAGCGCTTATCCGATGCGGAAAGCTGGTTGGCCAATGCCACCGATGCCTGGAAAAAGCGCCTACGCCGCGAGCCGGGATTCGAGCCGCTCCAGGCACCACCCAAGATCTGCACATTATCGGAAGGCCATCCATATTCCGACCAGCAACGTCTGCGAATCTATGTGCGCGGTTGGCGCAGTCTCGACGAGCGCATTACGCTGGCGCATGAATACCTCCATCTGGTGTTCCGCTTTCATCCCAATGGCGCCAATGAAGACTATATCGAACGGCTGGCACGCCAGTTAATAGAAGGTTGAATCATGTTCAAGTATTCAAATCCGGTACGTCCTCTTGTATGCATGAGCGCAGCATTGGTCGCCGTGGCAGGCACCGCTGCCGCACAAGTCACTCTTGACACGCCACGCGGTGGTTGGCGCTACAGCGCCGGCGAAGCGGCGGGTTTTCAACAAGAGGTGCACTATCCGGCTTCATCCGTTAATGCCGCTGGCCATAGTCAGCAGGCACTAATCAAAGGGCATATCGCCAAAGCACCCAAGAGCGGCCCCGCCAAACTGGTGGTGAACGGCGTCGCCATGCCGCTCTCAACGGACGAGAATGGCAGCTTCGAGCGCCCCTATGCATTCGGTTCTGGATCGAACAGCATCGAAGTGCGCGCGCCTGGCAACAAGGAAAAGAAGCGCGTCCAGTTCTATGATGCCTATGCCGCCAAACCGCAGGCACGACTGCGGATCGTGTTGTCATGGGACAGCGACGGCACCGACTTCGATCTGCATGTTGTATCACCGGACGGTGAGCACGTGTTCTACGGCAAACGAACCGCGACTAACGGTGGTGCGCTTGATATCGACGTCACGACCGGATACGGCCCTGAGATCTACGCGAGCCCTTCACCGTTAAAGGGTGTGTATCACGTCTTCGTCAATTACTACGGCAGCGGCCCTGACCAACAGCAGGTCAGCATCGCGCAAGTCGCCATTGTGACGCAAGAAGGCACCCCCTCAGAGAAGCGCGAGATCATACAAGTTCCCATGCGCAAACCCGGTGAACTCACCTTAATTAAATCTTTCACTTATCCATGAAAATGCATGCGCTTGCCTTGTGCGTGCTTGCTCTGAGCACTACTACCTGGGCCACGGAGCAGACCGTGACCGTCGACAGTCCACGCGGCGGATGGAATTATGGTGGCCTGACCGACAAATCGCATGAAACGCGGGTTGCCTATCCGACGCCACCGATTGACCGCGGTGCGCAAAGAAACCGCACCCTGATCATGGGCCACATTCGCGCCGCCGGTAAAAACCGCAAGGCGACCCTGGTGGCCAATGGCAATCCCATGGTACTCAATACGGGCGAGGATGGCCGCTATGAACGCTACTACGCATTCGGCAGCGGCTCCAACAGCATTGAAATCAAAGCCGATGGAAAAAGTGCGAAGCGCGTGCAGTTCTATGAGACCAACCCCAACCAGCTCTCACCGCAATTGCGCATCATTTGCTCCTGGGATGCGCCCGAAGCGGAGATTGACCTGCATGTCGTAGCACCTGACGGACAACATGCATTCTGGGCGAAGCCGGTCATGGATGGCGGCGGTGGGCTCGACCTCGACAGCGTCGACGGCCCTGGCCCAGAAATGTTTACGACGATCGCGCCAAAGCACGGTGCGTATCATATCTTCGTCAACTACTGGGGCAACTTCAGTGAGAGCGGCTACAACTTCGACGAATCAAAACGCGAGCAGCCCATTGTCACCACACGCGTCACTTTGGTGTTTTATGAAAATACTCCGAAGGAGAAGCGCGAGAGTTTTGTTATCCCCTTGCGCAAGATTGGTGACCTGAACTTGGTAAAGTCGTTCTTATTTTAAGTATGTAAATTGGGATTTGATCGGACAAGATGTGTCAGATCCAAATGCCGCAGTTCGCTCCAGAACAGTCGGCCCTTCCCAGGTCATTCCTATTTCGTTCGGGGCGCTGCTATTCATATGATAAAGTGCCTCGAATTTGTTTCTCCAAGGAAAATTTGCATCTACACTGGGCTGAATTCACGAGCCAGGCGCAGATGTTCGCCTTTCACGGATTTTTATGTTTCCTGTTAAATCGGGAAAAACGCCAAAAGCCATGCAGGACGTGGCTTTGCGGTGTCCACCCTCCCGTGCATTTAATGTCTTAGGCACTCAAACCGATGACCACCCGGCGAATTAAAGCACAGACCTTGGTTCGAGTTCTATTAACCTTCTAGCTACAGCGGTCATATGTGCTCAATTTTTCTTTCCTGACTATTTTATTCAGACGCTCAGATGGAAATCCTATTATTTATATTCGGACTCCAGTTTCTCCTCCCTCTACTGATTCCTCGTGGCAAATGGCTTGTTGCTTGCGTACTGCTTTATTCGATTGCGTGGGTTGGCATCTGGACTATGTACAACGTGGAAGTAAGCCAAGACCCGATGAACGCTGATAGCCGTGGTTTAACTGGCGGGCTATTTTTCTTTTCTAACGTTTCATTTTCAATCGGCCTCATCCTTCGGTTGCTATTCCTCTTTTTCATCTATGTTGCAAACCGTTGGCGCAGCCGATCCCAAGATGCTTAACATTACCTATATGGACTCCCCCAAGAAACCAAAAGAGGGTGTCAATTTGTGCTCATCAAGAATTAGAATCGAGAAAATGGGGCAGTTCTAACGTTTGCACATTCCGCCCAACAAGTGTTGTCCTTCCCAAATAGCCAGACCGTTAAGATTAGAGTTTGCAGGCGCTGTGTATTACGGCACCTCGCGCGGTGATAGGCGTGAAGACATCTATCGGGATGACGATGATCGTCAAGAATGGATGGCAGTGTTAAGTTTGATATGAGGCCGCTTCAATTGGGTGGTGCATGCGTTTTGTTAAATGGCGAGTCATTATCATTTGCTGGTGGAGACGGTTGACGGCAACCTGTCGGCCGGGATGTGTCAACTCAATGGCCTCTATCCGTAGCGCTTTAGCTGGCGTCATGCTCAAGGCCGTGCATCTAATCCAGGGACGTTAGTTACAAGGCGATTCTGAGGCCCAAGGAAGCGCATTTGCTTGAGCTGTCGCGTTATGTGGTACCCAATCTGGCGCGTGCAAAGCTGGTTTCCCGGCCCGAGCAATGGCGCTGGGGCAGTCATGTCGCAGTGCAGGATCATCGCACCGCATCGGACCAGCGATAGTTGAAGGGCTCCATAGAGGCGCCGCAGAAAACGGAAAATCGTACGTTAAGCATGTGCTGACGCTGGCACTCAGAGCTTATAGAGCGATTTGCCTGTGCGTGAAAGGGGGCCATCTCGGGCCGGCGCGGCGCCCCCGCGCGCACCGACGGGGGCGCGGCGC
>CBHCMF010000049.1:0-23600 GCA_965974465.1 uncultured Noviherbaspirillum sp.
GGGCCATCTCGGGCCTGCGATGCTCACCGTAGCTCACGTATGGTTGCGCTTCTCGGCCCGACCTGACTTCCCTTTCACGCACAATCAAACCGCTCTAGGGCAGAGCAGCTGCCCGAATTTGCGGCGGCGCTTCACGGGATAGGACTCTGTCAGCCAATGTGAGGCGGTGTCCACAAGTCCTCAAGGACATAGAAAACCTTATCGCTGAATTCTATGTTCTTGGAAAATGGTTTACCGATTCGTCAACGTTACCCCGATCGCTGCTAGCACACCGCCTATCACCATTGAGACCAGAATCGGTTCGCCGAGCAGTATTGCCGCCAGCACGATGCCGAACGCCGGTACCAGATTATTGAAGACGGCAGTGCGCGACGGTCCAATGGCTTTGACGCCTTCGTAATACCATACGAATCCAGCCACAGTGCCGAACGCGCCGAGATAAAAGACGGCGGCCCATACCTGCCAGTCGAACTGGGACCAGTGGATCGTTGAAAACTCGAACGCCGCGCCTATCCCAAGAAAACCCAGTCCCCACATCGCGGCATAAGTCGTGGCCGCAATCGGTGTCAATCCCTTTAGCATGACGCGTCCAATGAGGGTGTAAGCTGCCCAGCTAGTGACCGCGCAGAACATTAGTGCCTCACCTGCGCCGATTGACTGGCTGATGTCATGCAGCAGGGTAATCAGATCGCCGCGCGTGATGATAACCGTGGCACCTGACAGGGCGATGCCGATGCCCAGCCATTTCACCGCGCCCAGGCGTTCACGAAACAGAACGGCTGACGCTAGCGCGGTAACGATAGGATTGAGCGCGACGAACAGCGCGGTGCGCCCTGCCGGCATGCGTGCCAGCGCAGCAAAGAAGCACACGTTGTACAGAAAGATGCCAGTGAGACCGAGTGCGGCGGTTCCTGTAAGCTGCTGGCGGTTCAATCGAGGCAGCCCACCTTCCTTCTTCCACGCCAGGAGCAACAGCAATGCCACTGCTACCGTGAAGCGGCCGGTTGCGGCTGTCATCAGCGGCATTGTTTGTGCCAGGATACGGCCGGCGATGAACGTGCCGCCCCAGAACAGGGTCACGAAGATCAGCTTGATGTACACCAGTGGCGAAACTGTTGTCGCGATGGATTGACTTGTCGTTGCCAGCTGCACAGACGGCGTGGAAGAGGGCGTGCTCATAGTAAGGGTCTAACGCTCTGCAAGGCGCTTGTTGTTGATGTCAATGCTCGATATATTAATACTAATGCCGATTCATGGAGAAATGAGTAAATACTCATGATGTGACGAGAGAATGACATGACCTTCACCCAACTGGAAATCTTTGCGTTGGTAGCGGAATTGCGCGGTTTTACGGCGGCTGCTTCGAAACTCGGCATTAGCCAATCGGCCGTGTCGCATGCGCTGAAATCGCTGGAACGCGAGCTGGGCGTCGATCTGATCGTACGGCAGCAAGCCAGTATGGAGGTGACGGAAATCGGGCAGCAGCTGCTGCTACGTACACGCGAAATCCTTGGTCTGTCAGAAGCCATGCGCCAGGAAATCGCTGCTGCGCGTGGCTTGAGCCGCGGCTCCTTGCGCATTGGTTCGTTTGGTCCCACCTCGTCGCTGAAGCTGCTGCCGACTGTTCTCGACGCATACCGACAGCGTTATCCGGGGATCGACGTGCATGTGGAAGAGGGCGATGATAGCGAAGTCACGCAATGGATCCTCGAACGGCGCGTGGATGCAGGCTTCGTAGTACTACCTGATGAGCGTTTCGATACCATCTCGCTGGTGGAGGATCAACTGGTGGCGCTGATTCCTGCAAGTCATGCGCTGGCACGGAAACGCTCGGTGACGCTTGCCGACCTGTGTGGCTTACCTTTTATCATGAGCGAGGCGGGCTGCGCCGCATTGATCGAACCGCTTTTCATGGCGGCCAGGCTGGTTCCTCAAGTGCGGTACCGGATCGCACAGGTCATCACGATCCTTGGCATGGTAGAGCGTGGTGACGGCGTGTCTATCGTCGCCGAGTTGGCATTACCGGACCGCGTTTCGGTAATGCACAAGGGCCTCGTTAAGCTGCCATTGAAGCCGACGGTGCGGCGGCGCGTTGGGGTGGCAGTGCGAGACTTGCGGCAGGCGACGCCGGCAGCAAAGGCGTTTCTGCAGGTGGCGAAAGAGGTAATGCCCACGATGTTATCCTCATAAAGCCATAGTGCGGCTCATGCAGGCCGATCCGGTGGCGAGTAAGGTAGGGGGCTCCATGAAGCAAAAAGTTGAAGGATGAATGATGAGCCAGGATTATGTGCTATGGGACATTGACGAACTGCTGAAGGCTTATATCAATGCACCTGACATGGCAGAAAGAGTAAAAATAAAAATGGAGAGTTTATTTCTATTCTTGGAAAGGAACGCTTTGTTGGCATGCCGCATAAGCAATGAGAATGGGCAGGTTGTTAAGCGGATTCTTAAGAAAAGTGAGTTGACCGATGAAGCTGATCGATTGTGCGCTGGCCCAAGGAATGCAGTTCACCGATGGCTTGGTTCGAAAAGCTCGCATAACAGACCTCCTGACATGATGCTGCTTGAAAAAGCACTTGCCGACATCCGTAATGAGTATGATCAAAGTGGTTGCGTCAAGCAGTGAAGAATCGGCCATGGTTAGAGATGCAGTGGCAGGCAGCCAAAGATAATCAGGCCAGCGTAACCATGAATATTACGGAGGAAACAAGAGGAATGTTTTGGGACATGGACATCAAAAATGGAATGGTGACCTATGACGACATCTCTTTTCTTACTGAAGACTTCAACCCTCAAGAACAAATTGACTATTTAAAAGAGGACATGCTTCAGATTGCGTTTTCGGAAAATCTATTGCTTGACGTTAGCTGGCGGCCTTCTTTAAACAAGAACGGGGCTTTTTATGTGGTCATGATTAAAGGCGGTGATTGGGACAATCCTATTGCACAGGCCAGAGTGTTCGATATCGTTTCCGTGAAAAAAATGCTTTCAGACTTCATTGATACGTATGTTCAAGAATAAGAGGAGAAGTCGACTCGCTGAGATGAACGGTCTTGGTACAGGCAGCTTTTGCCGTCTGGCGCGCTGCCTTTTAACGAGTGGAAGATCCAATGAATTGGACTGATTTGGCCGGGGCTGAATTGTTGAGGCGCGTGTTTACCTATCCACTCCCTATGGAGAAGGTGGATGCCATGTCGATCCACCTTGACAGAGATGGTCCTGCTATCCGTATTGAATTCGATTTGATCAATCAGCTTCCTGATGCGCCTGTCCCCAAATGGGTTTCAGCGAAATTTAATCGATGTCGATTAGGGCTCAACTGCTCAGGCATCGAAGAATTAGTGATCTCGGGATGGGAAACGAAGAATGTCGTTGAGGTAGAGATTAGACGTATCTCTTCGCAAAAAAATTTGGTGCGGTTATCCAATGAGCAGGTGCACATCGTATTTACATGTACCGACTTAGTGGTGACCGGCCCGTCAGTCTATTGGGATGCGAGTACATAGAAACAGCGAGCGTAATGGAATGCGCAACTTGCTGAAACAATTCTTCCATTTGGCGTTCGCAGTGCGACTGCGGAGGTAAAGATGCGACTAGAAGTCATTGGTGACGTAGAGGATTTTGCCATTTGCTGGCGAGACGCCCGAGTTGATCCTTCTACAGGGGAACGATTCTGTGGCTTGGCATTTTGCGTGCACAAGCTGTGGATTGGTGATCCACATGTAGACTGTGTTCGCGGCACTGTAGCGCTTGGCTTACAGGATCTATGTATAAAAGAAGGCTGTTTGAGCGATGAGATACTTTTTCAGATGACGGCAGAACAAGCAAGGGGAGTGTTTTTCACTGTTGAGAAATTCACGGACCGCTCAGTGCGCGTGCTTACAGAAGTGGGGCAGAAATATAGTATGACAGTGAATTGCGAATGTTTTGACGGCTTTTATTTGTTTGCGGTTACCCATGGCGAACGCATTCGGCTATTCCATATTGATTGGAACGATCCTCGGTATTCCTGGGTGCATGAAACCAATAAACAAAACATATTCAATACGCTTGCCAAGGCCGCAGACTTCTTGAGGCTTCCGAAAGAGACTTAGCGCTAGTCTGAATAGGGGACGGCACACATGTCAGTGATAAACGGAACATACATACAGGGACCTATTGGCTGTAGATGATGGATTATCAACGTTTTGAAAAGGAAGTCCTCGATTTATATGCGGCCGAGAGATTCGATGCCGCTGAAGAGCGAAAGATGACCGCTATACCATGGCTTAAGCAGTGCCTGAAAACGGACTTCGCCGCCGGAAATAGGATACTTACTTTGTTCTCTGAGCTTGCGGGAGAGGCTGAGTCTTTTAACCATCTCTGTAACCTGCTTGATGATTTGAAGAAGGAGCGGCTTGTATCGGAGGTATTCGCCGAGGAGTTGATCAAAAGTGCTCCCGCAAATCGTTGGCTTTAGGAAATCCTCGGATGCAACAGCGCCATCGGAACCTGGCATATCTCATTGGAAATGCCCCTATGAAAAAAATATCCATCGCAGCATGGATAGCGGCACCGTATGTATTACTTTTGTCGCTTAACAGCTATGCGGGGGAAAGCCGCGTGTCGCAATTTCATGAAAAAGTGAGTGTTGAATTGCAGCAGGGCGCTGTGGTCGTCAAAATCGTTTTTGATAATGCAACGGACAAAAAGCGCTTTGTTCCGAAATGGCTCGCATCAGCGAAAAATTTATGGAATCCCGTATTTGAGATAACAACAAGCACAGGAGAAAGCATCCCCTACATTGGGGCGATGGCAAAGCGGAGCGCAATTACCGATAAAGACTATGTAGCCATCGCGCCGTATTCCACGCTCGAAAACACTCTGGATATTACAGATAGCTATGCCTTCAAACATGGAACCCACTCCTATAGACTTTCCTACGAAGGAATCTATTTGAACGACATAACGCGTCTTGAACAATCTTCGACAATCGGTCTGGTGCAAGCCACTTTTACCTTTTCTAAGTAAGGGGGAAATCACTGCGCACAATCAAACACGGTCTCGCTAGAATACTTTGCACAATATCAAGTTATTTTTCAATTAGAAACTATTGTGTGATAATGGCAAAAATGCCAATAATGCTTGGCAGCATACCGTGGCGGAAAATACATGTTTGTATTCGCCAATCGAGGAGTAATGTAAATGGCATGGATTGGCGCATTCTTCGGCGTTGGCTTCGCAATTCTGATGGATTTCTATTCCGGAATTGTGATATTCGGAGCCCTCGGCGCACTCATTGGTTACGGCATTTCCCGCACAAAAAGCACCTCCCAGGACGATAGCAATAATCGCCGCCCTAGGCTGTTGGCTTTGGAGGCGCAACTCAATACGGTTCAAGAACAACTCCGGCACATGAGCCTGCGCATCTCGCTGCTGGAGAAAAAGCTGGATGCGGAAGCATTGGCTTCTGTTGACGCTGCACTTGCCCCTGTGCGCTCGGATACTACCGTTGCAGTAAACCCGGTCGGCAAATCAGAGACGGCACAACAGACCACGAAAATGCCGGGGGACGGCGTCGCATCCAAGGCCGTCACCGCTGCCCAGGATGCGGGCTCTGCATTGAAGGCACCGACGCCCGCGCCCGCAGAACGCGCCGCTGAAGCACCGCCAGCCAGACTGACCGTCCCAGTGGCGCAGCAACCGATTATTCAACCGCCTGTAGCGAGCACCGTCAAAGCACAACCGGCGGCGCCTGTCACCCAAAAAGCAGCGACGCCACCGCCACCGCCTCAGCCGCCTTCCGCATTTCAATTATTCGTGCAACGCTGGGTATTTGGCGGCAATCCATTGGTCAAAGTTGGTGTGTTGATCCTATTCCTGGGGCTGGCCTTCCTGTTGCGCTATGCCGCTGAACACGCGGTGCTTCCGGTTGAATGGCGTTATGCCGGCGTCGCAGCGGCCGGTATCGGGTTGCTGCTGGCAGGCTGGCGCTGGCGTCATAAGAAGGACAACTACGGGCTGATTTTGCAGGGCGCGGGCGTCGCTGTGCTGTATCTGACAACGCTGGCGGCGATGAAGCTGCACCCGCTTATTCCAGTGGAGTTCGGCTTTGCGGTGCTGATTGCGGTAGCCGCATTTGCTGCGTTACTTGCTATTTTGCAAGACGCTCTTGTGTTGGCGGTGATTGGCACACTTGGCGGTTTTGCTGCTCCAGTACTGGCTTCCAGTGGCAGTGGCAATCATATTGCGCTGTTCTCTTATCTCACCTTACTGAATCTGGGTATTGTCACGATCGCTTGGTTTAAGACTTGGCGCTCTCTGAATCTGATTGGTTATGTCGGTTCATTCGCCCTAGGTAGCGGATGGGCAGCGAAGTACTACCGTGAAGAGTTGTTTGCCACAACCGAACCCTTCCTTTTGCTGCTATTTGTGCTGTACGTGCTGATCACCTTTTTGTTCGCGCGGCGCACCTTGGCGCAGACGCAACCGAACAGCAGTGCGGCACTTGGCGTACAGGTACGGCAGGCGGCTTCGCATCTGGGGTACGTAGACGGCACACTGGCTTTTGGTGTGCCACTTTCCGCCTTTGGTTTGCAATACCTGCTGGTCAAAGCGATGCCGTATGGCGCAGCCTTCAGCGCATTAGGGTTTGGACTGGTATATATCACGCTGGCTTTTGTGCTGTTCCGCCGGACCGGCCAGCGTTATTACCTGCTGACTGAAACCATGCTTGCCATGGGCGTGATATTCGGCAGCCTGACAATTCCCTTGGGTCTTGAACAAAAATGGACTTCGGCTGCCTGGGCCGTCGAAGCGGCTGGCGTGTACTGGGTCGGCATTCGCCAACAACGCCCGCATGCGCGCTTGTTTGCGCTGCTGCTGCTGATAGGGGCAGCAATCTATTTTTGGCTTGGACTGTCCATTGCAGACCAAGGGCCTGTGTTGGACGGTTCGCTGCTCGGCTGCGTCCTGTTAGCAGCCAGCGCCTGGTGGACTTATCGCCTGATGCGTCAGGCAGGCTCGCAGCAATTGAGCGACGTCGAAATCGATCTGCGTCATGGCGTAATGACATTAGGCGCAATCTTTACCGGTGCGCTGCCTTTCCTGCTGTGGCCGATGGCGTGGGCGAGCCCGGCCTTGGCGTTGCTGGGGACGGCGGCGGTCTTTACGTCTTTGCGTGTGGCTGAACGTCCGCTGTTGTATTGGGGTTGGCTATATCAGGCGTTGGCCGGCGCGTTGTTCATGACGACGCTACATTCTTCTGATGACGGCTCTGTGCTGTCGAATGGCTGGACAGGGTTGCTCGCCGCGGGCCTTATCGGTGTCAGCATGCTTGCCAGTGTCTTGGGCGTTGTGCGTCAGAGCCTGGCTAGTGCCAATGCCAATGGTGCCGTAAAGGCCCATGCATTGTTGGGCGCTGGCACGAGCGTGGCGCTGCTGGGTGGGCTGGCATTCATTAATCTCGCGCCGCTGTTTATATTGCCATGGCGCTTTGCCGCGATGATATGGCCATTAACTGGACTGGCGACCTTGTTGTGGGCGGTGCGGATGCGACATTTGGGCGCAGTGTTGTTCGCGCTGGCGCTACAAGCAATTGCCGGTGTTGCACATTTCGGTAGCCGGGTTGTATTTTATACAGGGGATGATGTCGCCATTGAGCCGACCTGGTCGTTTATGTCTGCGAACTTCTGGGGGCCGATCCTGATTTCGCTGGCGGCACTGATTTGTGCGCGTTTGCTGCATCGGCCTCGGGGTGAACACATGCCGCGCGAGGTGGAAATCTCTCTGGGGTGGGTGGCGCTGGGCTGGTCCTGTGCATGGTGGGCATTTGCGTGGAGTAATGCGTTCCTGTCGATGATGCGGCCAGTCGTCGCGATCCCCTCCATCGTCGGTGTACTTATCGTTACCGCCTGGGGGGCAAGCAGCCTTGCGCGGCGTCTAAACTGGTCTCAGCTTGGCCAGATGACCCTTGCCTATTTGCCATCGTTGACCGCGATGGCAGCATTAGCGTGCTTGTCTATTGTTGCGCATCCTTTGGCATCATGGGGCGTGCTGGTGTGGCCTGCGGCATTAGTCATGCATGGCATATTGCTTCGTCGCCAGACGGCGTGGGTTTCAGGTGCTCTGCTCGATTTGTTCCATATCGCAGGTGCGTGGGTGTTCGTGGTGCTCGCGGCAGTCGAGTTGCGCTGGCAGTTTGCGCAATGGGGCAGTGCCGACAGTGCTTGGCCATTGCTGGGATGGATGGTTGCCCCTGTCGCTTATCTTTGGGCGTTGACCAGCACCAAAGTTCAAAAACTTTGGCCGATACGTGATCATCAGACCTCCTATCGTGTCGTAACGGCTGTCCCTATCATGTTGTATCTATTGATCTGGGTATGGATCAGTAACGCCGTAAGCAACGGTGCTGCATCGCCACTGCCTTATGTGCCGTTATTGAATCCGCTGGAGATTGCGCATGTCGCTGTCTTGCTGGGCGTGACGCTATGGTGGTGGTCGCTGCGCGACCATGCAAGTTTGCGCGGCCAGGGAACGCTTATCCTTAGCATGACAGGCGCTACGGCGTTCGCGGTGTTGACAGGCAGTGTGGTGCGTACCTGTCATCACTGGGGATCGGTTGCGTGGCGTGCACATGCTATGCGCGAGTCGAACTTGGTACAAACTTCCTTGTCGGTGACGTGGGCTATTGTCGCCATTGGCTTGATGTTGGTCGGTAATCGCAGTAGGCGCCGTCCGATCTGGATCATTGGCGCAACACTGATCGCTGTGGTGGTCGGTAAGCTATTCCTCGTCGAACTGGCTGCGAGCGGAAGCTTGGCGCGCATTGTTTCGTTTATCGTGGTCGGTCTGCTGCTTTTGCTGGTAGGTTACTTTGCACCGTTGCCGCCAAAGCATAACTCTACTGAATCTGTTTCCGCATGAAGAAAAATTGGTGGATTTTAAGCATGCTGCCGAGTATGGCACTTACGTTCGTCATTTCGGCACATGCAGAAGGTGTCACATCTGACGCCTTCGCCTATCGAAGCCGTATCACGTTAAGCGGCCCGGGACCTTTTCATCAGTTGACTCTGCCATTAGCGGTGTATCAGGGCGTGCAGCGTCATGACCTGGGCGACCTGCGGGTGTTTAATGGGCAAGGTGAAGTCTTGCCTCATGCCTTGCTGCGAATCGAGCCTGCCGCTGTATCGCAAGTAAAAGAAGTGACTGTGCCGGTGTTTCCCATCGTTGCGTCGAAGGAGCGTGGCGGCGAGATGGCGGTCGAGGTTAGGCGTAATGGTGACGGCACGCTGGTCGCTATTCGGCCGCAGCAGGTCTCCGGCAAGGATGCAACCGTTGTGCGCGGCACCATACTCGATGCCAGCCAACTCCCGAAGAGCAGCGTGCACGCCTTACGTCTGGAGGTTGGTGCCACTGTCAACCCCTTTCATTCCTTTACTTTGGAAACGAGTGACGATTTGCAGCAATGGCGCTTGTTGAAAGACGATGCGCAACTGGTGCGGTTACAACAGAAAAATAGCGTTGAATGGGAAGCCAGTACTGGTAAATACCTGCGAATTTTATGGACAGAGCCGGAGCAGGCTCCGCAGATTGTCACAGCAACGTTGCGTGTGGCGCAAACGTCGATGAAGCCAACGCCATTGCTGTGGTCCGATCCGATTGCTCCTGCACGGGCAGAAAAGGATACGTACGAATATGTGCTACCCGGACGCATGCCACTGGAACAGGTGCGAATCGGTTTGCCGCAAGCGAACACCCTGGCGCCACTCGACATTCAGCAATATATGGAAGGATCCTCACGCCGTCGCCGAGCCAGCTGGCAGACCTTTACACATGAGGTGGTATTCCGCTTGCAAACGCCACAAGGCGAAATACGTTCACCCGACATTCCCTTGAACCTGCCGGCGCTGGACCGC
Organism: uncultured Noviherbaspirillum sp.; assembly: GCA_965974465.1. Classification (GTDB taxonomy): domain Bacteria; phylum Pseudomonadota; class Gammaproteobacteria; order Burkholderiales; family Burkholderiaceae_D; genus Noviherbaspirillum. The sequence goes on from CBHCMF010000049.1 coordinate 9,900, forward strand.
CTGAGGCTCGCGGTGGACGGACGCAGCGGCGGCCTGGGTAAGGATGGGACACCTACGCTGCAAATTGGATTCGTTCCTCATATCTTGGTATTTCTGGCGCGCGGCGAAGGGCCATTCCTCCTGGCCTGGGGTGGAGCATCGATCGGGAATGCTGCGTTACCTGCAGCTACGCTGATTCCAGGATATCGTGATGACAACTTGTCGGCATCTCCCGCCACTTTGCAGCCCGTGAGTATCAAAGACACCGCACAATCTGCAGCAACAGATGCGGGCGTGGCGAAGGGGGCGACGACAACGCCGAAAGGCGTCCTGTGGGGCGTATTGATTGCAGGTGTGTTGGTCCTAGGCGGAATGGCATGGATGTTGGTGCGCCAGATGAAGCAAGGGGAGGGGGCTAAGGAGTGAAGTGTATTTTTCCGTTCTAGGGTGTTTATTCCAGCCCCATCTATGGAAAGCGTTGTGGGCCCGATGCACTTGATAGTGACATTGCGTTGGCGCTGCTGAAAAGGTTGAAATCTTTATTTATAAAACTTAATGAAAGCGTAGTATGAAAAAAAGAATGGGTCTGATTCTTGCGGCATTGCTGGCTAGCGTATCTATGACAGGGGTATGTGCCGAGACCGATATCAATGCGGTTTTTGAAAAAGATGTGCTCTGCGATCCAACAAGCACCAGCTCCATTTATTTAACACCACCAGATGTGGTTACGATTAAAGCGCTCAAGAGCGTTAAGTGGGTAAGTGGCAAACCAAAAACGATCCATGGTCAAAAGATTTACGCCGCAACGCCTGGCAAAACCTGGCTAGGATTCGGCGTCAAAAGCATCATTGTGCCGAGCCCTGAGGAAGCCCCTTATGTATTGGGGACACTGGTGGCGTTAAATGGTAAAGCAGGGGATGTGGCTGCGGCGGTTGAAAAGGCGCTTCAGGGGAAATCGTCGGATGAATCGTCTTTCGAAACGGTATCAAAGCCGGAGGCTGAACAAATCACGCTTCGTCGCCTTGTCCGCTATCGCAGTGGGTTTGTGTACTCTGCCATCGTCAATGAGATCCAGACACCAGAGGGGCCGGAGACGGCAGTTTACTGCGCACTCAATATGGTGCAATAAGCGCATTGCAGCTTCCGATTTCCGATAAGATGCAGGCGCGGTTTTTTTGCAAAAGTACACCAAGCGCTTGAATGTAAAGACGATTGGAATACTTTCTTGGACAGAGGGGGACGGGTCGTGCGTCATTTCAGGTTGGCGGAAGTCTTTTCCTGTAAGGGCCCGATGCTTGTTTCTTTCGGTAACCTGGCTTCAGGACTGCTCAGCGAGCGGACATAGGCCACGATTTTCCATATATCGTCTTCCGGGATTTTGTCGCGGAAACTAGGCATGCCTCTTGGTCGGCCCTCGACGATCGTGTTGAAGATAGCAGCGGGATCGCTGCCATAGAGCCATTTGTCGTCCATCAGGGCCGGCCCTATGGCGCCGCCGCCCGCCGCATGGCAACCGACGCAGTTAAACTGGTTGTACAGGAGTTTGCCTTCATTGATCGCCGCAATGTTGCCTTCATACGGGGTGGCCGTTTTCTGCTGAGTGCTGGCCACTCCCGTTTGCGGAGCGGGCATCGTTGTTTGCGCCTGCGAGCCATCCTGCAATTCCCGCTGGTCTCTGGCGCAGCCAGCCAGCATCAGGACTAGCATTCCTATCAGCGCAGCATAGGGTGTCCAGCGATTTTGTTGTTGAGTATTCATCGTCGCTCATCCATATCGGTTTCTGTTGACGTCAGCGGGACAGCATATGCAGCGAGCACTTTCTGGATGTCCGGGCGCCGCTTTTCAAGGGCCGCTTCAATTTCCTTTTTCATGGAATCATCGCCTCGTCGCACACCTACTGAGATATCGAATTCCATCGGCAGGAACGCGTCCTTGCGCGGCGAGACTGGCACGATCTCAAGGGGAGGCGATGCGCGCTGCGCGAAAAAGCCCGCCAGCGGCCCCCAGACGATTGCAACGTCGATTTCACCCGCAGCCAGCGCATCGAAAATCCGCGCCGGCGGATTCGGCTGCCGATAGTCGCCGTAAATCATGAACCCGGAGACGTTGTCGGTGATATTGCGGCGTGACAGAGCATGGGCCGGCGGCGTATTGGCATAGTCGTCGCCCATCAAGTGCACGCCGATCTTTAGCTTGTGCAAAATTGGGTCGTCAAAGGAGCTGATCCGATAGTCCCGATCCTTGGGGTAGACGAACACATAGGTGGATCGGTAGTAGGGCTTGGTGGTGGATGTCTGTTCGAAACCTTTTGGCACAGACATGACAACGTCGCAATTGCCAGCCTTGAGCGTATTGCGAATGAAGCCTCGCCGTTGAGCCCACCAGGTGTAATGCACCGTCGCGTTCAGCTCGTCCGCCAGGATGTTCGCAATTTTATTTTCAAAACCTTCCTGCTGCGCATTGGAAAACGGCAGGTTGTTCGGATCGGCACACACACGGAGTTGCCGCTCCGGTGACGATGCTGCCGGATGGGTGTGGAAGAACAGGACGGCCAAGGCAGCGCCGATACTCAGGCTCTTTTTGTTCGAGAAGATGCGCATCATCGTCTTAGGTATTGTCAAGGCAGCGCGAATACATACAGTTTTCCACCCTTGCCGGTGTATTTCGACAGATCCTTCATCGCATTGACAAAGCCGAGCGCGGCCGTGCCGTCACGCGCGTCCAGTTCGCCCGACACGATTGCGCCGGACCAGCCACCGACGCCCGCCAGTACCGCCACATACTGCTTGCCATCCGGACCAAGATAGGTAACGGGTTGACCGATGATCCCGGAGTCGACACGGAATTGCCAGAGCAACTCACCGGTTCTGGCATGGACGGCCTTGAACCAACGATCCATCGTTCCATAGAACACCACGTCGCCGGCGGTGGCGACAGCGCCGCTCCATACCGGGAACAGCTCCTTGATGCTCCACATCTTCTTTGCCGCCACTGGATCCCATGCGGAGAATTCGCCACGATGCCCGCCCGGCCCGGCATACATATGCACCTCGGCGCCGACGAATGGCGTCCCGGCGATATAGTTGACTTCAGTGCCGCGCATATCCATGCAGAGGTTGTTATGCGGGATGTAGAGCAGGCCGGTGCGTTCCGAGTAGGCCGTTGGCTGCCAGTCCTTGGCACCAGGCGCCGCCGGGCAGATGTCACGGATCCTCTTGCCCAGGCCGGTTGCTTTTTCCTTAACTTTGCGTGGCTCGCCTGTCTTGAGGTCGATGCCTTTGGTCACGTTGACGTACGCGTACGTTTCCGCGGAGAGCACTTCTCCGGTCGCACGGTCCATGACGTACATGTGTCCATTGCGTTCCGGGCGGATTAAGACTTTTCGCATTTTTCCATTGACCGGCAAATCGAGCAGGACGAGCTCATTGACACCGTCATAGTCATACAGGTCGTGACCTTCGAGCTGGTACGCCCATGCCGCCTGGCCGGTATCCGGATTGCGTGCGAAGATGCTTAAGGTCCACTTGTTGTCGCCAGGACGCAGGTCGGGATTCCATGGTCCCGGATTCCCGGTGCCGTAGTAGATGAGATTGAGTTCTGGATCATAGGAAATCCATCCCCATACAGTGCCGCCGCCAATCTTCCACGCGTCTGCAGGCCAGCTGTTGGCACCGAGATCCTTGCCCTGGTCTTTTTGGTAGAACGCTTTGAAATTCGGACCGATCAGCACATCCTTGTCGGGACCGGTGCTGTAGGCGGTCCATATGACCTTGCCGTTATTGATATCGATCGCCTTCAGCCAGCCGCGCACGCCCATTTCCCCGCCGCTGTTCCCAACCAGCATCTTGCCTTTGACAACGAGCGGGGCCATGGTAATGCTTTCGCCTCGATTAATCTCGCCTACCTTGGTTTTCCACAGCTCCTTTCCCGTTTTTGCATCAAGGGCAATGGCATGGTTATCGAGGGTATTGAAAAAAATCTTGCCATCGGCATAGACAAGGCCGCGATTGACCACATCGCAGCAGGCAACCCCTTGCGCAGCCGGCGCGGGGTTAGGCTGATATTCCCACTTCTTCTGTCCACTCGGTTTCGTCAGGTCCAGCGCATAGACGATATTGGGGAATGGTGTGATGACGTACATTGTGCCGTCCACAATGACAGGCGCAGCCTCGTGACCATTAGTCAACCCCGTTGTGAACGACCAAGCCGGCTGCAGCGTCTTCACGTTATTGGCATTAATCTGATTCAGCTTGCTGTAGCGTGTACTGGCGTAGTTTTTTGCCGGCATTACCCATTGACCGTCCTCCTTGCGCGGATACCATGCCGGAAGCGTGGCGCCCGAATGCGGTCGCGGCGTCACGTACTTCTCAAGCCTGGGTAAGGCATTTTCTTTGTCTGGCGGCCCCTCCTTTTTTTCTTCCTTTGGCTGCGCAGACACAGCCAGAGAGAAGGCTATCATGAGGAGAATGAGAAGGGAGGCATTTATACTTTGCGGCATAACGATGCTGCAAGGAGATGAATGCCGATCAGACTGCGCTTTGGAGGAGAATGCCTTCATGGAATAACCATTTGAAGAGACATAGTGTCTTCTTTTTATAAGCCAAGGAGGAGAATCACCTTTGGGTGAGCGCAAACCTCTGTTTGTTCAACGCAGTCATTGGGGACGATTTGTTACATGGAATGCGGTCCGAATGCATGAGGGAAACGAACGACACCCATCCATGTTGTCCTGAAGGAAATGCATTTCTATAAGAAATCCGCACTTTACGCTCCCAATCCGGTCTACGTTTTTAGAGGGCGTATTTAGTATTTATATTTACTTGCACTGGCTTCGGTCCTGACATATAAGTATTGAATGGTTCCTCTTACCAAAGGGGGGCTTGTTTGTATGCTCAGGCAGGTGGCTTGATATGACCACATATTCAGACCCGATTTTTTCCGCTCAGCATGACTGGTTGGTCGAAGGCGGCGTAACGGGTAGCTTGATCCGTTCCATGGATTGGTCGCATAGCCCGCTAGGATCGCGCCGATCATGGCCGCAAAGCCTGTGCATGGCAGTTAGCCTTTGCCTTGAATCTCCGCTCCCATCGGCGATTGCATGGGGACCACAACGAATCTATATCTACAACGACCAATACATTCCCTATTGCGCAGAGAATCATCCGCAATCCATGGGACGGGACCTGAAGGAATGTTGGCTTTCGGGCTGGTCCGCCATCAACGACGGCTTAGCGTTGGCCTGGGAAGGTAAGGCGACACGTATCGAAGACCAGCGCATCATCCTCGAATGCTGCGGGCATCCAGAAGAAATCTTTTTCTCGTTGGTATTTAGCCCCATCCGCAATGAAAACGGTAGCATCGGCGGCGTATTCATGCAGCTTGTTGAACACCATAAGCCAACCGAGAGCCGGCTATATCAGATCGACATATCGGAGCCCGAGGAGCGCATTCACAGGCTGGTGGAGTCGAATATCGTCGGTGTCTTTTCCGGGGACCTTGGCGGGCAGGTCAATGACGCCAACAATGAAATGCTGCGCATTGTGGGATACACACGCGAAGACTTGTTTGCTGGGAAGATCAATTGGAAGGAAATGACCCCGCCCGAATTTCGTGAGGCAACGGCACGGGCAGAAAGTGAACTGCGCAGAACCGGGACATGCGTGCCTTACCAGAAGGAATACATCCGCAAGGATGGGAGTCGCGTGCCGGTGTTCGTCTGGTCGGCGCTGGTTGAGGGCGCGCTGACAAAAGGCGTCGCATTCGTGTTCGACTTGAGCGAACGTGAACGGACGCAGGAAGCGCTGCGCAGAAGCGAGGAACAGTGGCGGGACGTCTTCGAAAACAACCCGACCATGTATTTCATCATCGATGCATCAGGGACTGTCATTTCAGTCAACTCGGTCGGCGCTGAGCAGCTCGGCTACACGGTCGAGGAGTTGGTCGGCCATTCGGTCCTGCAAGTGTTCCCGGAAAACGAGCAGGCCAACGCAAAGCGGCATGTCGCACTCTGCCTGGAACAACCGGGCCAGCCGATGAGCTGGGAAATCCGCAAGGTTCGCAAAGATGGTTCACTGCTGTGGGTCCGAGAAACAGCAAAAGCGGTCATGAGAGAAAAGGGAGTGATCGTCCTGATCGTCTGCGAGGACATTACCGAACGCGTGGAAGCTCAGGAAAAGCTGCGTCGCAGCGAGGCCTTCCTGGCCGAAGCCCAGAAGATCAGTCATACCGGCAGTTGGTACTGGAATGTTTCTTCCGACACCATCATCTGGTCGGAAGAGCACTACCGGATCTTCGGCTTGGATCCGAAGACAAAGATAGTGCCGACTTTTAACCTGTTTCTGCACACGGTTCACCCGGATGACCGCGAGCGCATTCAGCATATTCTGGACGAGGCGGTCCGGAAAGGCAGCGAGTTCGACTTTGAATACCGCATCGCCCTTCCCAACGGACAAGTGAAATATGTGCAGGGGGTGGGCAAGCCCATCGTTAAGGAGTCGGGCCGTGTTGACGACTATATCGGCACCACCATGGATATTACAGCGCGCAAACAGGCCGAGGAGGCGCTGCGTCAGGCCCATGATGCGCTGGAAAAGCGCGTGCAGGAGCGCACCTACGAATTAAAGGAAAGCAATCAGCACCTCGAACTGGAAATCGTCGAACGCAAGAGGACTGAAGTGGTGCTGGCGCGGCGCTCTCAGGAACTGGCGCGCTCGAATGCCGAACTCGAACAGCTGGCTTATATTGCATCGCACGACTTGCAGGAGCCGCTGCGCATGGTGGCCAGTTACCTGCAATTGGTTGAAAACCGCTACAGCGACCGGCTCGACGCGGATGGGCATGAGTTCATCGGATATGCGGTCGATGGCGCGCGCCGCATGCAGGCATTGATCGACGATCTGCTGACGTATTCTCGCATCGGAACTAAGGGGAAATCGATGCAGGCGGTCGACTGTGCTAAGGTGGTCTGGTCTGCAATGCAGACGCTGCAATTCGCCATTTCCGAGACCGGTGCGCGCATCACTTGGTCCACCCTACCGACAGTCATCGGGGACGAGACGCAACTGACGCAGCTGTTTCAAAACCTGCTCGGCAATGCCATCAAGTTTCGCCGCTGCAGTCCTCCTGAAATTGATATCCGTGCGGACTTCGAAGATGGAATGTGGCGCATCTCGGTGCGCGACAATGGCATCGGCATCGATGCAGAATACCGCGACCGCATCTTCGAAATGTTTCAGCGGCTGCACGGTACCAAGTCTTATCCAGGCAATGGCATCGGTTTGACTATCTGCCGCAAAATCGTGGAGCGCCACGGTGGGCGCATCTGGTTCGACTCTACGCCCGGAGAGGGATCAACCTTTATCTTCACGCTTTCCCAGAATCCGGGAGATCCATCCTGAATCGGCGTCACCGCTCCAGCTAGGCCTCACGCCCCCCTTGCTTTCAGAATCTGTTGTCGAAATTGCCAAGCGCAGCTAACGGCATCAATTTGCGGTGATCCTAAAACACTGGAGTGTCGAATGCTCCTTCGCTCGGTTGGAAACTAGATTCCATGGCGGGTTCACTCGCCTTTTCGCTGAATGCGCCATCTCAATCTCCTTTCCTCTAAAGCGATTTTCCTGTGCGTGAAAGGGGGGCAATCTCGGCCCGCGATGCTCACCGTAGCTCAGGTACGGTTGCGCTTCTCGGCCCGACCTGACCTCCCTTTCGCGCACAATCAAACCTCGCTAAAAAGAGGGCAGAGCTACCCACAGCTAGATGAAGTTTCATCATGAGAAAGTGGAAGATTCCCTAAGGAAATACTTGGCAACAAAATCCATTACCCCTTCTTGAAAAGTCGTCAAGGCGCATACGCAACGGACAAGAAATATTTTTTTATTTCAGTGTAATAAAGCAAACGTTGCAGCGTATTAACGCGTTATGATTGATGCCATAACACAACCATTGTTATCTGGCATCATATGTTCAAAAAAACCATACTGGCGCTGTTGTTCAGCGCCGCAACTTCCGCTTTTGCTTTGCCGTTTAGTTCCCAGCACGCTCTGGTATTCGAAGAAGACTCGGGTAAGGTGCTATTTGAAAAGAATGCGCATGAGGTAGTACCGATCGCGTCACTGACCAAGCTGATGACAGCGATGGTGGTACTAGACGCAAGGCTTGATATGAATGAAATGATTACGATCGAGGAGAGCGATGTTGATACGCTCAAGTTCAGTTCCTCGCGCGTACCAGTCGGCACCGTTCTGTCACGTTATGCAGCACTGGAACTGGCTCTGATGTCTTCCGACAACCGCGCGGCCGCGGCGCTGGCCCGCACTTATCCGGGCGGACATGAGGGTTTCTTATATGCGGTGCGAGAGAAGCTCAAAGCCCTCGACATGCACCATACCTCAATCGAAGAGCCAACGGGTCTCTCGCCACGTAATCGCTCCACTGCTATCGATCTGATCAAGATGGCAAGCGCTGCTGCCCGCTATCCCGAAATCAGCTATTTCAGCACCAGCACCAACCAGTTGATGGACATGAACGGCCAGCTTGTCGAATATCGCAATACCAACCGCCTGGTCGGTCGCGATGGTTGGAATATTTTATTGTCCAAGACCGGATTTACTCGTGAAGCAGGCAAATGCCTGGTGATGCGCTTCCAGGCGGCTGGCAAGAGTGTGATCGTGGCGCTGTTGAATGCGAAGGACAGCACGGCTCGCATGCTTGATGCGGAAAATGTTCAACGCTATTTGACTGGCCAGCCACTATTTACACCGGTGCCACCAGAGGTCAAAGTGGTGCGGGTAACGCGTAAGGAGAAGACGGGAAAAGCAGCGATCGTGCTCACCAAGTCCAAGAATGGGGCGAAGGCGAAGAAGAAACGTCGTACCGTTTGAAAATCTTCCCAGAGGGGGGCAACTTGCGCGGTCTATCTTCAGAACGATTAGCCTAGGCGCGGAAGAGCTTGTCTCGAGGCTGCGAGGTTCACCGTGGCTCGCGTACAGCTGCGCTTCTCGGCGTGACCGAAGCCCCCTTATGTGCAATTGCCCGCTCTACTGCCTGAATGAACATCGTCAGACGGAATCCCGACCGTCTGAAATGACGTAGAAAGTTTAGGAAACGGATTGCGGCACGTGCGATGGCGCCGGTTTCTCCCTTGCTATCGGCCATATCTAGAATCTTGAATTTCCACTCCCTCGAATAACCTTGGTATGCCACGCGCAGTACGGTGTTCCAATGCCGGAGCATCCGCTCCGGTGATCGATAGACGACCAGCTCATTGAAATTTTGCTGCACGCCTCCTAATAAATATTTGTATTCGAAGCGGCCCCACATAAAGTGAAACTCCTTGCCGCCGCGTTCAATGCAGTTGCAGATGGTCATGTAGCAGCACAGCTTGCCTAGCCGAGCATCGTCATACGCAGGAGCGTGCGCATTGATGTGCATGAAATAGTTGGCGCCAATTCTGCTGCATATAATGCCGGCGACAATGCGACCGTCGAGCATCATGGTGGCGACCATACCGCTTTGTTTTACCAAACGGATCAGCCGCTCGGTTTCTGCTGCATCAATGTCGGAGCTTTTGTTCTTTGCGCTCATGCGTGCGCGGTTCAATTCGATGATGTCGCGCACATGCTGATCAACGATCTCGTGGTCGATATGGACCTGATAGCCGAGTGTCGGAAAATTACGCTTGAGACGGTTGCCGTGATATTTAAAATTTTTGCGGGTAGCCTTACCCAGTTTGGCAAGATATTCATCCGCAGTGCGCGGCAGTTGCAGCACGATATCTTCCGTTCTGTAAAACTGTTGGCTCGGATAAGCTAACGGTCTATGCTCATACGCTACCGCTCGAAATGTCAGCAAATCAACCGACGGCCATGCTTCGAATACATGACGGCAAAAGCGCTCGATTTCTTCTGGTGAGAGCGAAATCTGTTCGTTGAGCACCTCCACCTTATTACCCTCAATGCGAAATAGCAGGAGGGCACTTGTCTTGCCTTGCTCTTGTGCGACATAAGTGTGTGTGTTGCCATTCAAGCCACCATACACCCGAAAATGCACCATCGAGGAAAACACGTGTGGGTGCAGTATTTCTAATTCCGCCTCTACAAAAGAAGGAACGGAGTTTTCGTACAGGGAAATCGTGACTTGTCCTGCTTCCATAAGCACCTCCGATCAAGATAGGCCGTGTCGGCGTCTGATGATGACCGGGGAGGGGGAAGGAAGTTCGTTGTGCTCCGAAGTGGACTGCTTTTTTTTGTGTGATCTCAAACGATCTCGGAGGGCGATATCCGAGAGGAAGTCTGCGACAAGCAACGCAATGGCCGGCTGCAACAACGCGTGCGCTATCTCGCATTTCACGTTCGCATGCATGGTCGTTTTCCATCATGGATATAGGCGGTTCTTCATCTTCTTGAAACAGGCCACAGCCGGGGGGCTTGGTGGCATTGCCTTGCGCCCAGATCAGGATACCTATTTTGATGTGACAGCCATCACTTAGCGGTTCAACAGAAACGGCACAAACCGTTTTTCCGCAATTGCAAAAGCGAAAGTGGAACAGGCAACCGCACGTTCCATGATCATTCGCGTCAAATGTGTTGATTGAACTCCATATTCCTTCTCCGGAAACGAATCGATATGGCACAAGCAAATTCGATGGAAACTTCTCGCACCCACGTCATGTTTGGCGGCGATGTGATGCTTGGGCGCATAGTCAGGGAGTGCATCCTGCAACATGGGGCCGGCTATCCGCTCGGACCGATTGCGGACCGGCTGCGCGGCGCTGACCTGACCGTAATCAACCTGGAATGCGCGATCACGTCGTCGTCCCGGCACTGGTCTGGTGCGCCCAAGGCTTTTTATTTCGGTGCGCCACCGGAGGCGATCCATGCACTGACGGATGCAGGGATCGACATGGTGAGTTTGGCAAATAACCATGTGCTCGATTTTGAGGTGGAAGGGCTGCGGGAAACGGTGCATCTTCTCCGACAGCACGGTATTCGCTTTGCCGGGGCGGGTGAAAATAGCGACGACGCATTCTCACCCGCGCTCATCGAGCGTCAGGGGATGAGGTTCGGCATGGCGGCGTTTTGCGATCATCAGGCGGATTTCGCGGCTGGAGAAAGCCGGCCGGGTATCGCGTATATCGATTTCGATGATGAACTTGCCGCGATGGCGCAGCTGCGTCAGGCGCTGGTGCCTCTGCGGCGGGCAGCGGTTGACTGGCCGATTCTGTCCCTGCATTGGGGACCGAACATGGTGTATCGGCCGTCGAAGAAATTCCGCCGTTTGGCGCATGCCGCGATCGACATGGGCTGGAAGATCCTGTTCGGTCATAGTGCCCATGTCTTTCATGGCATCGAGATATATCATGGTTGTCCGATCATGTATGCGGCAGGCGACCTGGTGGACGATTACTATGTCGACCCTGACTTTAACAATGATCACCAATTGTTAGTCGAAATGACGCTCACGCGGAATACCCTGCAGCGTATTTCTCTCCATCCGGTTTTCATCTCGGACTATCAGGTTCGCCCTGCTAGCGGTGCGCAGTTTGACCATATCGTTCAATGGATGACACGGCTATGCGACGAAATGGGAACGCGTGTGCAGCAACACGACGGGTTGGTCTGGATTGATGGTTCCGGCGCATGAAATGGTAGAGAAGAAGAGTGCCGTTGAACCTGCTGTTGCTAAGTCCCCGCACAATCAAACCGCCCTAGCAGTGCGAGCACTGCTAGGGTCGGGCAACGCGGCAGCGCGCCGGGCTGGGCCGCAGACACTCACCGTTTTTTATGCGCGGGTACTTAACCCTGCAGGCTTTCCGTCATTTGCCGACAGTACTTCTCAAGGTGCTCCGGCAGATGTGAGGGACAAACGCCACATTGCCTATTTCCCGGGACTGCATAATCAATGAACTTAGGATACGGCAAGTTCAAATTGGCCATGATGTCTCTGAATTCCTCAATGGTGCGCTCCCCGCCCAGTCGAGGATTGCGCTTCTTTTCCTGTGCAATCGTGGAAACATGCCGGTCATTGTAATCGTGCGCCGGATATATCAGTGTGTCGTCAGGCAGTGCGAACAATTTCTCTCTGACGCTCTTGTATAAAGCATCGGCGTCACCCTGCTGGAAGTCGGTGCGTCCACATCCTTCGATTAATAGGGCATCCCCGGTAAATATCCTTTCACTGGAGATATAGGCAAAATGCCCTGATGTATGTCCAGGAGTATGCAAAGGATTGAGCGCAATTCCGCCCACTTGGAATGGCTTGCCTTCTTCGAGGTTAACGTCTGCACAAGGGACTTGTTCATTTGCAGGCGCGGCAATTTTGCTGCCCACTTCCTTTTTCAATTCCAATGCAGCAGTGATGTGGTCTGCATGAACATGGGTATCTACGCTGTATGTGAGCGTCAATCCCAAACGCCGCAGTTCTTTCAAGTCGCGGTCCATGGTCACAATCACGGGATCAATTAAGATGGCCTGACCAGTGTCCTCGCATCCTAACAAGTAGGTATAGGTGCTGGATAACGGCTCAAATAACTGGCGAAAAATCATAGCAAACGCTCTTGTCAGCCGAAAGCGACGCTTCTTTTAAGTAATGCTTTCGATGCATATTCTGTAAGAAGCGAGTAAAAGCTTATGACCACTTAAGAAGAAAATAATGCCGTCCTTTTTCCTGGATAAATGCGGAGACGCCTATTACGTGTAGAAAAGAAAGGCTATCGTTCAAATCACTATACTTAAATATATATTTTAAAAAAGTATAATATTGTGACTGATTGAAGTGAATGGAATAAAAGCAATGACACTTTCGGGGGAGAACATTGATTTGGACGCCTTGCAAAAGGCGGCTTCAGAAGCTTGCGGATTATTGAAAGTATTGGCCAACCCTGACCGGCTCTTGTTGTTGTGTCAGATCGTGCAAGGTGAATATTGCGTGAGCGACTTGGAAACGTTAACAGGTATCAGGCAACCGACGCTCTCTCAGCAATTGACGGTCCTGCGGGAGGAGGCGATGGTCAGTACACGACGCGAAGGCAAGCAGATCTTTTATAGCATTGCCAGTAAAGAAGCCTTAGCCGTCATGAAAATCCTGTACGAACTGTATTGCAGAGGTGGAAAAGGGAAATAAGGAAATGATGATCGATTGGGGAAACTTCACGCCACACTCCTCTCTGGCAGGTGGCTTGCTCGTTGGCGTGGCCACCGCCATGCTCCTCTTGTTTAACGGGAGAATCGCTGGCATCAGCGGCGTACTGGGCGGTCTTTTGCGTCCAGCAAAAGGCGATATCGCCTGGCGTATCGCGTTCATTCTTGGTCTCGTTGTGTCGCCTTTTGCGTTTGGCGTTGTCACTCCACTTCCAACAGTGCAGATTGATGCAGACACACTGACATTGATGGTAAGCGGGCTGTTGGTTGGTGTGGGAACGCGCTATGGATCGGGATGCACAAGCGGGCACGGTGTATGCGGCTTGTCCCGCGGTTCGCTACGTTCAACCGTGGCTACCGTATCCTTCATGTTTTCTGGTTTTGTGACGGTGTACCTGGTTCGTCACGTATTTGGTTAAGGAGGCAATGGTGAAGGTCGTCATGGCATTTGTGGCAGGTTTGGTATTTGGCTTTGGTCTGATTCTGTCCGGCATGACGGCCCCCTCCAAGGTGCTCGGTTTTCTGGACTTGGCTGGTAACTGGGATCCGTCTCTGGCATTTGTGATGGGGGGAGCCGTTTTGGTTA
>CBHCMF010000050.1:0-22747 GCA_965974465.1 uncultured Noviherbaspirillum sp.
CAAAGCACAGTCAGGGTGGTCCCCTGACGAGCATTTGCAACGCCGCAATCGCCTGCGAGCGACCGGCAGAAGCCGAAAATTGGGGTGTGATGGACCACTAGATCAAAGATCAAAGCTGATACCTTGTGCCAGCGGCAATGCATTGCTGTAGTTAATCGTATTGGTTGCGCGCCGCATATACGCTTTCCAGGCATCCGAACCCGATTCACGACCGCCGCCGGTTTCCTTTTCGCCCCCGAAAGCGCCACCGATTTCGGCACCGCTCGGTCCGATGTTGACGTTGGCAATACCACAGTCGCTACCTGTAGAAGATATAAATCGTTCCGCTTCGCGCATGTCGGTAGTGAAAATACTGGACGACAATCCTTGCGGAACCTCATTGTTCCATGCAATCGCTTGGTCCAGCGTCTGGTAACGCACGACATAGAGGATTGGGGCAAACGTTTCATGATGCATGACATCGGTTTGCGTAGCCATTTCCACCAAGGCGGGATGGACATAGAATCCCTTGTCGCCGCCAACAACTTCAACACGCTCACCGCCAAATACCTGCCCCCCTTCGGCACGCGCTCTTGCAAGCGCATTTTGCATTGCGTCAAATGCACTACCGTCAATTAAGGGCCCAACCAGCGTGTCGTTTTCTAAAGGATTGCCGATTGGCAGCGTGGCATACACTTTCTTCAGACGTGAGACCAACGTATCGTAGATCTGGTCATGCACAAACAAACGGCGCAAAGTCGTACAACGCTGCCCTGTCGTTCCGACCGCTGAAAACACGATGGCGCGAATGGCCAGTTCCAGATCGGCGCTAGGCGCCACAATCATCGCATTGTTGCCACCCAGTTCCAGCAGGCTACGGGCCAGGCGTTGTGCACAAGACTGCGCCACCGCGCGCCCCATGCGTGTGCTGCCAGTCGCGCTGATCAACGGCACACGTGGATCCTCGACCAACAACTGACCACGCTCATGTCCACCGATGATGAGTTCCGACAAGCCATCCGGTGCATCATTACCAAAACGTTGCATTGCTTTCATCAATAAGGCCTGCACCGCGATCGCAGTCAGAGGTGTCTTCTCGGAGGGTTTCCACACCACACTGTTACCGCATACGAAAGCCAGCGCGGCATTCCAGGACCAGACCGCCACCGGGAAATTGAACGCAGAGATCACGCCCACCACGCCGAGCGGATGCCAAGTCTCCATCATGCGGTGCCCGGGCCGCTCCGACGCGATCGTTAATCCGTACAACTGGCGCGACAGGCCGACCGCAAAATCACAGATATCGATCATTTCCTGTACTTCGCCTAGCCCTTCCTGCAGAATCTTGCCAGCCTCCAAGGTCACTAGCTTGCCAAGCGATTCCTTATGCATGCGCAATTCTTCACCGAACAAGCGCACCAGCTCCCCACGGCGGGGTGCCGGAACGCTACGCCATTGTGCAAATGCCGCCTGTGCCCGTGCGATTTTTTTTGTCACCTGATGCGGCGTGTCGGCGTGCAATTCGGCTAAGGTCTCACCATTGACTGGGCTGACGCTATGAATGTCATTGCCCCAGTAACGCTCCAGATCAACGCCGATACGCAAGAAAAAAGTATTGATGGTTTCCATTGCGCTTTCCCTTCAAACTGCATAAACACGGCCAAAACGGTTAGACAGAAAATCCTCTAGCTTTGTCTGTTCCTGCCGTATTAGCCCCTTTTTCGGCAATCTTCCCTGCATTACCAGATCCACCATCGTGCAGATGCCTGCGGCGGTTGTGATTTGAATGGCGGATAGCAATTGCCCATTCATCTGCTGGCTGTAAATCTTCTTGGCATACGTTTCCTGCTCAAGACGCCCTTCCCGCATGCCGCAGACGCTGACAAAGACAAGCACCACATCTTGCTTGGTAATCGGAATCGAGGCCTCCAGCACTTCCTTTAAGATCGGACGGCGATCAAGCATGCCTAGTTGCAGGTCGCGCACCAGCATTTTGATGATATCGCGATGACCGGGATAGCGCACTGTCTTGTAGTTCAAGTTCTGCACCTTGCCAGCGAGACTTTCGCATAAGGTACCGAGCCCGCCCGAGGTATTGAACGCTTCATAATCGATGCCATCCAGCGAAAAATGCTCAACCTCTTCCAACGCCGACACTTCGCGCCGTTGGCCGTCGACGATCGCTTCACAAGGGTTGCAGTATTCGTTAATTAAACCGTCAGTGCTCCATGTCAGGTTGTACTTCAAGGCATTGCTCGGAAAGGTCGGCAGTGCGCCGACACGCATGTGGACATCGCGCAGTTTGTCGAAGCGGCTCGCCACATCGTTAGCAACAATCGAAATGAAGCCAGGTGCCAGACCACATTGCGGCACGAACGCCGTCGATGCGCCCTCTGCCAATTGCTTAACGACGCGCGTGCTCTCAACGTCTTCAGTGAGATCAAAATAATGCGAGCCGGCCTTCTTTGCCGCGCCGGCGATCACGGGTGTCAAGAAATACGGGCAAGCCGACAGCGTAATGTCGTGGCCATCAATCAAATCGACCACCGTTCTCGCATCTGAAATATCGGCCTGCATCACCGTCACATCAGAGAAGCCCATGGCTTGCACATGCGCGAGTCTGTGTGGATCGCGGTCGGCGACGGTCAACTGATAGTTGCCGGTGTGCGACAGCAAATTCAAAATAGCATCACCGATCTTGCCGGCACCGAGGAGGATCAGTTTGTTCTTCATCTCTTGCTCTCCTGTCGTGATGGGGCGGTATTGACAGTCTAGGTTCGACTCTTGTCAGAAAGTAGAGAGCAAAGCGTTGTCATAATGTATTATTTCAATACAAAATGACGAAGAAAGACGACATCTCGCATGAAACCAACACTAGACGACATCGATAACAAGATCCTCGCGCTATTGATGGATGATGCGCGGATGCCGACCGCAACCATCGCCAAGCGCGTCGATATTGCTCGCACCACAGCGATCGCACGCATCAGCAATCTGGAAAAGCGCGGCATCATTGCCGGCTATGGAGTGCGCCTGAACCCCGAGTTATACCAGCCTGCAGTACGCGCTTACGTTGGCATCGCCATCGATCCACGCAAGGCAGCCGGGCTTGTGAAGCTCCTGCAAAAGATGCCGGAAGTAGAAACACTGTGTGCAGTGAGTGGTTCAGTCGATTACATGATGACGCTGCGCTGCCAATCAACCAGTGAGCTGGACCGATTACTGGATCAAGTTGGCGCGATCGATGGGGTACGTCAAACGTCGACCGCTATCATTTTGACAAAAAGAATCGACCGAAGCCCGATCTGAGAGACATTTATTAAGCAGCCAAAGGAGAACACCATGCATTCCATCCCTGAAACAAAGAAAAACCACTTGTGGCGCAAGGTGATCTGGCATACCGATCCGGACGAGCATCCACTCGGCCCCTATCACTCGGTTGAGGTGTATTGCTGCGAAGAGTCGAATGGCTATGCCGTCTGGTACGTACGCAAATTATCAAAAGACGACACACGAGGCGTTGCCGGCATAGAAAACGCCGACTATCTGTTGAATTACTACCCCAAGGCCGGCCGCGACAATGCCATTGAATTTGCTGTGTTGGTTTCCAACAGCGATGCGTCTGCAGACAAGGTGATCGAAGGACTGGACCGACTTGCGGCAGCTGGGCAGAGAGTCGGCTGAAATTCGTTATTTCCGTCAATTCACGCAGGCGGAAATAGGAAGGTTCCGCAAGCTTAATGATCAATAAGATCGAATAGTGTCCGTTGGTTATGGCGAATCAGATGCAGGCGGCTTCTGGGATGTCTCTGAATTCATTAAAGCTGGTTCAGATTCCAGCATCACCGTTGTTGGCATTGATTGCTGGTTGGAACAGGTCTGTCTCAGGTTGACCGATATTACGTGGAACGACACCGACTGGATGCGCGCCAGCCTTGTCTTCACCGCTTGTGGCAACAAGATAGCCTGCTTCCAAATGGATAATAATGCTGACAGCAGCAAAGAAAAATATGTCGGCATCTGCTCCAGCAGAAAATCTGCTGTCTCCACAAATACCTTACCGCATGGCCAAGCAGGTTAGCCACTCCTCGGCCAACGGCATTTGTGATGAGATTCGTTACTCTCCTCGCCCAATGCCGTTGCCACTTTTTTGTTTATTTGACTTAATCCGGCAGTGTACGCCACAAGATGCGCTTCACTGCACCCGCACCACCAAACGGCAGACTGTCCAGTGGGACCGGTGCCAGCGGATCCTCGGGAAAGCGCGGATAAATGACAGGGTTGCCATTGCCTGAAGTTGAGCCTGGGCCAGAGCCCGGACTAAGGTTAACAACAGTTAAACCAACAATGGCTGACGAGGCAAATTTAGTGCCAGCAGGCTTATCCAGGCCTGAAATATCACCGCCCGTGCGGTAATCAAGCTGATACAGCCAACTGTAGCCACCGGATACGCATTCCGATGTGGTAGGGACGATGCTCGCGACCACCAATGTTCCGAAGTAGAGCTGCGGTTCAATCGCGATGCGTTCACCGTTAGTAGGAAGGTTGATATACCAACCAAACTTGGTCGTCCAATCCACCGAATTAGCACTGATGCTACGCGTGTCTCCTGTTTCGATGACCGACTGTTCAACAAGCTGCGATGTATTACTCACTGTCGTCGTACCGTCATCTTTGATCGCGTAAATAGACTGCTGGGACGTATCGGACAGGTCATCTTCACCGAGATAACGGCCAGTCCCAAAAAAGACGACTTTCTTACCATATACTTCGCCAATTTCAGGACCTGCCATGATTGGTTTGCTGGAACCGAAATTTGCCAGCTTGCTTGCAGTTCCCCCTTCCAGATCGAAACGCCACATATTTCCTAAGAGATCGCCTCCATAAGCGGCAAGCGCCGTATTGTCAGTCGCAAAGTTCGACACCGCGATATTGATTCGGGCCAAGCCACTTGGATTCGCTACAGAGCCGACCTCAGTCGAAATCTTCTTAAGGATATGGCCATTAGCCAAGTTCAATACAAACACATAACCTTTACCATCCGCACTCGAATATTTACCGTCTTCCGGAATGTTGTTGTAGCCGGAGGTCAGCAATGCCACCCAAGTACCATCTGCCAGCTTCGTAATGAAGGGGGGCCCGTAGCTATATCCCACGTTGTTATCGTCGCTGGCAGAAAAATTCCATAAAGGCTTAGGGTCCGTTGGATTCGTCACATCGAGCGCGTAGTACCCTCTTCCTCCCTTGCCCAAGGCGCCAATCAGAACGGTTTTCCATTCGCCACCAATATAGGCATCACTAACTGTCAGCGGGCCATCCAGATAAAAACGATGATTGTCGTTATAAGTCGCGTCGGCTAGGCGCCACATTTCAGGAAGCACCACCGGGGGAACATATGCCCAACGCTCCTCTCCCGATGTAGCATCGAAGGCATGCAGCATGCCATCGTTGGCAGCCACATATAGCGTCGGCAATCGTTCATCATTCGCGGTCTTGAATGCGCCATAACCCGCATCGGCAAAATTATGCGGCGGTGCTTTGACATAAACCGGTTGAGAATGAATGATGCCGCCCAGAATATTTGAACGATCCCGGTATAGGCGGCGATTTTCGAGGCTAGCGGATTCTTCATGGCTGCCATGCCCACGCAGATAATTCACCAGCCGAGCTGGAGTTGCCTGAGTCTTTTGGCTAGGACTCCAATCTGCATACTGCGACAGCTTGCTATTGTCGAAATAGGCAAGTTGGGTTGGAGTTAATCCTCCGCTCTCTGCCTCATTAAAAAGCGTGCGGGTGTTACCGTCAGCAGTATAGATAGTACGAGTATCAGCCTCTCCATTAGAGGCAATTCTGTCCGCAAGCAAAGTTGCAGCACTCCACGTAGGCAAAGCCGATAGCGCTCCGGAACTCAAATCGATCGTGTAAGCAGCCACATCACCATCCCACTGCACCGTCTGATAGGAAGCGATGTAAATTTCATTATCATCCGTTGTCGGCTGCAGACTACTGGACGCCACCGCAGCACCGCCCCCTTTTTTGGTATCAATTGATTTCAGCGTTGCAGCAAGACCTTTAGCAAGCGTAATCGGATCCTTGGCGCTGAAATAAGTACCACGACCATTGACAGCAGCATGCCAGAGATCATCAATCCGATCCTTGTCTATGGCATCCATAGGATTGGGCCAATTCTTTGTGCCATTCACAATGTCGTAATAGTCACCTGATGTGCTTTTCTTGTAATTTTCCTGATAATCCAATGTGCCGTCCACGCCCAGTCCAACGGTAAAAGTTGTCATATGCTGGTGCTTTGCAACATCATCGGCTGCGGGGTCCACACCGGACACCGGAACGTTATCAGTGCAGACGTCGGGACTGGCACAGCTACCAGGCCGCAAATCCGTATGGTAGTAATAGTACGCAACATCAGCCAAAGTATTCGAGGCGTTGAAAACATCCAGTGATGGACGTGTTACGCCTGCTACCCCGTCCCGATCCCCGACATTCGTGGAGCCGTCAAGCTGCTTGGGGCCATAGGTAGGCGTTTCCGAAAAATTATTCCAATAACCATCGGTCGACAGAATCGTGTAATTACGCTGGCAGGAGTACTGCACCGGATCCCATCCGTTGATTTTCCCTGCATACATTCGTCCCATGCGCGAAAGAGCACCACGCAACGGCGTAAAGCTACCTCGCCGCATTCCATACACGCGACTGAACCAAGTATCGCGGTGCGTGCCGGAGAAGGTATTAATAGCAAGGTCATTGTTGGCGGACCCAGCGCCCGACTCAACACTATTAATGAAGAACAACCCAATCCGGAATTTATCCTGCACCAATTTGGCAAATGCCTCGCCCACACCAGCTTTCATGAGGAAAGCGCGCTTACGGTAATAGGAATACCAGTTTGCGTAATTAGTGCGTGCCTCAACACTACCTGTCGGCACGCCAGGTGCGGCAATATTCGCGGACGTAGTGACAACGGTATATTTGCTGTTGGTCTCACACGTCGTGCTGTTCGGGTCTGTATTGTGCGTCGCATAGTAGACGCCATATATGGGGGGAGATGACGCAATCGACAGATTGACTGTACTATTCGCGCTCAGGCCATCAAACTGCAGAGCCCCTACGGCAAAATAACCATCCCGAAGGGCGGCGGTAAAACTGGCGTTCGGATAGCGAGATCCATCTGCTTTGATGGGCGGCAGATACGTCTGGCCAGGGTTGTAAGCCAGCGTATTGTATTTGTACCATTTGTAGCAGTATTTACCGAAGTTGGCAGTACCGTCGTCCGGCATGTTCTCATCGCCCATCGACGCTGAATCATCGAGCACGAAGGCGATATTGGGGAGTACCGTAGCAGTCGTGGCATTGGTGAGCGGTATATCAGCCAAATCGGTGGCAGCATCAGCCGAGCCAAATACCATTGACAAAGAAAGTCCGGCCGATATCAGCACGGCATGAAACAACTTATTCGAGATGAGGTTGATATTCATGATGATTTGGCTTCGTAACCTGCCGTAGAAAAATTCAGTCAAACAAGAAAACCCGTAAAGCGATTTGATTGTGCGTACAAGGGAGAGCAGGTCAGCCCGAGAAGCAAAACCATACGTAAGCTATGGTGAGCACCGCAGATCCCAAACGGCCGCTTTTTATGCACAGGCAAACTGCTCTATAAAACGCTCGTGCCACACCGTCATATAGAAATGATCGTCTGCACGTAATTGACACTATTCCGAGGTCCCGCAACCCGGACCGTAATACGGTAATAACCACGGTTGGTATCGGATTCCCAGCTTCGCGGCTGGTAACCGCCCATTGGCCGCGTGCCCCCCATGCTGCTGCCCGCCGGTTTACTCTGCACGATCGGACATGTCGCGCCATCCAGCGGCCCTGGGCTAGTACATAGACGATGAATCACGTAGGACACATCATTGCCTGCTGAATCCTCTCCCAATACGTTCACCTTATCTGCTTCGTTCCAATTAAGTGACTCAATGGGCAAGGGGCAGTTATTGGGCACGTTCCCGTTTCCTGTTAAATCCACACACTCTTGGTTCGTCGCGTAATAGCCGCTACTTGTGACGTCAGCCGTTAGGCTTCCGCTGTTCTCGGTCAACCATGTAATCGCTTTATTGACACCAGCTTCGCCACTGGCAATGGCGCTTTGCTTGAATGCCAGATTGCCAGCAATCAAAGTGGACGTATCAATCGAACGCACTAATGCCGCACTGGCTAATGTCATTGCAACCAGCACGATCAACGTCATGACCAGTACCAGACCGCTTTGCTTCCGTAGCTGGATGGCTGTGCGTGCGAAGTCAGCTCGTTGCTGCCTAGGCTTGAGGGCAATTTTCATACATTTCCCTTAGGTCACGTTGCGCAAAGGAATAACCGTTTCAAATACTTTGTATCGATAGCACTGCCAATCGCTCGAATACTTTGTGTCAAAGTGTGTGGCGTCGAAACCGCCCCAAGAAGGCCAATCGCCGACCATTTCCGATGTCGTCGCATTGCAAGAAGCGCCGGGTTGCGGCTTCTCATATTGTGTACTGCGTGCGACAAGGGCAACACGGATTGCCTTAATCCGCTGCGCTTGTGCCTGAGTCGGATTCGTCCATGGCATCTCGCTCGCATTCACCCATTCGTTGACAACCGAGCTTCCGACTGGCGCAATACCATATTGCGCCTGCATATCGATGATTTCCGGCGCGATCAGCTCATTTGTCCCTGACATTCCGCGCTGCAGCTGGCGGCTGGTTGCATCAATTGAATAGACTCGCTGAAAAAAGGTATTTGTTGGAGGAGGCTCAAAGCAAGACAGCCTTGCCCCAGCTGTATAGGCAGGCCAACCATTGGCGTTCTGATAAGCCGCAGGCGGGTTGTAAGGAGCGCTGGAACCGGGATTGTGTTGAAGATGCTTGATAGGCCCATCCTGAACATGCGTAACTTGCATCAATGTGCAATTACCTGCCTGAGCCACCAATACCAGATCACCAACCTCGCACCCTGACACGCTTGCCACCTTCAGCTCTGAAGAGGGCTGTGGCATCGTTTCACTAATGGTTGTATTTCCAGGCAGCCCAAATGTCGAGATCTGAGGATTCGAATAATATTGCACGGTGATCGAATCAGGATTGTCTCCGCCATCCACGATCCGTACCGGAACGAGAGAAAAGTCTGCGAGTGGGCCTACACTCCCCCCACAATTGGCATTGCCATCACAGTACGTATAAGTCGTATTGCAATTGGCATAGACGGAAGGGTCCATGCCCCACCCGGCCATTCGCGCGTCTTGTTCAATCAGGTACAACGCAGTGGCACCATTGTTCTGGGCATCGGCACCACTTGTCGTTGTGCGTTTCCCCCCTTCATAGAGGGCGAACACCTGCATGATGACAATCATCGAGATCATCCCGATGACTAACCCCACCATGATTTCAATGAGAGTAAACCCTTGACGAAAACGGTTCATTGTTGTCCCGATATTGTTCATTCGCTGATCTCGGTAACGACTACATGACGATGTGTGACGGTTTCCCCGGGCATCTGCCAGGTGACCAGGACGGTCACTTGTTTGCCCTCCACGGTGACCGTACGCATGCCATTTGGCAGGCCCGCAAGGACCTCATCCGTTACCGCATAGCTTGCCAAGTTAGATTTGTCCGTCCACATCCTGCCCAAGGTTTGATTCGCCAGAAAACTTGCATCCAGCCGATATTTGGCGTCGGTCGACTGCCTGAGATTTGCGGCCTGCAGGCCGACAATTGAAAGTACACCTAACGAGAAGATCAGGATGGCGATCAACCCTTCAAGCAAGGCCATACCCTTTTGGTTTTCGACCAAATTCTCATGTTTCATTGACACCGTCCTCAGCTGCAGCCTTGTGGATTATTTGAGAAGGACAGAGCAGGATCGCACATGCGGATCTGGCCTCCCGAATTGATGGTTACCACGTATCTACGACCACCAACAGGCGTCGCATTGGTTACGTCGATCCGCTCGATATCCGCACCGCCGCCATTAGGCTGCACTCGCCCCACTCCATTGAAAGTAACGCTTGCCTCACCTGTATCCAGACCTACACCTGCGACAATCGGCGTATCGAAATAGTCATCCGGAGTTGGTGTCGGAATGTCCGCGACTCCCACACGCGCATTTGGCGTTCCCTCCGCGGCCTCGCGACGTTGTATCACCTGAGGGCAATCGTCCGTCTCTGTGACACAGCCCACCGTCCAGTTCACCAGACCATCGGTATCGACCAGCTCGAAACGCACTAACGTATTGCGCTTGATAGCCTCAACGCGGGCCAAGTGCAGCCCATTCAAAATCGATTCGGCAGCAGTGCGGTTCTGGGAGTCTTGCATCCAGCGCGTAAATGAAGGAATACCTGCCAGAAGCAATATCGACACAATCGTTACGCCGATCATCAACTCAACCAAGGTGACGCCGCCTTGCCGCCTCCTTAACATATGCCGCCTTTCTTGATGACCCAGCAGTCCTGCGGCACGCTTCCCCATCCATCTGGGAGGTCGATCGTTCGTCTCCTGTTCGCTTGATCAATCGTGTAGGTAAAGCCGTCCATGAGACCATTCTCCACACCAGTGGCCTGAGCCCTAAAGGTAGTGGCGGTAAGATCATCCTCCGGGCAGTTATAGGTAAAATCGTCATCCGGAGGCACGATACCCGTCCCCTCTTCACAGGCATCTTCATAGGTGCGATTGTCCTGATAGAACTGCTCAAGCCTTACGCGCATGGTCGCCAGATTACTTGTTGCCTCCGAAATGCGGCCACGCATAACGTGCTCACGGTAGGCAGGAAGTGCTACGGCGGCAAGGATGGCAACAATCCCTGCCGTAACCATCACTTCAATCAACGTAAAACCAGACCTTCTGTAAAAACGCATGAATGTTTCCTTATGGTCAATTCATGCCGGAATGCTAACAGAGGTTACTCAAAATGCATTGCTTTTTAGACAATCGGTAGTTTTTCGAAGATGACCGGTAATTGCTGTTACGGCAATTGAAATGAGCTGAGGCAAGTCGAACGCTGCCAAAGAGCTAGATGTGCAGGGGAACAGCAGTGTACTACCAGGGGAAGATAAAACTATGCGACTTGCAAAGGAGGCTCATCCATCAAGGCGATCTGCTCACGCAATTCCAAAATCCTGTCTTGCCAATAGCGTTGCGTATTGAACCAAGGGAAAGCCGATGGGAAGGCCGGATCGTCCCAACGCCGCGCCAACCAAGCAGAATAATGAATCAGCCGCAGCGTGCGCAACGCCTCAATTAGATGTAACTCTCGCGGATTGAATTCAAAGAAGTCCTCGTAGCCGGCAAGCAAGTCCGAGAGCTGCCGGACCATATCACGCCGATCCCCAGAGAGCAGCATCCACAAATCCTGAACCGCGGGCCCCATGCGGCCATCATCAAAATCGACAAAATGTGGACCATCATCGGTCCACAATACGTTCCCACAATGGCAATCGCCATGTAGGCGCAGAAGACGAATGTCGCCCGCACGATCGTAGCAGCGGCGCACGCCGTCTAGCGCCTGCGTCACGACGCTGCAATAGACCTCCACCAAATCATCCGGAATGAAACCATGAGCCAGCAACCAATCGCGCGGCTCATCGCCGAAGGTCACAGGGTCCAGAGCAGGCCGTTCCTGAAACGGCTGCAGTGCGCCAACTGCATGGATACGCCCGAGGAAACGCCCCATCCATTCCAGCGTGGCGCTGTCTTCTAGTTCCGGCGCACGACCACCATGTCTGTGGAAAACGGCAAAACGGAACCCTTTGAAATGATGCAATGTCCCCTTCCCACCCAACGGCAGCGCCGGCACCACCGGAATCTCGAGCTCCGCCAGCGCGTGAACGAACGCATGCTCTTCCACAATCGCTGCGTCACTCCAGCGTTCCGGGCGATAAAACTTTGCCACAACGGGCTCGCCTTGCTCCATGCCAACCTGATACACACGATTTTCATAACTGTTAAGAGCAAGAAGACGACCGTCACCAAACAGACCGATGCTTTCTAGTGCATCAAGGACAGTGTCAGGAGTAAGCGCGGCAAAGGAAGGGGAGGAAATCACTCTCATGATCAGAATTGTAACCGCAGCAGGCAAGCTGCATACCGCTCACTCATAAAAACCCACCTGCCGTCAGCCCAATATTGCTTAAATTTCCGCACGACATATGATTCAGTTAAATTTCCACAAAGCAACAACACAAGGCCATTCTCTATGTCTCGTCTTCTTTCCGACATCAAACAACAACAAGGCTTCACCCTGATAGAGTTAGTTGTCACCATGGCTATTATCGGTCTTCTCTCCGCGATCGCCGTGCCAACCTATCAGCAATATCGCATTCGCGGCAATCGTGCAGCTGCCCAGGCGCAAATGATGTATATCGCCATCCTTGAAAAGCAATATCTCTTTGTCAAGGGCAACTACGCCGATAAAACGACACTGGAGTCGAACGGCTATGCGTTGACAAGTGATGTGAGCAGCAACTATTCCTATGATATCGCCGTCGGAGCTGGATCGGTTCCGACTTTCACCATCACGTTTACGCCGACAGGCTCTCAAACAAACGATGGTGCACTGACACTAGACAATGACGGCGTGAAAACTCCTTCTGACAAGTGGTAATCATGCGTCCATCCTCCATCACGCATCCGCAGCACGGCATTTCGATGATCGAAGTCCTGGTCACCGTCGTCATCCTGACTTTTGGCATACTCGGTTTGTTCGGACTGCAGTCACGCTTGCAGTTATCCGAAATGGAGTCGTACCAACGGGCACAAGCGCTTGTTCTGCTGGAAGACATGGCCAACCGCATCGCGACCAACCGCAGTGCAGCTGCCTCTTACGTTACGGACCCTCTTAATCCGCTCGGCACTGGCTATACATGCAATGCCACCAGCGCAGACACGCGACAAGTACAGGATTGGTGTGAATGGAGCAATGCGCTGCAAGGGGCGGCCGAAATCAACAGTGACGACGATAGCAACATCGGCGCCATGATCGGCGGGCGTGGATGCATCCAATCGCTAGGCAATAACGAATATCTCATTACCGTTGCATGGCAGGGCATGGTGCCGGTTGCCGCCCCCCCCGACAGCGTGACCTGCGGGGAAACGCTGTACGACGGAGGAGGCAATAGCCTGTGCACGAACGATCTTTGCCGCCGCGCGCTTACCACGATCGTCCGTATTGGGACGCTGACATGAACATGAGCCATAAGATTCGCCTTCCGGAGCCTGCTGCTCGCATACGGCAAATAGGCTTTACCTTGATTGAGCTAATGATCGCCATCACCATCAGTCTGGTGGTGATGATAGCCATGGTCGCTTTGCTCATTAATCTATCCACGACCAACAAAGAAATGGCAAGAGTCAACAGCCAGATTGAAAACGGCCGTTTCGCTATACAGATTTTGCAAAGTGAGCTCATGGAGGCCGGCTATTGGGCCAGCTTCATTCCCCAGTTTGATGATTTGACCGCGACGGTCGCTCCTACCGATGCGCCCACCGCAGTGCCGGCGCCTTGTCTGGCATACGATCCTGCAAATTGGGATGCAACTTACGTCTCGAATCTTCTCGGCATCGCGGTACAAACTTATGATGCTGCTCCCGCCGGCTGCAGCGCGCAGATAACAAATAAGAAAAACAACACCGATGTGCTGTTGGTCCGGCATGCAGATACCTGCGTGCCAGGTACAACGAATTGTGACGCGGATACCGCAGGCATGCTTTATTTCCAGGCCTCAGACTGTGAAAGCGAACTCTCTGCAGTGCCCGCCCAACGCTACGCCCTCGACACCGTCAATTTCCCACTTCGGAAACGAGGTTGCACCGTCACTAATATTGCAGAGAAGCGCAAATTCATTTCCAGCATCTACTACATTCGAGACTATGCTGTGATGGCAGGCGACAACATCCCGACGCTCGTACGCTCGCAATTCGATTTACAAGATGGCGTTCTGACGCATCAAGCAGCGACGCCACTGATTGAAGGAATTGAAGGTCTCAACGTTGAGCTGGGCATTGACAACATCAGCGAGACTGGCGCGGCGGTAAATTACACGAGCCCCGTCATCTGGACAGACGATACCAAGACAACCGCCACCAACCGCGGTGACGGAAGCCCCGATGGCGCTTTCGTACGATGCACGTCCCTTGCGCCATGCACCCAGGACCAACTGATGAATGTGGTTGCTGCCAAGCTGTACGTGCTCGCGCGGAGCAAGGAAACCACCCCAGGCTATACAGATACCAATATTTATAATCTGGGTAGCACAGAGCTGGGCCCATTCAATGACGGCTATAAGCGCCACGTCTTTTCCACGACCGTCCGGCTGGTCAATATCTCAGGAAGAAGGGAGACACCATGAACAGACTCCCAGCCCGCCGTCACCAGTACGGGGCGACCCTGGTGATCGGTCTCATCATGCTCGCGCTTATTACGTTGACCGTGACAACAGCGTTCACATTGAGCAATACCAATCTCCAGTCTGTCGGGAATATGCAATTTCGTAACGAGGCGCTTGCTGCTGCCAACAAGGCGATCGAGCAGGTGCTGAGCTCACCGTTTACGAGCTCACCGACTGCCGAAGAGATTAATGTGGATATCGACAATGACATGACGGTGGACTACATCGTCCAGGTCGCTAGCCCCACATGTGTTCGGAGCGAGGCCATTGCCACCACCGTGGAGGAAGGCAACCAAAGCAGCGCTGACCTCGACATACCGGATGCCGCACAAAATTACTCCACGATTTGGAATATTGAAGCGCTCGTTACGGATACAGCTAGCGGTACGTCATTGCGTGTGCATCAAGGTATACGTGTGCTGCGGACCGAGCTACAAAAAGAAGCAGAATGCCCCTGATTGACAAAGGAGTCTCCCATGAAGATGCGTAAAAGCCTGACGGCCATTGCCTTGCTAGGCACTCACCTCACCTCCCCCGCGGAAGACATCGACCTTTTTGTCAACACCAGCTCGGCAAGCACTTCCGAGGTGCCGAATGTTCTTATCGTTGTCGATAACACGGCGAACTGGAATACGGCATTCACCAATGAAATGCTGGCGCTATCGTCGACGCTCAATAGCTTGGCAGCTGACAAGTTCCGGGTCGGCATTATGTTGTTTACCGAAACCGGTGGTGGCGACAGCGGCAACGACGGTGGATATGTACGCGCAGCAATTCGCCTGATGAGCAGCACCAACAAGGCAAAATACCAAGCACTTGTTGAGAATCTACACAAGCTTCACGACAAGAGCAATGGCGGCAAAGCGGGCTTATTGATGGCAGAAGCATATCGTTATTTTTCAGCTGGAGCACCTTATGCTGGAAATAAAAAGAGAAAAACTGACTATACGGGCAATACGGGGGGCAATGATCAAGATGATGCCGTCCATGCTCTCGCTGGGAACGCATTGACGTCGAAAGACGGCACGGTTTATAGCTCGCCGATCACTTCCAATTGCCAAAAAAATTACATTATCTACATCAGCAATGGACCAGCGCAGGATAATGCCAGTGACAACACAACATCATCATCCATGCTGAATGCCGCTGGCGGCAGCACCACAACCATTCCGATTTCGCCAAGCGGCTCGCAAGATAATATGGCTGATGAATGGGCGCGTTGGATGAACAAGAGCTCATACAACATTGTTACTTATACGATTGATGTCGACCCTGGCACCACGGGACAAGGCCCTGGATGGACCGCCTTAATGAAGAGCATGGCCAACGTTGGCGGCGGCAAATACTATGCAGTCAGTTCCACTTCAGGATCGTCCGAGATTAATGTGGCATTGACCAAGACCTTTTCCGAAATCCAGGCGGTCAATAGCGTATTTGCTGCAGTCAGCCTTCCGATCAGCGTTAACGCACAGGGCACCTATCTGAATCAAGTATATGTCGGTATGTTCCGCCCAGACGCCGACAGCTTTCCTCGCTGGTTCGGAAACCTGAAGCAATACAAGATGGGTTATGTCAACGGTGACCTGAAACTGCTCGACGCTGATAGCGCGAGCGCCATTAACAATCAAACCGGCTTCATCACGGAATGTGCACGCAGTTACTGGACACCGACGACGACTGACAGTTATTGGAGCTTCCGGCCGCAGGGATCCTGTATTCCGCCGGGCGGCTCTTCCTCGGACTTATACGAAAACTCGAATTTCCCTGACGGCAATGTTGTCGAAAAAGGCGCGCAAGCCTATCAACTGCGCAGCACGACCACGCGCGCTCTCAAGACTTGTTCGCCGGTATTCGCATCATGCACCAGCCTGACTTCATTCGACACATCCAACGCGGCGATTACCCAAAGCTTGTTGGGTGCGTCAAGTTCAAGTGACCGCGATAGTCTTATTAATTGGGCACGCGGGCTTGATGTGCTCGACGAAAATGTTAATGGCACAACATCGGGTGAAATGCGTGCCTCTGTACATGCCGACGTTGTGCACTCGCGTCCGGTGGCGATTAATTTTGGTACCACCGACTCGCCGTCAGTCGTGGTGTTCTATGGTGGCAATGACGGCATACTTCGTGCCATCAACGGCAACCGCAGCACTGCGATCGAGACAACAGTCGCCGCAGGCACCGAATTCTGGTCGTTTATGGCACCGGAATTCTACACCAACATCAAACGTATCCGTGACAATACAACACCTATTACATCGCCGGCGGTAGCGGGCAGTACGAATACCAAACCTTACGGTTTTGATGGGCCGATCACGGCATACAAGGATTCTTCCCATGCATGGATTTACGCCACGATGCGCCGCGGCGGACGAGCACTGTATGCATTCAATGTGAACGTGAATAATCCGACTGATATAACGCTGAAATGGAAAAAGGGATGCCCCAATAACTTTCCAAGTTCCGGTACAGTCAGCGATGTGGATTGCAGCAGCGGCTTTGCCGGCATCGGACAGACCTGGTCGGCACCGAAAGCGTTCAAAGCGTCTGGCTACGGTGGGGGAACCTCACCAATGCTTATCATGGGTGGTGGATACGACACCTGCGAGGATGGTGATCCGAATACCTGCACGTCTTCGAGCAAGGGAAACAAGATTTATGTGCTGGATGCGGATACCGGCGCGCTCCTTCAAACGCTGAGCACAGACCGAAGTGTCGTCGCGGAAGTCACCGTCTTGCGCGACAGCAGCACCGGCTTAGCCAAATATGCCTATGCTTCTGATCTAGGTGGCAATGTCTATCGCATCAACATTAACAGTGCTGCGCCCGGCAGCTGGAGCATCACCAAGATTGCTTCCCTGGGATGCGACACCGTAACAAGCTGCGCGGCAAACAGGAAGTTTATGTTTGCGCCTGACGTGGTAGTGGATAACGGCGTCAACATTATCCTGCTAGGGTCCGGCGATCGTGAAAAGCCCCTCACCAGCTATACGTCCGCCTATGGCACGACCAACCACTTCTTCATGCTTAAAGACAAGCCAACAGACGCCAGTTGGCTGACTTCTGAGGCAAGTAACTGTTCCGGTAGCTCAGTCATCTGCAAAGCCTCTCTGGTCGAAGTGGCGGCTGACTCGCAGACGGTATCGCAAGCGAGTATTGATGCCAGAAAGGGCTGGTATCTAGGCCTAGCAGCACACGAGCAAGTCGTCACCTCCTCCGTCACACTCTATGGGACCGTGACCTTCAGTACACATCAACCGGCAGTACCGGTAGTCGGTTCTTGCAGCTCCAATTTGGGGGTGGCGAACGTCTATAACATCCGCTACGCCAATGCCGATGCGGCCAGCGGAGACGCCCGCTTTGGACGTCTTAGCGGCGATGGCTTACCGCCCTCCCCGGTTGGCGGACGCGTAACGCTGGACGATGGTTCGACCGTCCCGTTCGTCATCGGCGCCAGTAGCGACTCGCCTCTGGAAGCCACAGAAGCCGACCCGGGTACTTCGTCCACAGAGAATCAGCCGAAAAACAAAGTCTACTGGTATATCCAGAAGTAATGGAAAGAACAGCCATGCGTACGAGTCACTATCAGATCAGGCTGAAGCGGCGAACCGCAACGCACTTGCGTGGCTTCAGCGTGATCGAATTGATGGTCACCCTTGCCATTGCGTCAATACTTCTAGGTATTGGTGTGCCCTCCTTCAATAACGCCATATTGGGAAGCAAGCTTAGCGCCTATGCCAACAGCCTCGTTGCAAGTAGCTTCATGGCACGCAGCGAGGCAATCAAACGCAACACCACGGTCACAATGTGCGTGTCTACCGATGGAATTAACTGCACAACTGGAGGATGGGAACAAGGCTGGATCGTGGCCGTAGGTACGACTGTTCTTCTCCAACAAACTGCTGCCTCCAACGGCTTCAAACTCACCGGCTCCGTCTCAAGCGTGACCTATCAGCCGACCGGCGTTGGCGCCACGCAAGCGACAATCACGGTATGCCGTGCTGCGCCAGAAGTTGGCACACAGGAACGGGTGGTCAGTATCAACGCAACAGGCCGCCCCTCCGTCACCACCACTACGACAGGAACTTGTGTGTGACTTACATTTTGGCGGCAAACGCATGAATGTCGCTATGCATGCCCGCATAACGGTGCGGAATTGCTAAAATGCGTCCCTGATCTTCTTCCAATTCTATTCATGCCTCTCGACACCCCTCTTTCCGACAAGGAATTCACAGAACTCGACCAATTTCTCCTTTCTGACCGTTGCGCCGACGACGGCATGACGATGGATTCGCTGCATGGCTTTCTGACCGCACTGACCATTGGGCCAGAGGAAGTGCTGATGGCCGAGTGGCTGCCCGTAGTATGGGGATCGGTCGGCAAAGAAGGCCCACAATTCAAGTCGACCAAGGAAGCGGAGCGCATCACCGCCTTGATTGCCCGATTCATGAATGAAATTGCGATCACTTTTGAAGTCGCGCCCAAGGAATTTGAACCGTTATTCTGCGAGCATGAATACGAAGGCCGCACGCTGCTGGATGGGGATGCCTGGGCATGGGGTTTTTGGGAAGGCATGAATCTGCGCGAGAGCGCTTGGGAGCCGATCTGGTCATCCAGCATTGCTGACATGGTGCGTCCAATTTACTTGCTTGGCGCGGAGGAAATCGAGGAAGAAGAAGTCGTTCTAGCCGATGATCCGATCAAGCGTCACAAGTTAGCGGTAGAAATGGAAGCGGCGATCCCTCATATTCACCGTTTCTGGCAGCCTCATCGCAAATCGGCAGTACCACAGGTTCAGCGAGATACGCCGAAAGTTGGCCGCAACGATATGTGCCCATGCGGTAGTGAGAAAAAATACAAGAAATGCTGCGGGGCAGATCAGTCCCCACAATAAAACGGAATCGTTTTCTCCATTCTCAAATACCATACTGTTTCTTCGCATTCGGCTTGACGTTGCGTGTAGCCGCATAGATCTCAGCCAATGGCAGCTTAGGTGAGCGATCCGCCATCAACAATCCATTCGCTTCCTGGAAGGTATCCGCGAACTGCGTGTAACAGAAACCGCTGAACATCGGCGTCTCGTTTACCACTTCCAGCAAGCGTCGGTAGCTGTCCAAAAAATCCTGGCCGCTGTCGGCAAGCGAATATCCCCATACCCCTTTGACCCCGGCCTCTGGTTTCTTTGCATAGGTAATGCCGCCGAATTCGGTAAGGATGATCGGTTGCCCGCGATGCGGATAGCCGTCCAGTGTGAGGATGCGTCCGCCGGGACGGCGACGATCGAACAGTTCCTGAGGGCTCACGCTGGACGAATAGCGCGCCGCCAAGCGTTCCGGATCGCCGTCGTAGTCATGAATACCCAACAGGTCGGTTGCCGATGCTTCCCATCCATCGTTGCCAATCACCGGCCGTGTCGAATCAAAGGTGCGGGTGAGGTGATACAGTGCCTCCACTGCATTGCGATGCGCCTGCATCGAGGTGAGGTTAGGCACTCCCCAGGATTCATTGAACGGCACCCACACGATGATGCAAGGATGGCTGTAATCACGTTCAATCACTTCACTCCATTCGCGCACCATCCGGTTGATCGTCTCCGGAGTGAAACGATACGAAGACGGCATCTCCTCCCACACCAGTAGACCTAGCCGGTCGGCCCAATACAAGTACCGCGGATCTTCAATCTTCTGGTGCTTGCGCACACCGTTGAACCCCATCGCCTTGGCAAGTTCGACGTCGCGCCGCAGCGCTTCATCGGACGGTGCTGCAAGCAGGGTGTCAGGCCAATAACCCTGGTCAAGTACCATTTTCAAATGATAGGGGCGGCCATTCAGCATGAAGCGGTCACGGTTGATGTTCACTGACCGCAGTGCGGTATACGATCGCACCGTATCCAGCACTTCATCACCATGACGTAACGTGACTTCAGCATCGAGCAAGGTTGGATGTTCCGGGCTCCAGAGTAACTCGTTACGTGAATCATCGATGCCTGGATCGGACAGCGCGATCTTGCGATGTGCCTCACCACCGATAACATGATACTGGTCATCTGCCAGCATTTTTCTACCATGCTGAATCTTGACCTCGATCGACAGATTCTCTTCCAGATCGCCGGTGACAAAAGTCTCGCAGCCGATTTCAAAGCCCTCGAAATGCGGTGTCCAGCGTAGCTTCTGGATATAAGTATGCGGCACGCGCTCCAGCCATACGGTCTGCCAGATACCTGTCGTACGTGGGTACCAGATCGAGTGCGGTTCCAGTTGCCAGTCCTGCTTACCCCGCGGCTTGGCAAGGTCATGCGGGTCATCTTCTACGTACACCGTAAGCAGATGATGAGATGCATTGCCTAAGGCTGGGGTGATATCTGCCTGGAAAGAGCTATGCCCCCCCTCATGCTCAATCACCTTGTGACCGTTCACCCACACCCGTGCATGGTAGTCAACAGCACCAAAGTGCAAGAGTATCCGCCCGCCTTCGGGTTTGATATCGAATTCGCGCTGGTACCAACAGGCGCGATGAAATCCGCGATCGGCGATGCCGCTTGCCTGTGATTCGGGAGGGAAAGGAACCTCAATCTCGTGCGACCACTGGATCGGATCGGAGGGATGTTTGTATTGCTTGCTGTTATCGAAAGTAAACTTCCATTGCCCATTCAGCGATTGCCAATGCTCGCGCACCAGTTGCGGGCGCGGGTATGCGGTATCAGCCATTCTTGTTCCTTTATGCGAAGAGCATTACCTTGTTTGGAGTCATTCCAGCGAAGGCTGTTCCCATCATGGATTAAAGAATGACTATTCCCTACCTAGAGCGATTTACCTGTGCGTGAAAGGGGGCCATCTCGGGCCTGCGATGCTCACCGTAGCTCACGTACGGTTGCGCTTCTCGGCCCGACCTGACCTCCCTTTCACGCACAATCAAATCGCTCTAGTATGCGCGTCAGGCAGCAACACGTTCAGACGCATCACCATCCCAGGCAATCGTGTTCTCTCGCACGTAGCGCTCGATCGCATTGGTAAAACTGGGCAGAATGACGCCCCGTTCGCTAGATAGCGCGGTTATACCTCGACCACCACCATGCGTTCTGATGATGGCTGAGGTATCCATCCCCGCTTCACGGGCCGCACGTTCTGCAAACGCATACCAAGAAATCGCGCCTTGATTGGCAAGATGCCAAATACCATTGATTCTGTCGATCAGCAAATCAATCGTTGCATGCGCGAGATCCGGTACATAGGTAGGCGAGACAAGAACATCGTCACTTGCCTCAACCTGACGATCTGCAGCAAGTTCGCGCAGCACGGCATGTAAAAAATTGAAGCGATCCCACGGTCCGAAGAAGGCGCTGGTACGCACCACCAATGCATCAGGGAAAACTTGCATCACACGGCGTTCCGCTTCCACCTTGCTGTTGCCATAGACGCACCGGGGTGAGACTTGATCGCTTTCAACGTAGGCCCGTCCTAAACTCCCGTCAAACACCAAATCGGATGAAAAGGTTACATAAGGGATACCGAGCTTGGAACAGGCACGCGCAAGCACTTCCGCGCCCGCGGCGTTTTCACGAAAGCAACGGTCCGATTCGCGTGCGGCATCCGCTACGCGCACGTAGCCTGCTGCATTAATCACCGCCCAAGGATGGCAGCTGACAAGTGCCGCTTCTACAGACGACTCGTCCGCAATATCCATGTCGTCACGTGTCAGCAAATCATGCGCGAGGCTACGGTGCTCGCAAATACGTGACAACGCACGTCCTAATGTGCCGCGGCCGCCAGTAATCACCAGTTTGCGCGGCGTATTGATCATGACCTGTGGCACGGCGATACGCCCAGATTTCGGTAGTGTGAAAAAACGGTCCGACCGGTGCCACCATCCGGCACCATCCAGTACCGGATGATCGAAAGATCCAGTATGTGCTAGCGAAGCAACCGCATCGGCAAGCGCAGTTGGCCGCACGGTTTTACCGCGCACATCGAATACACCGCTCTCATAAAAGCCATTGTTTTGCATCAGCAACGAATTCCAGTCAATGCAGCCAAAGAGTGACCACACTGTCACCGCCCGGATATCGGCTCCGTCCTTCCGCAACTTCTGCGCAGCCTGCCACATTTGACTCAACCATCGCAGTTGATCGTCGCGCGAACCGCCTAAATGCGTTTCAGTAACGGCAATTGGAAGACGATAGCGTTCCCACACTTCGCGCAGTCGTTCTTCTGGCCCAATCAGGCCGTCTGCGAAGTGCACACGTGTTGCATGGACGTCCACATAGGGAACGCCCTCGCAATGAAATGCAGACGGATAGTCGCGCTTTCGATGATCGAGAAATCGCTCACTAGTGACGTA
>CBHCMF010000051.1:0-22736 GCA_965974465.1 uncultured Noviherbaspirillum sp.
GTCCAGTCTCTGATTCACATAGCAGGATATTTTTACCTGCATTGGCACCCTACCTGCAGCCCGATTATTTCCCCCAAACTGTGCCATAAGTCATTGATTTATATGGTGAGGGTGCCGTGGTCGCCTGCTTGGAATATCTTGGAAATTCTGGATAAATGCTTGATTTGATTAAGGAAACGTCTTGTCCAATCCAAGTGCGCTATGGCAAACTGCGGGCGGCATCGTAGGTTGCCAAGCCGTCTACTTATGATGAGGTCCTGTTCTCTTCATGCAAGTGGCCTCTTTCAGGAGCTTCTTTTGAGCATTGTCAAAAACATGCCGTTCGAATGGCTGGTAGGCATGCGCTACACGCGTGCCGGACGCCGCAGCGGCCGCAATAGTTTTATTTCATTTATTTCGCTGATTTCCATGGCTGGCATCGCACTTGGTGTTGCGGCGCTCATCATCGTGCTGTCGGTAATGAACGGCTTTCAGAAAGAAGTGCGTGACCGCATGCTGTCGGTGTTGTCGCACATCGAAGTGTTCGACGCCGTTGGTACTATGCCAAATTGGCAGGAAACAGCACAGGAAGCATTCCAGATCAAAGAGGTAAAAGGGGCAGCTCCCTACGTGGCCGCACAGGCGATGATGACGCGCGACGATATGGTGCGTGGCGTCGTGATCCGCGGTGTACTCCCTCAGGAGGAACCGAAGGTGTCCGACGTCGCGGCGCAGGTGCGCGAAGGCCGCTTTGATAACTTGCGGTCTGGAGAATTTAATATTGTGCTAGGCAAGGAGCTGGCGCGCAGCCTAAGCGTGGAGGTGGGCGATAAGGTGACGATGATCGCTCCGCAAGGCCAAGTCACGCCGGCCGGCGTGCTGCCACGTTTAAAGCAATTCACAGTGGGGGGCATTTTTGAGGCTGGCCACAATGAATATGATTCAGGGCTGGCGTTCATTCATATCGACGATGCTATGCGCATGTTCAAGCTGGAAGCGCCGACTGGTCTTCGATTACGCGTGGCCGACATGCAGCGGGCGCCGGAGGTTGCACACGACCTATCACGTGTTTTGAGCGGCAATCTGCTTATTCTGGATTGGTCAAAGCAAAATCGCACTTGGTTTGCGGCAGTACAGACAGAGAAGCGAATGATGTTCATCATTCTGACGCTCATCATCGCGGTCGCCGCCTTTAATCTGGTTTCCACCCTGGTGATGACGGTGACCGATAAGCAAGCTGACATCGCCATCCTGCGTACGCTTGGCGCCTCGCCAGCATCGATCATGAAAATTTTCATTATCCAGGGAGCGCTGGTGGGCTTGGTCGGTACCGCGCTCGGTGTGGCACTCGGTGTCGCCGTCGCGCTGAACATCGACGTGATTGTGCCTTTCATTGAGCGGTTGTTCGGCGTACAGTTCCTGTCGAAGGATATCTATTTAATTACCTCCTTGCCATCCGACTTGCGTTGGCACGATGTATGGACGATCGGCAGCGTTGCTGTGGTCCTTGCCTTCGTCGCTACTTTGTATCCAAGCTGGCGTGCCGCCAATGTTAAGCCGGCCGAAGCATTGCGTTACGAGTAGGGCGGAATATGAAATTGCTCATACTCCCGGCCGGCATGTCGCCGGGAAGAGTTTCTCAACTTGAAAAAACGTCGGCCTGTTGCGGAGCCTCACCGACGTTTATGCCAACACCATTGGAATAACGATGGATCAACTCGTATTGTCTTGTCGTGGTCTCGCAAAAACCTTCACGCAGGGAAAGCATTTAGTTAAGGTCCTTGGGGGCATCGACATCGCCGTGAACAGAGGAGAGCGAGTCGCCATTGTCGGCGCATCCGGTTCTGGCAAATCTACCTTGCTGCATTTGCTTGGGGGCCTCGATACGCCATCGGCTGGCAGTGTAACGCTGTTGGGCCAGGATCTGGGCGGACTGAATGAAAAGGAACGGGGCGACCTGCGCAATAGTTCACTTGGCTTCGTATACCAATTTCATCATCTGTTGCCGGAATTTTCGGCCCTCGATAATGTCGGCATGCCCTTGATGATTCGCCGGCGCAGTCGCGCTGACGCACACGAGGCGGCGCGTCATATGCTGACGCGTGTCGGTTTGGCCCATCGCGTCACGCATGTTCCAGGGGAACTGTCAGGAGGCGAGCGTCAGCGTGTCGCGCTGGCCCGTGCGCTTGTGACTCAACCGGCTTGTGTGTTGGCCGATGAGCCCACCGGTAACCTTGATCGCGCCACCGCGCACCAGACCTTCGATTTGATGTTGGAACTTTCGCGCACGCTCGGTACCGCGTTTGTCATCGTCACGCATGATATTGAACTCGCGCGGCATTGCGACCGCGTGCTGAGATTATCTGAAGACGGCTTGCACCCATATGTGGATTGACACGCATTGCCATCTCGATGCCACAGAATTCGCCGATGAGTCCGGTGAAATCGCGCGGCGTGCCGGGCAGCGAGGCGTGTCAATGATTGTCATCCCCGCAGTTGAAAAGACTAACTTCAAGTCAGTGCAGACACTGGCGAACCAGCATGGCAATTGCGCCTACGCGTTAGGGATTCACCCAATGTACGTGCCGCAGGCCGCTGAAGAAGATTTGGACTTGCTGCGTAATGCGGTTGTCCATGCCGCAAGTGATGCGCGCTTTGTCGCCGTCGGCGAAATCGGACTGGATTTTTTTGTGCCCGAGCTTGCGGTGGGGGCGTTGCGCGAAAAGCAGGAATACTTCTTTCGCGAGCAACTGAAGATTGCACGAGATTTCGGCTTGCCTGTACTGCTGCATGTAAGACGTTCACAGGACATCATACTCAAGTACTTGCGCCGTATCTCCGTTCCAGGCGGCATTGCGCACGCATTCAACGGCAGTTTCCAGCAAGCGGAAACCTTCACCAGCCTCGGTTTTAAGCTGGGTTTTGGTGGGGCAATGACATTTCCGCGCGCCTTGCAAATTCGTCGTTTGGCCAGTGAGCTGGCGGCAGAGTCACTTGTTCTGGAAACCGACGCGCCGGATATCTCCCCCCATTGGCTGCATCCTCGTCGCAATACTCCGGAGGAATTGCCGCGCATCGGGCAAGTACTTGCTGAACTGCGAGGTATGCCTGTCGAGATGATTGCGCAAATCACTTCCCGTAATGCGCATGCGGCGTTGCCCAGGCTGACGGGCTTGAGCTAGCGCATGCGCAGTACCGTCATTGGTTTCGTCGCAGGCGCAGCCTTGTTACAGAATCAGGCGGTGCTGCCCTCGCTCCCGATGCTGGCGTTACTCTTGGCGCTGGCATTGCTCTTCAGTGTGCTTACCCGTCGGTTGCGCGTTATATTGGCCCAAGTTGCGGGCCGCACATCCTTCGGAGCCATCCTTGGGTTCGCATGGGCTAGCTTGTTCGCACACTACTACCTCGCGGTAGAGCTACCCAAGGAATGGGAAGGTCGTGACGTCACGGTGGTCGGCACCGTCGATAGTTTGCCGTATTACTTCCAGCAAGGCGTCCGCTTCAATTTTGCGGTCGAGCGTATCGTCGATGCCGAGGGGGACCATCCCGTTGTGCCGGACCGGCTTGCGCTATCTTGGTATTCGGCCTTCCGTACTGATGAACTGCAAGCGGTCGAAAGAGTGCAGCCTGGGGAACGGTGGCAATTGACGGTACGCTTGCGACGGCCGCACGGCAACGCTAATCCCTATGGATTTGATTATGAAGTTTGGCTGCTTGAACAAAACCTGCGTGCGACCGGCTACGTGCGTCCGGATCGGCGGTCTGCACTCAAGAATCAAAGACTCGATGAATTCGTCCCCAGTTTCGGTAATGTCGTGGAGCACTGCCGGGCATGGCTGCGAGACCGTATTTATGAGGCCTTGCCGGACAAAGAATATGCGGGCGTCATCGTTGCGCTGGTGATCGGTGATCAGCGGGCGGTCAGCCAGTCTGACTGGAAAGTCTTTAACCGTACCGGCATCGGTCATCTGGTATCGATTTCCGGGCTGCATATCACCATGATTGCTGGCCTCTTCGCTGCCATCATGCTTGCGCTGTGGCGCCGGTCTTTCTTTACTCGGGCGAATTTGCCTCTGATTCTTCCGGCGCAGAAGGCAGCGGCACTAGCAGGGGCGGCCGTTGCGCTGCTGTACGTGCTGCTGGCCGGGTTCGGTGTGCCGGCCCAGCGCACGCTCTACATGCTGACCGTCGTTGCGGTTGCGCTTTGGTTTGGGCGCCTTACGAGCGTATCGCACGTGTTGTGCGCCGCCCTCGGCGTAGTGGTATTGCTGGATCCGTGGGCAGTGCTTTGGCCGGGTTTCTGGTTGTCGTTTGGCGCTGTTGCCATCATTCTGTATGCATCCGCTGGGCGTGTTCAAGAACGGCCTGCTACCTCGCCTTCATTTCTGCGCCATTGGTCAGCAAGTCTGAGGGCTGCGACGCACACCCAATTTGTCGTCACGCTTGGGCTGATACCGCTGACAATGCTGCTGTTCGGGCAGTTTTCCCTGGTAAGC
Organism: uncultured Noviherbaspirillum sp.; assembly: GCA_965974465.1. Taxonomy (GTDB): domain Bacteria; phylum Pseudomonadota; class Gammaproteobacteria; order Burkholderiales; family Burkholderiaceae_D; genus Noviherbaspirillum. The sequence goes on from CBHCMF010000051.1 coordinate 4,476, forward strand.
CCAATCGCCAATGCTGCCGCTATTCCGTTGATCAGTTTCCTTGTGACGCCGTTGTCGCTGCTTGGCAGCGTGCTACCGGCGCCGCTATCGAACTGGTTGTTAGGTTGCGCGCACTTTTTCGTGGAGTCGCTTGCTCAAGGCTTGCAATGGTTGAGCGAATCGCCTGCTGCCGTATGGAGTGCTCCAGTTCCACCATGGTGGATATTTATTGCAGCGCTCGTTGGTATTCTGTGGTTGCTTGCACCTAGGGGCTGGCCGGTGCGTTGGCTTGGACTGGCCGGATTACTTCCGCTCCTTATAAATGCTCCATCACATCCTCGTGGCGGAGAAATGTGGGTCACCGCCTTCGATATCGGGCAAGGCATGGCGCTGCTGGTCGAGACGCCGGGTCATCGGTTGTTGTATGACACCGGACCAGCGTATTCTCCGGAGTCCGACGGCGGCAATCGCATCATCCTGCCTTACCTGAAAGCGAGGGGAATCTCCAAGCTCGATGCCCTGATCGTCTCGCACAGTGATAACGATCATTCTGGCGGTGCGTTGTCCATTCTCGATGAGATTGACGTCAGTTCGGTATCTTCTTCGTTACCATTCGATCATCCGATTGTCGAGAAATCCTCTAACCATCAGCGTTGTGAGTCCGGGCAGACATGGAGCTGGGACGGCATTAGTTTCGAGATGCTGCACCCAGCGCCGGCAAACTATGAAAGGACGACAGCAAAGCCAAACGCGCGCAGTTGCACACTCAAGATTACCATTGGAACGCAATCTATTCTGCTTCCGGGAGACATCGAGGCGCGGCAAGAAGAGCAACTCATTGATAGCGATCCCGACCGCTTGCGAGCCTCCGTGCTTCTCGCGCCGCATCATGGAAGCGGTACGTCGTCCACATTGGCATTCTTGCGCGCTGTGCAGCCAGAACTTGGATTGTTCCAGGTTGGCTATCGCAATCGATATCACCACCCAAAGACTGAAGTATTTGAACGCTATGGCAGACTGGGTATTCGACGCCTCCGCACTGACGACTCGGGCGCCATCAGTTTGCACTTCGGTGATCGGCTTGACGTGAGTGAATTCCGCACTGAACATGCACGATATTGGTATGACGATTAATGCTAACCGAGCTGTGCGCTGATGTACTCGCGTGCAAGAGGGCGTGTTAAGGAAAAACATGTTGTACGGAAGTTTGTGGAAATCGACGCTCGATTCGATATCCGGGAACTATTAAGCAGCAATCGAATTACAATCTGAGGCAATGCAATTCAGTTCGGTTTTTACCTCTCATTGCTTTCTTTGCAAGTCTATCTCTATGCGTTACTTCTCTCTAAAACTGATTGCAGGATTGATATTGACTGCTGCTCCCGGAGCTGCAAGTGCGGATGTTTTTGCTGGCTTACTGGCCGATTACGACAAAGCTTTGGCTGAGGGAGCGGTGTCGCATGTCCTAGATATTGATAACGATACATTGATGTTGAACCGGGATGACGGTTTTTATACAAGCGGTTTACGTTATACGTATCGGGCGACACTGAAGAGCGGCGATCAAGGCATGACGACATACGGCTGGCGTATCGGGCAGGAGCTGTATACCGCCTCCGACATCAAGCTTCCCCCAGAAGCGGTAGGACCACCGAATCATCCCTATGCGGGATGGATTTACGGCGGCTTTTTCAAGGAAGAGCACCGCATCAACGGAACGCATACAAAGATCGGTATCGATGTTGGCTGCATTGGTCCTTGCGCTGGTGGTGAATGGACGCAAACGCAATTTCATCGCTTACTGCAGCAGCCCCTACCGAAAGGGTGGGATAAGCAAGTAAGAAATGAGCTCGGTGTCGTGCTGTATGGTGAAATGTCGCCGGTTCGATGGACTCCACACCCGTCCTTCGACATCACGCCACATGTCAATGCGCGTTTTGGCAATATCTTTACAGATGCAGGGGTTGGCGCCGTTGCGCGAGTTGGACAATTGAACACCTTGCCCACACACTCAAGCGTTCATGCTTACTTACGTGCCGATGTGCATGCAATTGGTTATAACGCGACCCTGCAGGGAGGGTACTTCTCAAAAAATAATCCGCACACAATGGACCCGAAGCGCATTGTTGGTGAGGCTGAAGCCGGAGTCGCGTGGAATCATGGGCCCTACGCAGCCAGGGCGGCAATTGTTCGTCGTAGTAATGAAATCAATGACTTACCGAGTTCGGTTGGCGCACAAAACTATATCCGCTTGCAATTTGCCTACATGCCTTAAGGTGAGGGGTAAGCTCATAAAAACATTGAAACATGCAGATAGGGAAATCGGATTGAGGTATAATTTGAATTTCCCGCACGTGCCGTCCGGCACATCTCAGCAATGACCAAGTTTGTATTCGTCACTGGCGGCGTTGTTTCATCCCTCGGTAAAGGGATTGCAGCCGCGTCTCTCGCTGCGATCCTTGAATCGCGCGGCCTTAAAGTCACCCTCATCAAACTCGATCCGTACATCAACGTCGATCCAGGCACGATGAGTCCGTTCCAGCACGGTGAAGTGTTCGTCACCGACGATGGTGCCGAGACCGATCTCGATCTCGGTCACTATGAGCGCTTCATTACCGCGAAAATGCGGAAAGTTAACAACTTCACCACAGGTCAGATCTATGAATCCGTGATCCGAAAAGAGCGGCGCGGCGAATATCTGGGCAAGACGGTGCAGGTGATCCCCCATATCACGAACGAAATCCAAGATTACATCTATCGCGGCGCCGAAGGTTTCGACGTTGCGCTAGTGGAAATCGGCGGCACCGTGGGCGATATCGAGTCGTTGCCTTTCCTTGAGGCTGCTCGCCAATTGAGCTTGCGCGCAGGCCGCAATGAAGCCGCGTTCGTACATCTGACATTGGTGCCGTACATCGCGTCTGCCGGTGAACTGAAGACCAAGCCAACCCAGCACAGCGTGCAAAAGCTGCGCGAAATCGGTATTTCACCGGACGCCTTGTTGTGCCGTGCGGATCGCCGTATTCCTGACGATGAGCGTGCCAAGATTTCGTTGTTCTCCAATATTCAAGAAGATGCGGTCATCTCCGTCTGGGATGCGGACACCATCTACAAGATTCCGCAGATGCTGCACGATCAGGGGCTGGATAAGATCGTCTGCGACAAACTCGGCCTGTCGCCGAAGCCTGCAGACCTTTCTGTTTGGAACAAACTGGTGTACGCGCTGGAGCACCCCAAAGAGGAGGTCACCATCGGCATGGTTGGCAAGTATGTCGATCTGACCGAGTCTTATAAGTCGCTGACCGAAGCATTGCGCCACGCAGGTATTCACACCGAGAGCCGTGTCAACATCGAATACCTGGATTCCGAGGAAATCGAAGCGAACGGTACCGCAAACCTCGCCAAGTACGATGCGATCCTGGTTCCTGGCGGTTTCGGCAAACGCGGCGTGGAAGGCAAGATTGCCGCCGCCCGATATGCACGTGAGAACAAGGTACCTTACCTCGGCATTTGCCTCGGCATGCAAGTCGCACTGATCGAATATGCGCGCAACAAGGCAGGGTTGGCCAAGTCGAATTCCACTGAATTTGATCCGGACACGGAACACCCCGTCGTCGCGTTGATTACGGAATGGCAGAACCACGACGGTAAAGTCGAGACACGTGACGCCAATTCCGACCTTGGTGGCACCATGCGCCTCGGTGCTCAGACTTGCTCCGTTAAACCTGGCACCATCGCTGCAGAAATTTACGGTGACAAGGTCACAGAACGTCATCGTCACCGCTATGAGGCCAACAACCACTACCTCGGTCGCGTGGAAGAGGCTGGTTTGATTGTGTCTGCGCGTACGCCCACTGAAGATCTGTGCGAAATTATGGAGTTGCCACGCGCTGGTGAAAATGCGCATCCTTGGTTCGTTGGCGTGCAATACCATCCGGAATTCAAGTCGACGCCACGTGACGGCCATCCGTTGTTTATCTCCTTCATCAAAGCGGCGCTTGCACATAAACAGGCCTCGAGTGAGAGGAAGGCAGCATGAAGCTGTGCGGCTTTGAAGCCGGCCTCGACCGGCAGTTCTTCCTGATTGCCGGTCCCTGCGTGATCGAATCGCAACAGATGGCGCTGGATACCGCGGGCACGCTGAAAGAACTCACTTCGGAACTCGGCATTCCCTTCATTTACAAATCGTCCTTTGACAAAGCGAACCGCTCATCAGGCACTTCTTTTCGTGGGCTTGGCATGGAAAAAGGGTTGGACATCCTGGCCGAAGTGAAAAAACAAATCGGGGTGCCGGTACTGACCGACATCCATGAAATTGATGAGATCAAGCCGGTAGCGGCAGTCGTTGACGTATTACAGACGCCGGCATTTTTGTGCCGCCAGACTGATTTCATCCGTGCGTGCGCCCAATCCGGCAAGCCAGTGAATATCAAGAAAGGCCAATTTCTGGCGCCCGGTGACATGAAGAACGTCATCGACAAGGCGCGTGATGCAGCCCGGGAAGCGGGCCTGGAGCAGGACAGTTTCATGGCCTGTGAACGCGGTGTTTCGTTCGGTTACAACAATCTTGTCTCCGACATGAGATCGCTCGCTATCATGCGCGAAACGGGTTGCCCAGTTGTATTCGATGCGACTCACTCGGTTCAGCTGCCTGGTGGGCAAGGTACGTCATCAGGCGGCCAGCGCGAATTTGTCCCGGTCCTGGCGCGTGCAGCCGTGGCGGCCGGCATCGCTGGATTGTTTATGGAAACTCATCCCAATCCAGCAGAAGCCAAGTCTGACGGCCCGAATGCCGTTCCCCTTGGGCGCATGAAAGAACTGCTCGCTACGCTGATCGAACTGGATCGCGTCGTGAAGAAGGCAGGCTTTCTGGAAAACGATTTTTCGTAAGCAGTATTGCGATTTGCAGATATGCAGCGCACACCGTTCTTGAATAATGTATAAATCGGTGCGCCGCGCATATCTACAGAATTTTCTTTGATTTGGGAGAATTGAATGAGTGCTATCGTTGACATCATTGGTCGCGAAGTCATTGACTCGCGCGGCAATCCTACCGTCGAATGTGACGTGCTGCTGGAATCCGGCGTCATGGGCCGTGCAGCGGTACCTTCGGGTGCCTCCACTGGTTCACGTGAAGCTATTGAGCTGCGTGACGGTGACAAGAGCCGCTACCTCGGCAAGGGCGTCTTGAAAGCCTGTGAAAACATCAATACCGAGATTTCCGAAGCTATCATGGGCCTGGATGCCAATGAGCAAGCTTTCCTCGATCGCACCCTGATTGATCTTGACGGTACAGAAAACAAGAGCCGCCTTGGCGCCAACGCGACGTTGGCGGTATCGATGGCGGTAGCGAAAGCTGCAGCTGAAGAATCTGGCCTGCCGCTGTATCGTTATTTCGGAGGATCCGGCGCAATGCAAATGCCGGTACCAATGATGAACGTCATCAACGGCGGCGCCCATGCCGACAATAATCTTGATCTGCAAGAGTTTATGATTATTCCGGTCGGCGCACCAAGCTTCCGCGAAGCAGTGCGTTACGGTGCTGAAGTCTTCCATACCCTGAAGAAGATTTTGCACGATAAGAAGCTGACTACGGCTGTGGGTGACGAAGGCGGTTTCGCCCCATCCGTTGATAATCATGAAGCCGCAATCAAGCTGATCCTTCAAGCTATTGAGCAGGCCGGCTATGAGCCCGGCACGCAGATCGCTCTGGGGCTGGATTGTGCCGCCTCCGAATTCTACAAGGATGGCAAGTATCATCTGCATGGCGAAGGTCTGTCCTTGTCGTCGGCTGATTTCACTAATCTGTTGGCGACTTGGTGTGACAAGTACCCGATCATCTCGATCGAAGATGCGATGGCGGAAAACGATTGGGAAGGCTGGGCCACGCTGACTAATGCACTTGGCAAGAAAGTACAGCTCGTAGGCGACGACTTGTTTGTAACCAACACCAAAATCTTGCGTGAAGGTATCCAGAAGAACATTGCTAATTCGATCCTGATCAAGATCAACCAGATCGGTACGTTGACGGAGACGTTTGCAGCCATCGAAATGGCCAAGCGCGCCGGCTATACTGCAGTGATTTCGCATCGTTCCGGCGAAACTGAGGATGCTACGATTGCCGATATCGCGGTTGGCACCAATGCTTTGCAGATCAAGACTGGCTCAATGTCGCGTTCGGACCGCATCGCTAAGTACAACCAGTTGCTGCGTATCGAGGAAGATCTTGGTGATATTGCTAGCTACCCAGGTCGTAGCGCATTCTATAACCTGAAATAAGGTAAAAGAGGTAAAAGAGAATTTGGGGGCGCAAGCCCCCAAATTTCTAACAGGTATGCTCCCATGCGTCTAATTACCCTTAGTCTCGCTGCCTTGCTTTTGTTGATCCAGTACCCGTTGTGGCTGGGCAAGGGAGGCTGGCTGCGTGTGTGGGATTTGGATAGGCAAGTTACTGCGGCGCAAAAGAAGAACGAAGAATTAAAGGCGCGCAATGCGAAACTGGGTTCCGAAGTGCACGATCTGCGCGATGGGACTGATGCGGTAGAGGAGCGGGCTCGCTATGAGTTAGGGATGATCAAGAATGGCGAGATCTTCGTCCAAATTCTTGAGTCAAGCGACAGGCCAATCGCAACATCCGCTCAACCTCAACAAAAAAATCCCTGATTATTCCGATGGACCGAAAGACAGCACACGCTGCCTTTCTGTTAGCATTTTACAAACGGATACACGTGTTTAGAGCGATTTGCCTGTGCGTGAAAGAGGGCCTCTCGGACCTGCGATGCTCACCGTAGCTCACGTATGGTTGCGCTTCTCGGCCCGACCCGACGTCCCCTCCTTTTCACGCCCAATCAAATCGCTCTAGTGTCGAGCGCTACCTGCTGGGTGGAGTGCGACACTTGGATTTTCGGTCGTGAATAATTGAGTGCAGTCAACTTTGTCAAACTCATAATGCTGTCCGCAGAAGTCGCACTGAATAGCGAGTTTTTCTAAATCTGCCAAAGCTGAATCGATTTCCTGTTTGCCGAGCATGATCAGCATGTTGGCAACCTTTTCGCGTGTACAACTACAATGAAAGGTCGGGTGACGTGGCTCGAATACGCGGATCGTCTCTTCCCAGAACAGGCGGCGCATTAGGGTATTGATGTCCGTCGATAGCAGCTCCTCGTTTCGAAGTGTCGATGCCAGCATTACCGTGTGGTTCCACATTTGCGCATCGTCAGCAACCTGCGTACCATTTCCACCTTCCTTTGGCAGCTTTTGCAGTAACAAGCCCCGCGACACATTCTGGTCGGCTGCGAGCCATAACTTAGTCTCTAGCTGTTCCGAACGCAGCATGTAATTCTCAATGACTACAGCAACCGATTCGCCGTCGAGCGGCACGATACCTTGATATGGCTGCTGTCCAGGTAATTTGTCCTTGGGATCGAGCGTGATCACAAAGCGACCATGGCCGTGCGCATTAACCAGTTGCGTCAGACTGGCGTCATCAGCGATGACCGCATCATCCGCTAGCTTGGCGGTAGCCCGTAGCTGAAGATTGGAATCGCACTCGACCACTAACAGCTTGACTGGACCGTCACCATGCATCTGCATCACGATCATGCCATTGAACTTCAGGTTTGCAGACAAAAGTGCAGCAGCAGCTAGCATTTCGCCAAGCAACGCACTTACTGGTTTTGGATACCTCTTGCGTGCCTGCACCTGTTTCCAAGTATCGGAAATCTCCACTAGTTCGCCGCGCACGGCGGAATTCTCAAAAATAAATCTTTGCAGCGTATCCATTAATCATCCAATCCGTTTAAGTTCTTGCTTGAATACCTGACCGCGCTTAACGTAGTTCGCAGTGTTGTTGTGCATACGGGTGATATCTTCGTCACTCAGAAGGCGGGCAACCTTGGCTGGTGAACCAATAATCAGCGAATTGTCAGGAAATTCCTTGCCTTCAGTAACCAAGGCCCCGGCGCCGACCAAGCAATTGCGACCGATCTTTGCGCCGTTCAGAATGACCGCCTGAATGCCAACGAGGGATCCTTCGCCCACAATGCAGCCATGGAGCATGGCTTGATGCCCCACTGTGACATTCTTGCCGATGGTAAGCGGGTAGCCTGGGTCGGTATGAAGCACGCATCCTTCTTGCACGTTGCTGTTTTCGCTGACTGTAATCAGTTCGTTGTCACCACGAATCGTGGCGCCGAACCAGATACTCGCAAGTGCGTCGATCCGAACTTTGCCAATGACGTTTGCCGTATCGGCGATGTAAGAAGACGGATCAATCTCAGGGGCATGTTCGCCCAGTTGGTAGATAGCCATGGAGTTCCGTAAAATTCGGGATTCTCGTTCGAAACCGTCATTTTACCGCGCTCGCATGAATCAACCTCAAGACAAAGATCCCATTCCTCCCGCCGAGTTAAGAGCAAGCGCGCTGCACTTGCTATGCGAAGTCAATGTGGTTTGCAAAGTAGCTGCGGTAAGGGCGTTATTTGATACCGTATGCCGCAATGAAATGCCGCTGGACGTCGACGATTTGCTGGTTCCTCAGTCCCGATTGCCAGGTCGCCCAGAACGCCCGGAATTGGTCTCCCCCTTATTTGTGAAACATCGATCCATGAGAACCATCGAAGGGCGTGCCGTGCTGATTCATGCTCTCGCCCATATCGAATTCAATGCGATTAACCTCGCTCTTGATGCGATCTGGCGTTTCCCTGGCATGCCAAGCCAGTATTACTTGGATTGGTTGAAGGTGGCATCAGAGGAGGCTTTGCATTTTTCATTGTTGGCTGAACATTTGCAAAAGCAAGGTTTTTGCTACGGTGACTTCTCCGCGCATAACAGCTTGTGGGATATGGCTGAGAAAACCAGTGGCGATGTGCTGGCTCGCATGGCCCTTGTTCCTCGTACACTCGAAGCGCGTGGACTTGATGCCTCTCCCCCTGTCCGTGCCAAGCTGGCACAGGCAGGTGACATGGCGGCGGCAGAGATTCTCGACATTATTTTGCGCGATGAGATCGGACATGTCGCGATTGGCAATCGTTGGTTCGGCTGGCTGTGTACCTCGCGTGGGCTAGAGCCGGTTTCCACCTATGCGACTTTGGCAATGCAATACAAGGCACCATCCTTACGTGGTCCTTTTAATATGGAAGCACGAAAAGCGGCTGGGTTCACTGATGCAGAGCTTGCTGCATTAGCTTCCTAAATAATATTTACCCATTCAGCAGAAATAATGTCATCAATATAGAATTATAGAACGATCGTTCTATTAACCTGCTTTTCTGGAAACCCTTTCATGCTGTCAACTCCTTTGGAACACGCCATTAATTCGCTGGCGGTAAAAGAATGAAACCTTCCCGCTCCGAATTCATTTCCGTTCGAGGTCTACAGTACCATGTGCGCCATTGGGGCAACGAGAATGGGCCGAAGCTATTCATGGTGCATGGTTGGATGGATGTTTCAGCATCTTTTCAATTTGTAGTCGATTGCCTACAAGAGGACTGGCATGTGATTGCGCCAGATTGGCGCGGTTTCGGATTGACGAAAAACCCAGGTGTCGATAGTTACTGGTTTCCGGATTATATGGGCGATCTTGATGCGATTCTGGAGCATTATTCTCCTGATGAGCCAGTAAACCTGCTAGGGCATAGCATGGGAGGAAATGTCGTCTGTCTGTATGCGGGTATACGTCCAACCAGGGTCCGGAAACTGATTAATTTGGAGGGCTTCGGCATGCCTGCCACGCGACCGGAGCAGGCCCCGGGACGTTACGCGAAATGGTTGGATGAATTGCGCAATCCGCCAAGCCTCCGCACCTATTCCACGCAAGCTGAGGTCGCTGTGCGTCTGCAGAAAAATAATCGGCGCCTGACTGACGCGCGTGCTGCTTTTCTATCGGTCCATTGGTCAACGCAAAATCAGCACGGCGAGTGGGAAATCCTCGGTGACCCAGCGCATAAGCGGATTAGCCCCATTTTGTATCGTATAGAAGAGGTGCTGGCATGCTGGCACGCAATCACCGCCCCCGTGTTGTGGGTGGAGGCAGACGATACCGAAGCATGGCGCTGGATGGGGCCAAAGGAATTGGCTCGCGTCGAAGTCGATCGTCGCATCCAGTTCATTCCCAATGTGAAGACAGTAATCATTAGTGATGCAGGGCATATGTTGCATCACGACCAGCCGGAAGCCTTGGCGAGACATATAGAACAGTTTTTGACCTGAAGGGATAGGCTGCTGCTGTTGTCGTCGGTCCAAATGAGGAAAGTGGTGATCTTCTTGCGACTTACGTATGCAACGGGGGAGAGCCAACTCAGCGTACAATAGTTGAATTTCCATCACTGACTTCTTCTCTGCATGCCTAACGTCGATCTTCATTGTCATTCTAATGTTTCTGACGGCGCACTTGCCCCTGCGGCGGTCGCCGCTCGTGCAAAGGCTGGGGGGGTGGAGGTTTGGGCGCTAACAGACCATGATGAGATTGGCGGCATAGCAGAAGCGCGCGAGGCAGCATTTTCGTTCGGCATGCACTATGTAACTGGTGTGGAGATCTCTGTTACTTGGGCAGCAAGGACAATCCACATCGTCGGACTGCGATTCGATGAAAACAATCAAGAGCTGGTCCAGGGATTGAAAAATACACGTGCAGGCCGTGAGAGACGCGCACATGACATGGCAGCGCAGCTTGCTACCGTCGGGATTCCTGATGCATTTGAAGGCGCGCTGAAATATGTCGGCAATCCTGACCTGATTTCACGCACGCATTTTGCCCGCTATCTTCTCGAAATAGGCGTATGCCAGGATATTTCTGAAGTATTTTCTCATTATCTGACCGAGGGCAAACCAGGCTATGTGCCACATCGTTGGGCTACACTCAAGGATGCGATCAACTGGATTCGCGGTGCAGGTGGCATCGCGGTCGTAGCTCACCCGGGACGCTATGGTTTCAGCGAGCTTGAACTGGATGCCTTCTTCGCTGAATTTAAGCGCCTCGGTGGCGCCGCGGTGGAAGTTGTCACTGGCAGCCATACAGTAGAGGAGTACAGCCACTTCGCCGTTGTTGCGCATCATTATGGATTGCTTGCTTCACGCGGCTCCGACTTCCATGCGCCAGGAGAATCACGCACTGAGCTTGGCTCGCTACCCCCGTTGCCCCCCGGGCTCACACCAGTCTGGCACGACTGGCGCATGTAAACATCTTTCAATCGCGCTGACAGTCACAGCTTGCTTGTGACCTCGTCGGTAGGAGCATGGCGCTCCCTTGAATTTCCCGCTTTGCAACCTTATCTAATAGCTGCTTTCAATGGAGGAGGGCTTTAGCATGAAACGAATTGTTCTGTTTCTGGCGACTAACCTTGCTGTGGTGCTCGTCATGTCGGTGGTACTTTCTTTGCTGGGAGTCAATCGCTACTTATCCGCTAATGGCCTTCAGCTTGGCACCTTGATGGTGTACTCTCTCGTGGTTGGCTTTACCGGCGCAATCATTTCTCTTTTGATGAGCAAACAAATGGCGAAATGGTCAACTGGCGCACATGTCATCGATGCACCTTCGAGTTCAACCGAATTGTGGTTGGTCGATACCGTAAAGAGGCTGGCCGAACGGGCCGGTATCGCGATGCCGGAAGTGGCGATCTATGAAGGAGAGCCGAATGCGTTTGCTACTGGCGCGTTCAAGAATTCTGCGCTGGTCGCCGTCTCGACCGGTTTGCTGGAGAGTATGACACGCGATGAAGTCGAAGCAGTTCTGGGGCATGAAATTGCACACGTCGCCAACGGCGACATGGTTACGCTGACCTTGATTCAGGGGGTGGTCAACACCTTCGTGATTTTCTTGGCACGTGTGGTCGGCTACATAATCGATAAGGCGGTGTTCCGCAATAACGATGATCGTGGGCCCGGCGTAGGCTACATGATGACGGTGTTTGCCTGTGAAATTGTGTTCGGTATCCTGGCGTCTATTATCGTCGCTTGGTTTTCGCGTTATCGAGAGTTCCGTGCTGATGCCGCCTCCGCACAACTACTCGGAAGTCCGCAGCCCATGGTTAAGGCACTGGCTCGCTTAGGTGGACTGGAGCCGCCGGAGAGCATGCCGCAGAATTTCAGATCCTTCGGTATTAACGGCGGCGGTTCCGGGTTTGCTGCCTTGTTTTCTACACATCCACCGATTGAGAAACGTATTGCTGCTTTGCGCGGCGCACATTGAATAACAACTAGGGTAGTAGCGGCGGTCTAGAGGCCGCCGTTCTTTTTTATGAGCCAGTTTTTTCAGATCCATCCCGATAATCCGCAACTGCGTTTGATCAAGCAGGCAGCGCAAATCATTCACAGCGGTGGCATTGTTGCGTTGCCAACTGATTCCTGCTATGCGCTGGTATGCCATCTGGATGACAAGGCTGCAGTGGAGCGTCTGCGCCGTATACGTGGCGTGAGCGACAAGCATCATCTAACGCTGCTGTGCCGCGACTTGAGTGAAATTGCTCAGTATGCTCGTGTTGATAATAAGCAATATCGCTTGCTGAAGGCTTCGACACCCGGGCCCTATACTTTTATTTTGGAAGCAACCAGGGAAGTGCCACGCCGCCTGAGTCATCCGTCCCGCAAAACCATCGGCTTGCGTGTGCCGGAAAACGCAATTGCGCATGCACTTCTTGAAGAGCTCGGCCAGCCTTTGTTAGGTACAACTCTGATTCTGCCTGGCGAAAATGAGCCTATGACAGATCCTGATGACGTGCGGCGAGCGCTTGAACGTCAAGTCGAACTTGTTATCGATGGCGGTGCTTGCGGCTTGGAACCCACTACGGTGATTGATTTGACGGACGATGAGCCGCAGTTACTGCGCCAGGGGCGGGGTGAAGCGTCGATGTTTAGGTTGTAGGTTGTGCGGTGTCGGCCGCGATTGTTTTGATCCCGCCCATCTCTATCCCTCCTATGCGATTTTTCATCTCGCGGCTGGAGCCTACCCCCCTCTGATAAAATCCTCGCCATGGAAGAAATTATTCAAATGATCGCAGTGTATGCGTTACCTGTACTATTTGCGATTACGTTGCATGAGGCGGCGCATGCCTACGCTGCCCGTTATTTCGGCGATTCGACTGCCTATTTGCAGGGGCGAATGAGTCTGAATCCTGCAAAGCACATCGATCCATTTGGTACAGTTCTCCTACCTTTGGTCTTGGTGCTCATAAATAGCCCGATCAAATTGGGATATGCGAAGCCAGTGCCAATAGATTTTGGTAAATTGCGCAAACCAAAACGTGACATGGCATGGGTTGCACTTGCTGGTCCAGGGGCAAATTTCTTCATGGCTAGCATATGGGCAGCGTTACTTAGCACGTTAACATTGGCTCATTTTGATGAGCCATTTTTTATCAAAATGGCATATGCCGGTGTAGAGACGAATCTACTCTTTTTCGCCTTTAATTTATTTCCCCTTCCTCCTTTGGATGGTGGGCGGGTTTTGACGAGTCTGTTGCCGACCAAATATGCTTATAAGTTTGAGCAAATTGAACCCTATGGCTTTTTCATTTTGCTTGCCCTTTTATATTTCCAGGTGCTCAACTTCTGGATCGGCCCAGTGATAGGCATTGCCGCTACCGCCATTAAGTTGATTATTTCCCCTTTAAACATTTTTCTGAGCTGAACATTATGTATCCCGATCGTGTTGTTTCCGGCATGCGCCCGACAGGTGCTATGCACCTTGGCCATTATCACGGCGCCCTTAAGAACTGGATCAAGATGCAATCCGAACTGCCTTGCCTGTTCTTTGTCGCCGACTGGCATGCGCTGACAACACATTATGATGATCCCAGCATCATCGAGAGCAGTACTTGGGAGATGGTGATCGACTGGCTAGCTGCAGGGGTAGACCCGTCGCAGGCGACGCTGTTTATTCAGTCCAAGGTGCCTGAGCATGCCGAGTTGCACCTTTTGTTGTCGATGGCGACACCGCTCGGCTGGCTGGAGCGCGTACCGACGTACAAAGACCAGCAAGAAAAGTTGGCTGATCGCGATCTCGCGACCTACGGTTTTCTAGGGTATCCACTGTTGCAGGCTGCCGATGTGCTGATTTACCGTGCCAGTCTCGTGCCAGTAGGTGAGGACCAAGTGCCCCATATTGAAATGATCCGCGAGCTGGCGCGCCGGTTTAACCACCTGTATGGCAAGGAGAAGGGGTTCGAGGAGAAAGCCCAAGAGGCAGTCAAGAAACTCGGCAGCAAACGCGCGCGCATTTACAACGAGCTGCGTACCGAGTTCCAGGAGCAGGGCAAGGAAGATGCGTTGGCGCAAGCGAAAGCCATGCTTGACGAGGCGCAGAACTTGTCAATGATCGACCGGGAACGACTGTTTGGCTATCTGGAAGGCAGCCGTAAGCTGATCTTGGTAGAGCCGCAAGCGCGTTTGACAGAATCTTCACGTTTGCCCGGTCTAGATGGGCAGAAAATGTCAAAGAGTTACGGTAATACGATCACGTTGCGTGAAGATAAAGAGTCTGTCACCAAGAAGATTCGCACCATGCCTACCGACCCTGCGCGTGTGCGCCGCACCGATCCGGGTGATCCGGAAAAGTGCCCCGTTTGGCAATTGCATCAGGTCTATTCGAGCAACGAAACGAAGGACTGGGTGATGAAGGGGTGCAAGTCGGCCGGAATCGGCTGTCTTGAATGCAAACAGCCGGTGGTGGATGCGATCCTAAAAGAGCAGGAACCAATGCGCGAACGTGCACAAAAGTATCTCGATGATCCTTCGTTGGTGCGTGCAATCGTGGCTGATGGTTGTGACAAGGCGCGCAAGTTGGCGCAGGAAACCATGCGTGACGTGCGTGAAGCAATGGGGCTCAGCTACAGTTGATGAAGTATCATGAGGGGCTATTGAGTCATTGTTCGCTACCGCATTCTGAGTCGATTCAACCATCTGCTTGGGTCGCGCGATTCGCATCCTTAATGCCGCCAGGTGAAGTTCTAGATCTTGCCTGCGGCAACGGCAGACATGCGCGGTTATTGAGTAGACTAGGGCATGCAGTTGTGGCAGTCGATCGAGACCCTGCGGCACTTGAGATGGCGGCAGGGCCAAGCATTATCACTCAACAGATTGACCTCGAAGCTGAGGGGGGCGTTTGGCCTTACAAAGTAGGGCGTTTTACCGGCATCGTGGTGACGAACTACCTGCACCGACCACTTTTTCCTCACATTTTTCATAGTCTTGCTGCTGGCGGTGTCCTGATCTACGAAACATTCGCCCAAGGAAATGAAGAGTTTGGTAAGCCTTCCAATTCAGCATTTCTTCTGCAACCTGGAGAGCTATTGGCGGTGTGTGAGATGATGGCGGGCATGCGCATTCTTGCTTTTGAAGATGGCTATGTCAGCACACCCAAGCCGGCAATGGTTCAGCGAGTGTGTGCTGTGAAGATAGGTGCGGGTCTGAAGCCAAGTCAATTGCGCCTATAACCCGAATTTGGAATCGGGCAGTATTGCCCCACGGGAGCGGGTGATCCGCTACAATCGACGTTTTACATCTTTACCCATTAACATCACCATGATCCAGGGCAGCATTGTCGCAATTGTGACTCCTATGCATGCAGATGGCAGTATTGACCTGCCGGGACTGCGCAAATTGATTGACTGGCATATCGCCGAAGGAACCGACGGTATCGTCATTGTCGGTACTACAGGAGAATCACCGACCGTTTCGGTGGAGGAGCATTGTGAGTTAATTAAAGTCGCTGTCGATCATGCGGCAAAGCGGGTTCCGATTATTGCTGGAACGGGGGGCAATTCGACTACCGAAGCTATCGAGCTGACACAATATGCGAAAAATGTCGGTGCCGATGCGTCGTTGTTGGTCGTACCGTACTACAATCGTCCGACGCAGGAAGGGATGTATCAGCATTTCAAGAAAATCGCTGAAGCGGTCGATCTGCCAGCCATTCTCTATAATGTTCCAGGTCGCACGGTCGCCGATATGGCGAATGAAACCATCCTCCGCTTGGCGCAGGTACCAGGGATCATTGGCGTTAAGGACGCAACTGGTAACATTGCCCGTGGTAGTGATTTGATTCGCCTTGCGCCTAAATCTTTCGCCATTTATTCGGGTGACGATCCGACTGCGATGGCGTTGATGTTCTGCGGCGCCAAGGGCAACATTTCGGTGACGGCTAACGTGGCTCCACGTGCCATGCATGATCTATGTGTCGCTGCAATGAGCGGCAAGGTGGCAGAAGCCCTTGCGATTAACAATACTCTTTTGCCACTGCATAATAAATTGTTCGTTGAACCGAATCCGGTCCCTGTAAAGTGGGCGATGGCCGAAATGGGGCTAATTCCGTCTGGCATTCGCTTGCCGCTGGTGCCCTTGGCCGCAGACTTTCACGGAATAGTTCGCGCGGCCATGCGCGAGTCCGGCATATTAAAATAAGTGCCGCGATTTATCCGGCAAACCCCTAGATTTCACCTCATTCAGCATCGA
This sequence comes from uncultured Noviherbaspirillum sp., assembly GCA_965974465.1. Lineage (GTDB taxonomy): Bacteria > Pseudomonadota > Gammaproteobacteria > Burkholderiales > Burkholderiaceae_D > Noviherbaspirillum. The sequence goes on from CBHCMF010000051.1 coordinate 20,898, forward strand.
TATGACTATTTGTAAGCAATCTCACATCGCTCAACGTGGTCTCATTTGCGCGCTGGCGCTGGCTGGCCTAGTAGGCTGCGGCTCAATCGGATCGGTACTGGAGCCTGATAAGGTGGAATACAAGAGCGCAGGCAAGGCACCCTCTCTAGAGGTGCCGCCAGATTTAACCCAGTTGCAAAAGGATAATCGTTATGCGATTCCAGAGGGGAGTCGTGGAACCGCAACAGCGTCCAGTTATAGTCTTCAGGACAGTGTGCGCCCAACTAGTGCAACTGTTGCTGCGAAGGGGAATTCCGACATGCGCGTTGAGCGTGCCGGCAACCAGCGTTGGCTGGTGGTGAAGCAGGCGCCGGAAGCATTGTGGCCCCAAATCAAGGACTTTTGGCAAGATTCCGGATTCCTGATCACTATTGAAACACCGCAGGCTGGTGTGATGGAAACTGATTGGGCGGAGAATCGTGCAAAGATTCCTGATGACATCATTCGCAGTACTCTTGGTAAAGCATTCGATTCTTTATATTCAACTGGTGAACGCGACAAATTCCGTACGCGTCTTGAGCGCACGGCAGACGGAGCAACGGAAATTTATATCAGCCATCGTGGCATGCAGGAGGTATTGGTCGGGCAGCAGAAAGATAGCACCATGTGGACGTCTAGACCCGCTGACCCAGATCTGGAGGCTGAATTTTTGTCGCGTCTGATGGTGAGTCTGGGAGCTCAATCTACTCAGGCAAAGGCGACGGTTGCAAATACCGGATTGCCCGTGTCTCGCGCAAAATTAGTCAAAGGAGTAAATGGAGGCTATGTTGAAGTAGATGAAGGGTTTGATCGTACATGGCGTCGTGTCGGCCTGGCATTGGACCGCGTTGGTTTCACAGTAGAGGATCGGGACCGAACACAAGGCTTGTATTTTGTTCGTTATGTCGATCCTGAGAGAGATCAGAATGCAACCTCGGAAAAAGGCTTTTTCTCTAAACTGTTTTCATTTGGTTCAAGTGACGACAAGGCAAAATCAGTCCCTCGCTATCGCGTCTTTGTTAAAGAAGTCGCTTCCGTGAGTCAGGTTTCTGTCCTGAATAATGAAGGCCATCCGGAGTCATCACAGACGGCTGATAAAATTCTTTCACTGTTGAACGAGCAACTTAAGTAAACGCTAAATATTGAAATTCGCCAGTTTTGGAAACGAGGGTAATGCGCTCTTGATTTCTGCTACATCTAGTCCGACGTGCGCAACCGTTATGCGGGTTTGTCGTCCGTAAGCGGAAACGCTGCTTGCAACGACTGAGGGGGACTCGGCTAGATGCCTCTGGTGTCATTACTCATGGCGCCAGGATTGCAGTGGTGAAGTATTCAAGTATGCTCGTTGCCAAGCGGTCTATCTAGTATGGCTGTGCATTGGTACTTATCATGCACAGATATTCCCCTCGGTTCAAGTGTTTGCTCGACACCCCCTACTTTGGCACGTTTGATGCCGTTATGGGCAGGGGGTGACCATCCCATTGCTCTAGTCGAGCTAATCGACGCAGATCCGTCAGCGCACCATTTTGTCAAGATAGCAGCTCTGTAATGTTGGTGCAATCACGAGTCGAATGCTTACTAATCCGACATATCTGTTCTCTCTTGTGCCGCGTATTGGTGGGCTATATGGGCGCCTTCCCAATTTTCATGTCACGTTACAACGGAAGATTGGTATTAACTCGTCATGTGAATGAGACTGCGACAATGACTGGGAGCCAAGGGGAAAAGTAGGGGCGGCTAAGCAGATATGGGGCTTGATGTATGGAAAAAGTTGAGAGTGGTTTGCCGCAGAAAATAAAAAAGCCGACCCGAAGGTCGGCT
>CBHCMF010000052.1:0-22369 GCA_965974465.1 uncultured Noviherbaspirillum sp.
AGTCGTGTCAAGCTCACGGCGTTGATCCATGCTGCGTTGCCGATCATTGTGAAAACGTCCGAAGCAGGCTCGGCAACGCTGGGACGTCTGCTCGATTTCCTGGAAGCGATCGCTCGCCGCGCCGCTTATCTCGCGCTTCTCACTGAATATCCGCATACCTTAGAACGCGTCATCCGCATGATGAGCGCCAGCGACTGGGCAGCGAAGTACCTGACGCGTCATCCAATTTTGCTGGACGAACTACTGGATGATCGTACCTTGATGGCCCCCCCTGATTGGCCAGCCTTCGCGCTGGATGTTCAGGCTCAACTGGATGCGGCGCAAGACGATACGGAACTGCGGATGAATGTGTTGCGCGACCTGCACCATGCGCAATTGTTTCGCCTCCTCGCCCAAGATCTGGAAGGCGCACTGACTGTCGAACGGCTAGCCGATCATTTATCTGCGCTGGCAGACATCTTGGTCGGTGCAACCATTCAGGCTGCCTGGAAGACCATTCCCAATCGGCACCGCGAGACGCCAAAATTTGCCGTTATCGCCTACGGTAAACTAGGGGGCAAGGAGCTTGGCTATGCATCCGATCTTGATGTGATCTTCCTGTACGACGATGACGATCAGGAGGCGCCGGCGCTCTATGCGAAACTGGCACAGCGCTTCATCACCTGGATGACCAGCCATACACCCTCCGGCATTTTATTTGATATCGATATTGCCCTGCGCCCTGATGGTGCTAGTGGCCTTCTGGTATCGCGTTTGACTGCATTCGAAAGATATCAGAGCGAATCGGCTTGGGTATGGGAGCATCAAGCGCTTACAAGAGCACGCTTCTGCGCAGGTGATGCAACCATTGGCACGCGTTTCGAAGCAATTCGTGAAACGGTACTGCGCCAACCACGCGACGAAGAAAAGTTACGTCAGGAAGTTTTGGCCATGCGCAAAAAGATGCATGACGCGCACCCCAATCGATCGGCACAATTTGATCTTAAGCATGATGCCGGCGGCATGATCGATATCGAATTCATCGTGCAATTTTTAGTCTTACGTGATGCCGCGCGCTATCCGCAATTGACTGCCGACATCGGCAATATCGCGCTGCTCAAATTGTGTGGCGAGTTAGGGTTGATCGACAAGATGCTTGCAGGCCAGGTTGCCGATGCTTATCGAATGTTTCGTAAGTTGCAACATCAGTTCAGGCTGCAAGGCAATGACCGTGCGCGTGTAGAGCGGGAACGTGTTGCGCAGCAAGCAACGCAGGTCAAGCAACTCTGGACTTGTGTTCTGGGCTCACCCGCATCAGCATAAATATCATGCCACCGGCATGGTGGAGTGCGGCAAACGCTCACGCTGCAACGTCAATCGCGGCGCTGCGAAGGCTTGCCGCCTCCTCCTAGAGGGTTTGATTGTGCGTGAAAGGGAGGGCAGGTCGGGCCGAGAAGCGCAACCGTACGTGAGCTACGGTAAGCACCGCAGGCCCGAGATGGCCTCCTTTCACACACAGGCAAATCGCTCTATTTCAACTTCGCTTATTTTTCGCGGGTAAACGGGAACAGCTGCTGTTTTACAAAACCCTCTGGCATATAGTCGCCAACCACGCCGTAATTGCTTGGAAATTTCTGATCTGTCTTTACCGCTGTCCGGAAAAAGTAATCGAGAAATGCGTAATGCGCCGCGTAATTTTTATCGATTGCGGCGTCGTCGGAAGAATGGTGCCAGTGATGAAAATCGGGCGTCACCAACAGGTACTTCAACGGCCCCCAAGGCAAATGCACGTTCGCATGATTGAAGACTGCCTGAAAACCGACCACGATAATGTAGGTGTCCATAACAGACTTCTCGAATCCGAAGACGTAGAGCGGACCTAGTACGCATACCCGCGTAAACAGCAGTTCCAGTACATGCATCCGCGATCCGGCCAGCCAATCCATCGTTTTTGTGCTGTGATGCACCGCGTGGAATTTCCACAGAAACGGAATCTCGTGATAGGCGCGGTGCGTCCAATACTGCATGAGGTCCGCGACCAAAATGCACAGCAGTAATTGAGGAATGAAAGGGATGCTTTGTATCAAAGACTGAAATTCGCTGTCTACTAGCCAGCCGAATATACGATGGATCGCAAAGTTCACAATCAACAGAATCAGGCCGACCAGGAAATGATTGACAATGAAATGCGCCATGTCGGTCTGCCATTCCTTACGGAACACGGCTTGTCCTTTGTACAGCGGGAACATCTTTTCCACCACCACAAAAATCAATGTGGATCCAAGCAAGTCAAGAATGAACCAGTCCAGTCCGATATAAGGCGTATTGTGAGGATATTCACCGACCGGCACTGTCGATCCACCTAGCGCAACCGCGACTAAGACAAAGCATAATGCGGCGATATTCAGATTCCGATTCTTGCGAAGGACAATATTCGCCAATGAAATTCCCCCCGAAATAACCAGCGAAGCGAACAACACTTGTCGCAACATGTTGGTCGAATATTGGAGCCGCAATTCGGGCGTAGTCAAATACTGCGGAAAATGAAACGCAATAACGCCCAACAGACATAAAAACCCGAGTGTAAATGCAAGCACACCACTGATCATGCCATAGCCCGGTTTCAGTTCACCGTTCTCTTTAAGTAAGCTGGACGTATCCCCCACCACGTCGCCCGCCAGTTTGACAGGAGCTTTGATGGCGACGCTGAGGTTCTTCCCTTTGTTCGCTTTTTTATTTTGATTTTTCACGGAATGCTTGATTGAAGTTGAAGTTGGGATAATGGCCTACCGAGTAGGCCGAAGGTATCGGACGGGCGCGAGAATTGAAGCTTAAAAAAGGCCCTCCATCGTCTTCTACACAATGGGAAAATACGACAAGGAGCTGCCTTTCCTCTTCTGTGACGTATGCAACACGAAGCTGTGTCCTGCGATGACAGCACCGAAAATGCTTATTGTGAACTACTAGCCGCACTAGTAGCCAAAGAGGCACCAATGCGGTCGATACGCGGCAAGTAATACTTATCCGTATCAAGGGAGAACGCGATACGTTTTACCTGCCCGGTGATAAGTTCACGTTTGACGAAACCGATATAGCGCGAGTCCTTGCTCGCATCCCGATTGTCACCCAGCATCAGATACTCATTTGGAGGTACGGTAACCGGCCCAAAAGTGCGTGCTGCCGCCCGTTCTGGCATAACGATGATGGGATGCTGACTGTCAGGCAACCGCTCATTCAATACCAATTGTTGTCCCGAATAGTGAGGAGCGAGTTGCAGAGCGACATCACCCGATACTGGCGCATACGAGGCTTTCTCACCGTTGATAATCAGCGCCTCACCACGCATCTCGACGACATCACCTGGCAAGCCGATCACACGTTTCACCAAGCGTATCCCATCCTCAGGAGAAGAAAAGGTGACGACGTCACCCCGCTTAGGATCGGCAAGATGCTTGAGGATGACATCGGTGAAAGGCAACTTCACATCGTATGCCAAGCGGTCGGTAATAATACGGTCCCCGATCATCAAGGTCGGATACATTGAACCGCTCGGCACGCCGTACCAGTCTGCTACTGCACTGCGCACCACAATCATGCCGAACAGAAAAAACAAGAATCCCTTGTTGTTTGCTATGAGTTTTCTGATGCGTTGCATGTGCCACCTCCGTAAAACGATCAAATGATCAATATAACAAAAACGCCCCGGCATGCGGGGCGCTTTTGATGATGCTGCGTTTTGATTACTTCGCGGACATCAGTGCCACGGTGGTATCGAGCATACGGTTGGAGAAACCCCACTCGTTGTCATACCAGGACGAGACTTTCACCAGACGACCGGAGACCTTGGTCAGGGTTGCATCAAAGTTGCTCGACGCCGGATTATGGTTGAAATCAACCGATACCAGCGGCTCGGTGTTGTAAGTCAAAATGCCTTTCAATGCGCCACCTGCAGCGTCTTTCATGATTGCATTGACTTCTTCTACTGTCGTATCGCGCGCAGCGATGAACGACAGGTCAACGATCGACACGTTGATAGTCGGAACGCGGATTGCGTAGCCATCAAGCTTGCCATTCAGTTCAGGCAGCACCAGACCGACTGCAGCAGCTGCACCAGTCTTGGTCGGGATCATCGACTGCGTAGCCGAACGGGCGCGGCGCAGGTCTTCGTGCATCACATCAGTCAGCACTTGATCGTTGGTGTAAGCGTGCACGGTGGTCATCAAGCCGTTTTCCACGCCGATCTTGTCGTGCAGCGGCTTGACCAGCGGTGCCAGGCAGTTAGTAGTGCAGGAAGCATTGGAAATAACGGTGTCCGTTGCCTTCAGCACATTCTGGTTCACGCCGAACACCACGGTGGCGTCCACGTCCTTGCCGCCCGGGGCGGAGATGATGACCTTTTTCGCGCCGCCTCTGAGGTGCGCGGAGGCCTTTTCCTTGGTGGTGAAGAAGCCAGTGCACTCAAGCACGACGTCGACATTGAGTTCGCCCCAAGGGATTTGGGCCGGGTCACGTTGCGCGAAGACCTTGATCTTGTCGCCGTTGACGATCATGAATTCGCCATCGACTTCCACGGTGCCCGGGAACTTGCCGTGCGCGGTGTCGTAGCGGGTCAAATGCGCGTTCGATTGCGCATTGCCGAGGTCATTGATGGCAACGATCTGAATGTCATTTTTCTTGCCGCCTTCGTAATGCGCACGAAGGATGTTGCGGCCGATGCGGCCGTAGCCGTTGATTGCGACGCGAATAGTCATGGTTTTCTCCTGAACGTGTAATTAAGCCAAAACCGATTTGACGGCAGACACGACATTTTCAGTCGTGAAGCCAAAATGCTTGAACAGCACACCCGCCGGTGCGGATTCGCCGAACGTATCGATACCGATAACCTTGCCCTCGAGGCCGACGTACTTGTACCAGAAGTCCGTGACGCCTGCTTCCACTGCAACGCGCGGTAGGCCTTTCGGCAAGACGCTCGCTTTGTAAGCGGCATCCTGACGATCAAACAGATCGGTACACGGCATGGAAACCACGCGTACCGGGATACCCTGTTTCGCCAGTTCGTCGGCAGCTTTGACGGCCAACTCGACTTCGGAACCGGTAGCGATCAGCACCGCCTTGGCACCAGCTGCCTCGCGCAGCACGTAACCACCACGATTGACAGCAGCGATCTGTTCCGGCGTACGCTCCATGAACGGCAGGTTTTGACGCGAGAAGATCAGCGAGGTCGGACCGTGCTGACGTGTGACAGCGTGCTTCCACGCTACGGCAGACTCAACGGTGTCACACGGACGCCAGTTGTCCAGATTCGGGATCAAGCGCAGGCTCGATACATGCTCGACCGATTGGTGCGTCGGGCCATCTTCGCCAAGACCGATCGAATCGTGAGTGAACACGAAAATCGAACGGATCTTCATCAGTGCCGCCATGCGCAGCGCATTGCGGCTGTAATCAGAGAAGGTCAGGAAGGTAGCGCCGAACGGAATGTAGCCGCCATGCAGGGCGATACCGTTCATTACCGCACTCATGCCAAATTCGCGCACGCCATAGTTGATGTGATTGCCTGGCTGTTCCGCGCGTACGGCAACGCACTCCTTCCAATTGGTCAGGTTGGAACCGGTCAGGTCGGCAGAACCTCCGAGGAATTCTGGTAGCACCGGCGCCAAGGCCTGGATGGCATTCTGGCTGGCCTTGCGGGTTGCGATGTTTTCCTTCTTCTCGACGCAGGCTGCAATGTAGGCTTCGATGGCACCGTTCAGCTTGCCGGGAAGTTCACCCTTCATGCGGCGCAACAGTTCGCCTGCTTCCTGAGGATAACGTTCGTCGTAAGCCTTGAACAAGGCGTTCCACTCCTCTTCCAGGTTCTGGCCTTGCGCCTTGGCATCCCATGCCGCATACACATCGGCAGGAACCTCGAACGGCGCATATGGCCAGCCGATCGCTTCACGCGTGGCGGCGACTTCTTTGTCACCCAGCGCAGCGCCATGCACCTTATCGGTACCTTGCATATTAGGCGCGCCTTTTCCGATCACTGTCTTGCAGCAAATCAAGGTCGGTTTGTCAGACGTTTTAGCAGCCGCAATAGCTGCCTCGACAGCGGCGACATTGTGACCGTCAACATCCCGGATGACATTCCAGTTGTAGGCCTCGAAGCGCTTCGGCGTGTCATCACGGAACCAGCCTTCGACCTTGCCGTCGATCGAGATGCCGTTATCGTCGTACAACACGATCAGCTTGCTGAGGCGTAGTGCGCCAGCAAGCGAGCACGCTTCATGCGAAATGCCCTCCATCAGGCAGCCGTCGCCAACGAAGGTGTAGGTGTAGTGGCTGACGACGTCAAAACCAGGCTTGTTAAATTCAGCAGCCAACAGGCGTTCCGCGAGAGCCATGCCGACGGCATTGGTGATACCCTGTCCAAGCGGGCCGGTCGTGGTCTCCACACCCGGGGTGATATGCACTTCTGGATGGCCGGCGGTCTTGGAGTGCAGTTGACGGAAGTTCTTAATGTCCTCCATCGACAAGTCGTAACCGGTCAAGTGCAGCAGCGCATAGTGCAGCATTGAACCATGGCCGTTGGACACGATGAAGCGGTCGCGGTTGATCCAACCGGGATTCGCAGGGTTGTGACGATAATGTTTTGCCCACAACGCCACGGCGATTTCCGCCATGCCCATTGGCATGCCAGGGTGGCCGGAATTCGCTTTTTGTACTGCGTCCATCGCCAGTGCGCGGATCGCATTGGCCATCTTGTCGGTCGGGAGAGAAGAAGTCATGTCAAATCAAGAGGTATGTGGCGGGTCTTGGAGCTGATTCCGGTCCTACCTATGAACCGGAAGATGTAAACCGCGATATTTTACCAGACAGATGCTTCCAGAATTAAAATCCAAGGCTTCCGTATTGCCAACGAGGCATGCCATGACAGCCAGCCGTCCACCACAACAACCTTCCTTGATCTTTAGTTTCGCGCATTCCCTCATGCACGAGGTAGTAAAACGTCTTGCCTGTCATGGCAGCACGCTCACCAACGGTATGAGGACTTAGACATGCCACGCTTCTATTGTCCTGCCCCCTTTGCAATCGGTGCCCCAGTTGCACTGCCGGACCACATTGCGCATCACATCCATGTGCTGCGCCTTGCCATCGGCGAAGCTATCACCCTGTTTAATGGAGAAGGCGGTGAATACACTGCAACCTTGACGTCCATCGACCGTAAGCGTGCATCGGTCGAAATTACCGCCTTTTCGCCACGCGAGGCGGAATTGCCGTATGCGCTAACCCTTGCACAAGCCCTCCCCGAAGGCACAAAAATGGACTGGATCATCGAAAAAGCCGTTGAGCTTGGCGCAACGACAATCCAGCCGCTTGCTGCGCAGCGTTGCGTGGTGCGTTTATCAGCGGAGCGCGCCACAAAAAAAATGACACATTGGCAAGGCATCATTGCTGCCGCGGCAGAACAATGCGGCCGCAACCGTCTGCCACATTTAGCAGAACCGGCTGACTTTCAGCCATGGAGTGTGCGGCAGGATCTGCCTCAGCGGATCCTATTGTCCCCACGCGCGCCCCAATCGCTGTCTGAGTGGGCGCGCTGCCACCCTCCGCAGGCAGTCACCTTGCTTATTGGCCCGGAAGGCGGCTTTACCGAACAGGAGGAAAATGTTGCGACTGCCAATGGCGCACTCCCGTTGTCAATGGGGCCACGCGTCCTGCGTACGGAAACAGCGGGGCTAGCTGCGCTGGCCGCATTGAATGCGATTTGGGGACAAATCTGAAGGCATGCGCAATTTGCACTGACGCGATTGTCGTGGGGAGCGATATCCACGACAATGCGCCCTATGCGCTGGCTCACTTCTCTTTTCAATCGCCGCAAGCCGCAGATCCCTATTGCGCTCTGGCAGACCTGCATCGCGCGCCTGCCTTTTCTTGACCGTCTTACACCGGATGAGCTGTTGCAGCTCAAAAACTTGTGCGAAGACTTCCTTGCCCGAAAAACATTCACCGGCGTGGCCGATTTCGTGCTGACTGATGAAGTCGCCGTCCTCATTGCCGCACAGGCATGCCTGCCGGTGTTGAACCTGACGCTTGACCTGTACAACGATATCGCAGGAATCCTTGTCTACCCGTCAGCGTTCATCATTCCCCAGAACGAGATCGATGAAGCAGGTGTAATGCACGAATGGCGCGAACCGGTATCAGGCGAAGCGATCCATGCTGGCGGCGCGATCGTGCTGTCCTGGGAAGATGCACAGGACGGCGCCGCATCAGGTCACAACGTCGTCATTCACGAGTTCGCTCACAAGATCGACATGGGCACCGGTACAGCGAACGGCTGCCCGCCGTTTCTGACCGGGTACCACAAGGGCATTCGTCCGACCAGCTGGCAGCAGGGGTTTTCTGCTGCATACGAGGATTTCACCCATCGGGTGAACATCTTGGATGCACAGTTGCCGGAGAATTTCGATGAGAATCATTCCATAGATGCCGATTTATACGACGAATTATTCGGCACACTGCCCCTTGACCCGTACGCCGCCAAACACCCGGCGGAATTTTTCGCTGTCGCATCTGAGGCGTTTTTTGTACTTCCATCGCCCCTGGCTAGCGACTATCCGGAGATTTATCGCCTGCTGACACAGTATTACCGGCAAGACCCTTTGGGCGCCTGAAACGGCCTTGCAACAAGGAAAACGGGCGGAAAGCATTTATAATCACAGGTTTTCCGTAAAACCCCCGAACCGACTGCATGAAGGTATTTCGAGGACTTCCCAATGCCGCTTCACGCGCCCCTTGCGCATTGACGATCGGCAACTTCGACGGCGTGCATCGCGGCCACCAGGCGCTGCTGGCACGCGTGCGCGAGGCCGCCTCCATGCGCCATGTCGAAGCGGCGGTCATGACCTTCGAGCCGCATCCGCGCGAGTTCTTTGCACGCCAGGCAGGCGACCTCTCAAAGGCGCCAACACGCATTGCCAATCTCCGTGACAAACTGCAATCCTTGACAAACGCTGGTATCGATCGCGTCATCGTGGAGCATTTCAATGCCCATTTTGCCGCCATGTCGCCCCAAGACTTCGTCGAGAAAGTCCTGGTGCAAGGCTTGCATGTGAAATGGCTCATGGTCGGCGACGACTTTTGTTACGGGGCGAAACGTGCTGGCAATGTCGACACGCTGATTGAAGCAGGAAAGAAATACGGCTTTCATGTCGAGGCAATGCCGACCGTCATGAATGAAGGGATGCGCATTTCTTCCTCTGCTGTGCGTGCGGCGCTGGCTAACAGTGATTTCGCCCTTGCTGCCCAATTGCTCGGCCATCCATACGCTATTTCAGGCCATGTGACTCATGGCAAAAAGCTGGGCCGCACATTGGGTTTCCCCACCCTGAACTTGCGCATTACGCACAAGCGGCCTGCCCTCTCCGGCATCTTTGTCGTTCAGGTGCATGGCCTAGCCGACCGGCCACTGCCCGGCGTGGCCAGTCTTGGCGTACGTCCCACGATAGAAGATAGCGGCCGCGTATTATTGGAAGTCCACGTATTCGACTATGCGCAACAATGTTACGGTAAGGTGGTGCGCGTGGAATTTCTGCAGAAATTGCGAGACGAAGAAAAATACGCCGACCTGCCAACACTGACTGCAGCGATTGAGCGGGATGCACAGCAGGCACGGGCGTTTTTCAAGGAACGCGAAGCACTTGCGGTGACTGCAACCGACCGAATTTGATGATCAAGCCTATCCCTATGCATTGTTTGATCTCTCCGAATTTTTACCATTGAAACCATCATGTCCGAGCAAAAAAACAAATACCCGGTCAATCTGACCGAGACCGCATTCCCGATGCGCGGCGATCTTGCCAAGCGAGAACCTAAATGGGTGAAGGAATGGCAGGACAAAAAGATTTACCAGCGCATCCGCAAGGCGTCGAAGAACCGCCCGAAGTTCATCCTGCATGACGGCCCGCCGTATGCGAACGGCGACATCCATATCGGCCATGCGGTCAACAAGATTCTCAAGGACATGATCGTCAAGGCGCGCAACATGGCTGGCTTCGACGCGCAATACGTGCCAGGCTGGGACTGCCATGGCATGCCCATTGAGATCCAGATTGAAAAGCAATACGGCAAGGGATTGCCCACTGCCGAAGTGCAGACCAAATCACGCGCCTACGCAAGCGAACAGATCGAACGACAGAAGAAAGACTTCATCCGTCTGGGCGTGCTGGGCGAGTGGGACCGTCCGTACAAGACCATGGATTTCAGAAATGAAGCAGATGAAATCCGCGTGCTCGGCAAGATCCTGGAAAAGGGCTATGTCTATCGCGGTCTAAAACCGGTAAATTGGTGTTTCGACTGCGGCTCGGCACTGGCAGAAGCAGAAGTCGAATACCAGGACAAGCGCGATCCGGCAATCGATGTCGGCTTCCCGTTTGCCGAGCCGGACAAGCTCGCGCACGCATTCGGCCTGGACAAGCTGCCCACGGAAAAAGGGTATGCCATCATCTGGACCACCACACCGTGGACCATCCCCGCCAACCAGGCGTTGAACGTGCATCCGGACCATCGCTATGCCCTGGTACAAGTCGAGCGCAACGGCGAAACGCAGCTGTTGCTGCTTGCAGTAGAACTGGTGGCTTCCTGCCTGCAACGCTATGGCCTGGAAGGCAAGATCATTGCGACTGCCAAGGGTGAAGCCTTGTCTATGCTGAACTTCAAGCATCCGTTCGCCCATGCTGACAAAGGCTATGATCGCTATTCCCCCATTTATGTCGGCGACTATGTGACGCTCGATACCGGTACTGGCATCGTCCACTCCGCGCCCGCCTATGGTCTGGACGACTTCATTTCCTGCAAGTCCCATGGCATGAGCGATGATGAAATCCTGATGCCGGTGATGGGTGACGGTAAGTATGCGTCGTGGCTGCCCTTCTTCGGCGGCATGACGATCTGGGAAGCTTCGAAGCCAATCTGCGCCAAACTGGAAGAAGTCGGCGCGCTGTTCAAGCTGGTGATGTTCGACCACAGCTACATGCACTGCTGGCGCCATAAGACGCCGATCATCTATCGTGCGACTTCGCAGTGGTTCGCCGGCATGGATGTCGCACCGAAAGATGGCGGCCCGAGCTTGCGTGAAACCGCGTTGGCGGGTGTCGAAGCCACCGCCTTCTATCCGGCTTGGGGCAAGGCGCGTCTGCACGGCATGATCGCCAACCGCCCCGACTGGACGCTGTCGCGCCAGCGTCAGTGGGGGGTGCCGATGGCGTTCTTCGTACATAAAGAAACGGGGGAGCTGCACCCGCGTACACCGGAACTGCTCGAAGCCGTTGCCCAACGTGTGGAGAAAAACGGTATCGAAGCATGGCTGGCACTCGACCCGAAGGAGTTGCTCGGTGCCGATGCCGACCTGTACGTGAAGAACAAGGACACGCTTGACGTTTGGTTCGATTCCGGCTCCACGCATCAAACCGTGCTGCGCGGCTCGCATGCAGAAGAATCGCACTTCCCGGCTGATCTGTACCTGGAAGGATCGGACCAGCATCGCGGCTGGTTCCACTCCTCGTTGTTGACCTCGTCCATGCTCAACGGAAGTGCGCCCTACAAGGCACTACTTACGCACGGCTTCGTGGTCGACGGTGAAGGCAAGAAGATGTCCAAGTCCAAGGGCAACGTCGTTGCTCCACAAAAGGTATCGGACACGCTCGGGGCAGAAATTCTACGTCTGTGGGTAGCCTCGACAGACTATTCCGGTGAATTATCGATTTCGGACGAGATCCTGAAGCGCGTTGTCGAGGCTTACCGCCGTATCCGCAACACGCTGCGTTTTCTGCTAGCGAACACCTCCGATTTCGATCCGAAGAAGGATGCCGTGCCAGTCGCGGAATTGCTTGAGATTGACCGCTATGCGATTGCGCGCATGGCGCAATTGCAACGGGAGATCTTGCAACACTTTGATATCTACGAATTCCATCCGGTAGTGGCGAAGCTGCAGATGTATTGTTCAGAAGATCTGGGCGGCTTCTATCTCGACATTCTGAAGGATCGTCTCTACACCTGCGGTACCACATCGCAAGCACGCCGCTCCGCGCAGACTGCAATCTGGCACATCACCAATGCACTTCTGCGCGTGATGGCGCCAATGCTGTCATTCACCGCCGAGGAAGCCTGGGCCACATTCGCAGGCAAGGACGCGTACGCCAAAAGCGATGAGACGATTTTCACTCAACTTTATTACACGCTGCCCGACATCGCCGAAGCCGCAACACTGCTCAGCAAGTTCGCTTCCTTGCGCGAGCTGCGTGCCGAAGTGACCAAGCAGTTGGAGGAAGTACGTATTGCCGGCGGCATCGGCTCATCACTGCAAGCCGAAGTCGAGATTAAGGCAAGCGGTGACAAGCACACCTTGCTTAACAGCCTTGGCGATGACTTGAAGTTCGTATTCATCACATCGCAGGCAACCGTGACACAGGTTGCCACCGAGGCGGAAGAAGGGGTAACCGTGACACCTTCTCCGCACCAGAAGTGCGAGCGTTGCTGGCATTATCGTGCCGATGTTGGCGCACATACAGAACATCCCGGCGTTTGCGGCCGTTGTGTCAGCAATTTGTTCGGCAGCGGTGAAACACGGAAATTTGCCTAAACCTAACCGCATTCCTGCCCTGCCGGGAATGCGGCCTCAACTACAATCCACATGGCCAAACAAAAAAGTCTCAAAAGCCCGTCCAGTAGCGGCGGCGCTAGCCTGATGCCCTGGCTGGGCATTGCGGCAATCATTGTCCTGCTCGACCAAATCACCAAGACCACCATCACCAAGCTGTTCACTTACGGTGAATCACAGCCGGTCACTTCCTTTTTCAACCTGGTCCTTACTTACAACAAGGGCGCTGCGTTCAGTTTCCTTGCAAACGAATCGGGCTGGCAACGTTATTTCTTTACTGGCATTGCCGTTGCTGCGGTTGTCTTCATCCTATTCCTACTTAAGCGCCACGCTGGTCAGAAGCTGTTCTGCGTCGCTCTTGCGCTCATCCTCGGCGGTGCCATCGGTAACCTAATCGACCGCGTTCTATACGGCCATGTGATCGACTTCCTCGATTTCTACATCGGTAAACGACACTGGCCGGCTTTCAACGTTGCCGACATGGCCATCGTCGGTGGCGCGGCCTTCTTTATTCTCGATGAGCTGCGACGCGTCGGGAAATAAAACCTTAGGAGGCCACATGGATCTCGCCGGTAAAAAAATCGTTCTCGGTATGACCGGGGGAATCGCCTGCTATAAAACTGCGGAACTGACGCGTAGCCTGATCAAGGCAGGTGCATCCGTGCAAGTGGTGATGACCAATGCCGCGATGCAGTTCATTACCCCGATTACGATGCAGGCCCTGTCAGGCAGACCCGTCCATACCGACCAATGGGATGCACGCATCGCCAACAACATGCCGCATATCGACTTGACGCGCGATGCCGATGCGATCCTGATCGCCCCTTGTTCGGCAGATTTCATGTTCAAGCTCGCACACGGCGCTTGCGACGACCTGCTGTCAACACTGTGCATTGCGCGGCCAACGACGGTACCGCTGATGATCGCGCCGGCGATGAACGTCGAGATGTGGCAAAACGCAGCGACACAACGCAATGCCGCACAACTCCGTGCCGATAGCATCAGCCTACTAGGACCGGAAGCTGGCGAACAAGCGTGTGGCGAAACCGGCATGGGCCGTATGCTGGAACCGGAACAATTACTGGAAGAAATCATCGCCTCCTTTCAGCGAAAGATCCTGACTGGCAAGCGCGTTCTGGTAACGGCTGGCCCCACTTTCGAGCCGATCGATCCAGTACGCGGCATCACCAACCTTTCTTCCGGCAAAATGGGTTATGCCATGGCGCGCGCGGCATGGGAAAGCGGCGCTGACGTAACGCTGGTATCGGGTCCGACCGCCCTTTCTACACCCTATGGTGTACATCGGATCAATGTACAAACTGCACAGCAAATGCATGACGCCGTGCTGTCGCACATCAATGGGCAGAATATATTCATCGCCGTCGCTGCCGTCGCCGATTGGCGGGTAGTCAATGCGAGTGAGCAGAAGTTGAAGAAATCCGGGAACAAGGACGTGCCGCAATTGCAGTTTGAACAGAATCCCGACATTCTTGCCGCCGTCGCGGCACTGCCGAACCGACCGTTTTGCGTTGGCTTCGCCGCCGAATCAGAAAATCTCCTCACCTATGGTGAAGAGAAACGCCAGAAAAAACGCATTCCCTTACTGGTCGGGAATATCGGCCACCAAACCTTCGGCAAGGATGAGAACGCGCTGGTGCTGTTCGACGACAACGGACATAGACACCTCCCGCGCGCCGATAAGCAAACCCTAGCACGTGCACTCATTGCTGAAATCGCTACTCGTATTTAATCCTGTCTGTATCTTTTTGTAATCTCTGGCTGAATCGGCCAAGGCTTCACTTTATTCTTGCAAAAAATGAAAACTATTGACGTCAAAGTCCTTGATCCTCGCATGAAGGAACAACTCCCGGCCTACGCCACCGAAGGCAGCGCGGGCCTTGATCTGCGCGCATGCATCGACGCACCGCTCACCATCGAGCCGGGCCAAACCCATTTGATTCCAACTGGACTGGCAATCCATATTGCGGATCCTGGCTATGCCGCGATGATTTTGCCGCGCAGCGGCATGGGCCACAAACATGGGATCGTATTGGGCAATCTCGTCGGCCTGATCGACTCCGATTATCAAGGACCGTTGATGGTATCGACTTGGAACCGAGGACAGACAGCATTCACACTCAATCCGATGGAACGCCTAGCGCAACTAGTGATTGTTCCTGTGCTGCAGGTCGGCTTTAACGTCGTCGAAGAGTTCGAACGCAGCGAACGTGGTGCCGGCGGCTTCGGCAGCACTGGAAAACATTAAGGAGAAACGCATGTCCCGACTGAATTGGCAATCACTGCAAACGCCACTTCTCTTACTATCAACCGCAACGCTTCTTGCGGCCTGCGCAACGTCCACGACGTCCTCATCCACGTCTCCCTTTGACACTGCGGCAAACGAACCGCCCCGGCCGGTCAGCCAGCAAGCTACACCAACCTCTGATCAGCAAGCGCTACAGACGCTCGTGTCCTTACAAGAGCGTCTGTATCGCGTCGCCGCACCTCTGCTGGTTAACAATTCGGAGCTTTGCAAGGGCAACGCACGTAATTTGCTTGGATTCACTGCGAAGAACAAATATTCGTATTCGTATGACTTCGTCAACGCTGCACAAAAATCTCTGGGCTTGAACGACCGTCTTCAAGTCATGGGCGTACTAGAGGGCAGCGGTGCAGCGCGCGCCGGCATACGCCGTGGCGATATGCTGTTATCTGTTGAGGACAAAGTCCTGCCCGAAGGCGAAAGCGCGGAACGTCAAGCTGCGACTCTCCTGGCACCAATGATGGCGGGACGAACCAGCGTCGCACTTACCGTACAGCGCAATGGCACCAATGTTGCGCTGAACGTTCCGCTGACCCACGCCTGCGCATTCGGCGTCGAACTCGGCAATACCGACAACGTTGTAGCGTACGCAGATGGTTATCGCATACTCATCACGCGTGGCATGCTGAACGCGGTGCGCTCTGATGAAGAACTGGCTTACGTCATGGCAAAAGAGATGGCGCACAATGCACTCTCACATGCAAACAAGCAGCGCATGAGCGCAACCATCGGCGGTATTATCGACAACCTGACACGCATCCGCCCGGACCTGAGCACCATGTCCGGACTCGCAGGCATCCGACCGATGCCACAAGATCTCGACGCGATGGCAGACAAACTCTCACTCTACATGCTGGCACGCGCGGGCTACAACATTGATCAGGTAATACCATTCTGGAAAAGAATGGCAAGTCAATATCCGGCCACCATGCTCAACAGCTACACCGCTCTGCATCCATCCACGGCTTACCGCGTCTCTGCCATGGAGAAAGCGCTGAAGGACATCAACACAAAGCGTGCAGGCAAGAAGCCGCTTCTTCCATAAGATAAGGCACTGCGCAGGCTTCAGTTAACCGCCTGCGCTCAGTGCCGTTTCAATGTCGGCGCGCCTAAGTTCAGGCGCAAACCGCAAGATGAATTCGTAGGTATAAGAACGCAGATAGGCACCGCGTCGTACTGCTAGCCGAGTAACGTTCGGCGCAAAGAGATGCGCTGCACTGATCGTCCGCAAGCCATTGACCTGCGCATTTTCCACAGCCATCGAAGCGACAAGACCAACACCGAGCCCGAGTGAGACGTATTGCTGAATCACGTCGGAATCCATTGCGGTCAACACGATATCGGTATCGATACCCGCCTTCTGGAAAGCATCATCAATATGACTGCGGCCGGTAAAGCCGACGTCATAAGTGATAAGCGGATACATCGCAAGATCTTCCAGTGAAACATTAGGTAACAATGTCAGTGGGTGGCCTTCCGGCACCACGATCACGTGACTCCAGCTATAGCACGGGAAAGAAACCAGATCTTCAAACCTGCTCAAGCCTTCAGTGGCGATACCGACATCTGCTTTGCCGGAAAGAACCCATTCAGCGATGTGTTCTGGCGAACTCTGCTGTAACGCGATCCGTACATTCGGAAATTCTGTACGAAAAGTCTGCACCACGCGTGGCAATACATAGCGTGCTTGCGTGTGGGTCGTAGCGACAGCCAGCGTGCCACTTTTTTGACCAGAGTATTCCTGACTCGCCTGGCGCAAGTTTTCCGCTTCGAGCAACAGCCGATCAATGATTTGCAGAATACCTTTGCCGGGTTCGGTAAGGCCAATCAAGCGTTTGCCATTGCGCTCGAAAATCTCCACACCCAGTTCATCCTCCAGTTCGCGGATCTGCCGGCTGACACCGGGCTGGGAAGTAAACAAAACATTCGCCACTTCGGTCAGGTTGTAACCGCGCCTTGCTGCCTCCCGGATCGAACGTAATTGCTGAAAGTTCATGCTCGGTGCCTCTTAAGCCACTTCATCAACGAACACGCGCAGCCGCTTTGGCCGCACCACCAGCATCTCACCTTCCCTGAGACCAAGCTGCGCATAACGCTCGGACGACATCACCGCCTCAATCAATTGCGCATTGTCGGCACGTTCAAGTTCCAGTTGTGCCAGCGGCCCAATCGCATGCGCACGGCACAGGCGAGCAACAATACCTTCCGCATCAGAGGTGTAACGCTCAATCTCGATATCATGTGGACGCACAAAACCGATGCCCTTTGCATTCTGTGCCTGAACATGATCCGGGGCGTCAAATGCCACACCGTCCGTCTCGAGAATGCCCTCATGCACTCTGCCGTGGAATAAATTGACGTTACCGAGAAAGCCGTAGACGAATGGTGAGGCCGGGTGGCTATACACCTCGTCGGGTGAACCGATTTGTTCGACTTTCCCTTTGTTCATTAGTACGATCTGATCAGCGACTTCAAGTGCCTCTTCCTGGTCGTGCGTAACAAAAATGCTGGTGACATGCAGCTCATCATGCAAACGGCGCAACCAGCGGCGCAACTCTTTGCGCACCTTAGCGTCGAGCGCGCCAAACGGTTCGTCAAGCAACAGCACACGCGGCTCCACCGCCAGTGCGCGCGCCAATGCAATACGTTGGCGCTGGCCACCGGACAGTTGCGGCGGATAACGGTCTGCCAGCCAGTCAAGCTGAACCAACTCCAACAGTTGCATGACCTTCTTTCGAATCTCAGACTCGGAAGGACGAAGTCCGCGCGGCTTTACGCGCAAACCGAAAGCAACGTTGTCGAAAACGCTCATGTGTTTGAACAGTACATAGTGCTGAAACACGAAGCCGACTTGGCGTTCACGCACGTGGTGGCTCGATGCATCTGCTCCATCGAGGAAGACCTGGCCGGAATCCGGCTGTTCCAGACCGGCGATGATGCGCAACAGCGTGGTCTTGCCGCAGCCAGAAGGTCCAAGCAAGGCCGTTAATTCGCCTGGCGGAAAGTTCAGCGATACGTTATCAAGCGCAACGAAATTTCCAAAGCGCTTGTTGATGTTCTTAACCTCGATACCCATGATTATTTCCGGCCTTCATGAAGCGTTGGTAAGTGAGTGTCCTGCGCGCGCCACTCAATGAAACTCTTGAGCGCCAGTGTGACAAGTGCCAACAAAGCAAGCAGTGACGCCACGGCGAATGCCGCCGCAAAGTTGTATTCGTTGTAGAGGATTTCCACCTGTAATGGCATGGTGTTGGTTTCACCCCGGATATGGCCGGATACCACCGACACTGCACCGAATTCCCCCATGGCTCGGGCATTGCACAAGATGACACCGTACAACAGCCCCCATTTGATATTAGGCAGTGTCACATGCCAGAAAGTGCGCCAACCGGACGCGCCTAGCACCAACGCCGCTTCCTCCTCTTCCGTTCCCTGCGATTGCATTAAGGGAATCAGCTCACGCGCAACGAAAGGAAAAGTCACAAAGATAGTCGCTAAAACAATGCCCGGCACGGCAAACAGAATCTTGATGTCATGCTCACGCAGCCATGGACCGAACCAACCTTCGGCACCGAATAGGAGCACATAGATCAAACCGGAAATCACCGGCGAAACCGAAAACGGCAAATCGATCAGGGTCAGCAGAATGTTCTTTCCCCGAAAATCGAATTTTGCGATCGTCCAAGCCGCAGCAACGCCGAACACCAGATTGAGCGGCACAGCAATGACGGCCGTCATCAACGTCAGCTTGATTGCTGATAGCGCATCCGCTTCAATGATTGCTGCAAGATAGGCATCCCAGCCCTTCTTGAGCGCCTCAGTAAACACAGCCGCCAGAGGCACAAACAGGAAAAATGTCAGGAACACCAGAGCAATGCCGATCAGCAGGGCTCGTACCCAGAATGGCTCAACGGTCGCAATCGGTGCATAGACGGGCCGGCTATGCTGTGCGGCACTCACAGACAAGGTAGCAGTCGCTCCAGCCATATCAGATTCTCTCCACCTGACCACGCTTGCGCGTCCAGGCTTGCAACAGGTTGATGGTTAGCAGCAGCACAAACGAGACGAGCAGCATGACCACCGCGATAGCGGTAGCGCCGGTGTAATCGTATTGCTCCAGCTTAGTAATGATGAATAATGGGGTGATCTCCGACACCATCGGCATGTTGCCGGCAATGAAAATCACGGAACCGTACTCGCCGGTGGCACGCGCAAAGGCAAGTGCGAAGCCGGTCAGCAAAGCCGGCAGGATCGTCGGAAATATGACCTTGGTGAAGGTCTGAAGGCGATTCGCGCCCAGGCTCGCAGCCGCCTCTTCCAACTCTCGCTCAGCCTCTTCCAGCACCGGTTGCACGGTGCGCACCACGAACGGTAAGCCGATGAACGTCAGCGCGACCACCACGCCCAAGGGGGTGAACGCCACCTTGACGCCCAAGAGGTCGAGATAGTGGCCGATCCAGCCGTTGGACGAATACAGTGCGGTCAGTGCAATACCAGCAACGGCGGTCGGTAATGCAAACGGCAGATCGACCAAGGCATCAATCAGCTTCTTGCCGGGAAAACGGTAACGCACCAGCACCCAGGCAACGATGCCGCCGAAAACGACATTGAACAACGCACCGATCAACGACGCACCAAAAGTCAGCTTATACGACGCCACCACGCGCTCATTGGACACGGCAGTCCAGAAAGCATCCCAAGTCAGAGTAAACGTCTTTAAAAACACTGCCGACAGTGGAATCAATACGATGAGAGCGAGATAGAACAAGGTAAAACCCAGGGACAGCTTGAAACCCGGAATAACCTGCGACGCCCTATTTCGCCCTCCAAATTGTGTTGTTGCTCCCATACGCCCTTATTACAAATGCTGCTATTGAGGCGAAATAATTGCATTCGTTCGTTATAAACAGAACGACTTTTTTCGCATGACCATAGAAAGTTTTCAAATAATGAGGACGAAGCAGGAATACATGCTTAGGGGCTGTTGTCCAGAAGCTTAGGGCAACCACGTAAGAACATTGTTAGGACATGGTGAGAGCTAAAGAGACTGCCCTGGCTCCTGCATATTCGGTTACTTCCTGCCAGGTTGATAGATCTGATCGAAGCTGCCGCCGTCGGCAAAATGCGCCTTCTGGGCCTTAGTCCAGCCCCCAAACAGCGCATCAATGGTGAAGAGGTTCACCTTCGGGAATTGGGCAGCGTATTTCTTGGCCACCTTTTCTGAAATCGGGCGGTAGTAATTCTGTGCCGCGATTTCCTGACCTTCGTCTGTGTACAAATATTGCAAATAAGCCTCGGCGACCTTGCGAGTGCCACGCTTGTCGACCACCTTGTCCACCACCGCAACTGGCGGTTCTGCCAAGATACTGATCGCCGGGATCACCACCTCAAATTTGTCACGACCGAGTTCCTTAATCGCTAGGATGGCTTCATTTTCCCATGTGATCAACACATCGCCGATGCCTCGTTCAACAAAGGTTGTTGTGGAACCCCGAGCACCGGAATCGAGCACTGGCACGTTCTTAAAAATCTTCGCCACGAAATCTTTAGCGGAAGCCTCGGTACCGCTCGGCTGCTTCAGTGCATAGCCCCATGCCGCGAGATAATTCCAGCGTGCACCGCCAGATGTCTTTGGATTCGGCGTGATTACTGCAACGCCTGGCCTGGCAAGATCATTCCAGTCCTTAATTCCTTTCGGATTGCCTTTACGCACCAGGAACACGATGGTCGAGGTATACGGAGCACTGTTGTGCGGCAAGCGCTTTTGCCAATCCTTGGCAAGCAAGCCACGATGTGCGATCTCATCAATATCGTAAGCAAGCGCCAGCGTCACAATGTCCGCATCCAGGCCATCGATGACGGACCGCGCCTGCTTGCCAGAACCGCCATGCGACTGCTTCACAGTCAGGTTATCGCCGGTCTTGGCCTTCCATTGTGCAGCAAACGCCTTGTTGACATCCTGGTACAACTCACGTGTCGGATCATACGAAACATTCAGCAACGAGGTGTCGGCCGCGTGCGCCAGCGGTGCAGCAAGTGCAATCGCAAGTATCGACCAGTTCAGTTTCTTTAGCAGCATCTGTCTTCTCCCTGGAGATCATTCCGGTTTTCGAAGTCGACAGATTAAGTAAGTGCCGATAAAAAAAGAACGAAGAGTTTCGTTGGCCTTTATGCGATTTGCAAATATAGACATCAGCAACCGCGAAGGTGCATTAGCGCTGAAAAAGTAATCAGTTCATCTTGCCATTAATACCGCCAACGCTGTAGCGCCCTGCGCCCAGCAAGGCGAGCGCAATTGCTGATACCAAAAACATCGCTTGTAGCTCCAACGCCCAACCGCCAGTCTTCGTCAACGTAAGAAGTTCTCCGGTATGTACGAGCACAATGGCAACCACCATATTGATTGCGACAATAAGCGCGGCCAACCGAGTCCATATACCAAATAACAGCAGAAGTGGCGCCACTACCTCACCGATGTAAACCAGATAGCCCAAGGCCGGCGGCAAACCGAATTTTGCGACCAGTGCGGTAATAAAACCGATGCCATTGATGATCTTCGCAACGCCATGGAAAAGAATCAGGGCAGCAAGCGTCACACGCAAAATAAGTTTGCCAAGATCTTCGGAGGTACGACTGGAATTACCATTTCGCATGACAGCTCCTTTCTTTCATTGATTGAGCACGGTCAATTGATCGAAGAAAGTGTGCAGGACAGGCGTAAGGCGCACATTGCGCCGCCTTAACGTTCTGGTCTGTAGACAGCACCCGACTGCTGTAATACGGGAATCCAATGCATAGAAAATGCGTGCAGTTGACCTTACGGCATCAAGATAGGCAGCAAAATGACTGCCCAAGTCATTCCAGCCAGAGACAACGTAAGCAACACGGCAGCACTGCCGAAATCCTTGGCGTTTTTGGACAAGGGATGCCGCTCCAATGAGATGCGGTCAATCGCTGCCTCAATCGCGGAATTAATTAACTCAACGATAAGCACAAGAATGAGAACGCTGATCAGTGCCAGCTTATGCAATGCCGGCACCGGGAGCAGCAATGCGATCACCGCTGCAGGAATCACCAACAGCAACTCCTGCCGGAACGCATGCTCACTTTTCCACGCTGTCTGAAGACCCTGCATGGAATAGAACAAAGCAGCGAAAACGCGTTTTATGCCGCTTTTGCTTTTAAATTGGCTGATAGGGGACTCGTTTCCGTTCATCGTCGTTCTTTAGCAACTTTTGAAATGTCTTGTCCGAGTAGACGCCTCTCGCGGCAATCCGTCCAACAAGGGCATGAAGCGTACACTGATTTTGCTTGCTGGTCGATAAAGAGGCACGGGCTTTGCAGCAAAGTCCCTCTAGTGGTCCGTCACACGCCAATTTTCAGTGTATGCCGAGGTGATCGGAGGCGAGTGCAAGGCGCAAAGCACA
>CBHCMF010000053.1:0-22224 GCA_965974465.1 uncultured Noviherbaspirillum sp.
ATGGTATTGATTCCATGGCAAACGCAATGAAAAAAACCGCGAAAACGACTGTTACTGCAAAAAAAAGCGAAAACGGCTGCAACTATGCCGGCCTCGAGCAAGTCGATGGCTAAGTCTGCCGTGAAGAAGGCAGCTGCCGCCAAACCCGCAAGTAAGGCGAAAACCCCGATTAAAGCTGCGACCAAGACAGTTGCCAAATCAGCGCCGAAGACATCCGCAAAAGCAGCTCCGTCAAAGGCGAATTCTTCATCCAGCGCGGCTGCAAAGCCGGCTCCCGAGAAACTGAAAGCACCCGTGACGAACAAAAAAACCGAATCGAAGACAGCAAGCAAAGCCACGAAAGTGGGAGCGAAAGCTGAGCCGAAGTCCGATAGCAAAGTAATGGCCGTGAACCAGACTACCGATGCGGCAGCATTGGCTGCTATCGATACGTCCAGTTATGTGCTGCCTGCAGTGAAAGTGCCTGGTCGCCGTGGACGCAAGCCTAAGGAGTTTCACCCCGAGAATGACGAGATCGCCGCATTGAATGCGGTCGAACGGGCTGAACTGAAAGCCGCCGACAAGGCAAAGGCGAAAGACCGCAAGGCCAAGGAAAAAGCCTTGCTCAAAGATGCATTCTCATCGGATACCGAAGCTAGCGAAGAAGAGCTCGAGCAGCGTCGCCAGAAGCTTAAGACTTTAATCAAGCTCGGCAAGGATCGTGGGTTTCTTACCTATTCTGAAATCAACGACCACCTGCCGGAGAATATTGTCGATCCGGAAGCCATTGATGGCATCATCGGCACATTCAACGACATGGGGATCGCTGTCTACGAACAGGCGCCGGATGCTGAGACGCTGTTACTTTCGGACAATGTAGCAACGGTTGCTACTGACGACGATGCTGAAGCTGCAGCTGAAGCTGCGCTATCAACAGTGGATTCTGACTTCGGTCGCACTACTGATCCGGTCCGCATGTACATGCGTGAAATGGGCTCGGTTGAACTGCTCACCCGTGAAGGCGAAATTGAAATTGCCAAGCGTATTGAGGAGGGCTTGAAGGACATGATCCAAGCGATCTCTGCCTGCCCGACTACGATCGCTGAAATTCTCGCGGCGGCCGATCGTATTGCAAAGGAAGAGATAAAGGTTGACGAAATTGTCGACGGCCTAGTCGATCCCAACGCAAGCGAAGAAGTTGCCGCTGCAGCTGCCCCCGCCTCCGACGATGATGAGGAAGAAGACGAGGACGAGGAGGACGAGGAGGAAGAAGAGGAAAGCGGCGGCGGAGGTGCTGCTGGGTTCTCGGCCGAACAGTTGGAGCAGCTCAAGCGTGACTCGCTGGCAAAGTTCGAAGAGATCTCCACGCAGTTCGACCGGATGCGTAAAGCCTACGAAAAGGAAGGCTACAATTCCAAGCCATATGTGAAGGCGCAAGAAACGATTTCCAACGAACTGCTTTCCATTCGCTTCACCGCGAAATTCGTTGAGAAACTGTGCGATACCTTGCGCGGTCAGGTTGATGAAGTGCGTTACCTCGAAAAGCAGATTCTCGACGTGGCCGTGAATCGCTGCGGTATGCCGCGTGCTCACTTTATCAAGGTCTTCCCCGGCAATGAAACTAACCTCGATTGGATTGACGGCGAAGTCGCTGGCAATCATTCCTACAGCGCGGTGCTTGGCCGCAATGTGCCGACCATCAAGGAATTACAGCAAAAGCTGATCGACCTGCAAGCACGCGTTGTGCTGCCCTTGCCGGATCTGCGTAATATTAACAAGAAGATGGCGGCGGGCGAGATGAAAGCACGCAAGGCCAAGCGCGAAATGACCGAGGCTAACCTGCGTCTGGTCATCTCCATCGCGAAGAAGTACACAAATCGCGGTCTGCAATTCCTCGACCTGATTCAAGAGGGCAATATCGGCCTGATGAAGGCAGTGGACAAGTTCGAATACCGCCGTGGCTACAAGTTCTCAACTTATGCAACATGGTGGATCCGTCAGGCCATTACGCGCTCGATCGCGGATCAAGCACGCACAATCCGTATTCCGGTGCACATGATCGAAACGATCAATAAGATGAATCGTATCTCGCGCCAGATTCTGCAGGAAACCGGGGCAGAACCCGATCCGGCAATGCTCGCGATCAAGATGGAAATGCCGGAAGACAAAATCCGCAAGATCATGAAGATCGCGAAAGAACCGATTTCGATGGAAACACCAATCGGTGACGACGACGATTCCCATCTTGGCGACTTCATCGAGGATAACAACACACTGGCTCCGGCTGATGCTGCTCTGCATGCATCGATGCGCGGTGTCGTGAAGGACGTGCTCGATTCGCTGACACCACGCGAAGCGAAAGTACTGCGCATGCGTTTCGGTATCGAAATGTCGACCGACCACACGTTGGAAGAAGTTGGTAAGCAATTCGATGTTACCCGTGAGCGTATTCGCCAAATAGAAGCGAAAGCGCTGCGAAAGCTGCGCCACCCATCCCGCTCAGACAAGCTGAAAAGTTTCCTCGAAGGTAATTGATTTGACGCCGTTACAAGTTACAATAGCGCCTTCCGCCGAAAGGCGGAACTGCGTTATGTAGCGAATGATGGCAAGCGATTGGCTTGTCCGCGCAACAAAACCTACCGGGCCTCTAGCTCATGCTTGGTTAGAGCAGCGGACTCATAATCCGTTGGTGCCGTGTTCGACTCACGGGAGGCCCACCAAAATTCAATAATAAAAAAGGGGTTACGAATTCTCGTAACCCCTTTTTCTTTAAACCGATGGGTAATGGAAAGCCATCGGTGACATGTAGGTAGCGCCAAAACAAACGTGTTTCCTATCAGAAGTCTTAGGTTCAATCCTTCATGAGGTCTCTCTTAGAAAAAATAATATTTGTTTTTGTCACCCCTGTGCCAGAAGAAGGTCGCGTATCGCTTCGCCAACCGCAGTGGCAGACTGTGGGTTCTGGCCAGTGACTAGGCGGCCGTCGATGACGACATTACACGTCCAATGAGGCTGTGGATGGTGGAAAGCTCCACGTGCCAAGAGCGTGGTGGCAAGTAGGAACGGTACGACACCATCGAGTCCAACGGCACGCTCTTCTTCGTCTGTGAAAGCGCTAACAGACTTGCCGGCCACTAGGTAGGTGCCATTGCTTAGTTTGACATTCACGAGTGCAGCCGGACCGTGACACACCGCTCCAACGACGCCGTCCGCTTCATAGATCTCGCGCGTTACGCGATCTACTGCGGGACTGGTGGGGAAATCCCACATCGCACCATGGCCCCCGGCAAAGAAGATCGCCGAGTACTTCGAGGAGTCGACATCTTCCAGGCGCTGCGTGGAGCGTACGTCCTCGCGGAATGCCGGATCATTCCAGTAACGTGCGTTCACCTGATCTTCCATGTTGAGCCCATCGACTGGTGGTTCGCCGCCTTGTATGGAAGCGAATTCAATCTTGAAGCCTGCTGCTTCGAGCACCGCCAAAGGATGAGTGACCTCGCTCAGATAATACCCGGTAGGTTGGTCGGTTTTACCCTTGATGCCGTGGCTGGTTAGTACGAAGAGCACCGGCTTGGTAGTTGTGTCAGCGTTCCAGTTCATGATGTTTTCCTTTGTCGATGATTGGGGAGCCATGAACTTTATTAAACTCTTTTGAGGCGATAAACTGCTTTTAATGGAAATGAATTGTGCTTAAAAGGCAAAAATGGTGCGGCGATTTGATCATTTAAATGATGTGGAGGCATTCTCGGCTGCGGTTGAACATGGTTCTCTGACAGCAGGCGCAGTGGCATTGGCAACAACGCCTTCGGTGGTCAGCCGAGCAATTGCAAGACTGGAGCACCGTTTGGGCTGCCAATTATTGCGTCGCACGACGCGTAGGCTGAGCTTGACCGAAGCGGGGCAGCTCTATTTGCAACAGGTGCAAACGGCCTTTTCCGTGATCGATGATGCGGAACGTGCGATTCAAAGACGGGAGAGCGAATTGGCTGGGCGTGTCCGGCTGAGCGTCCCGACCACCTATGGTCATTATCGTCTACCTCGCATGCTGGCACGCTTTCAGAGGCAATGCCCCCTTGTACAGCTTGAAGTGAATATCTCAAACCGCAATGTTGATCTGGTCGCGGAGGGCTTTGACCTGGCAATCCGTCTTGGGCCGTTGCCGGATAGTGGATTAGTAGCTCGCAAGCTTGAAGACGCAAATTTGTGTCTTACCGCCTCTCCAGATTACCTTCAACGTTTCGGTGTTCCTGCTAGCATCGATGATCTGAATCGCCACATTTGCATATCTTTTGTTTTACCCAGTACGGGCCGCATTACGCCTTGGCTTTTCCGAGAGGTGGGGAATGAGGTCACCTGGACGCCGAATGCTGGCGTAGAGGTGTCCGATGATGTACTTGGCGTCGTCTCTCTTGCTGAGCAGGGAATGGGCGTGTGTCAGTCTTACGATTTCATTGTGCAGAACCGTATCGAGAGCGGACGGCTGGTTGAGCTATTGCCGCATTTGCGGGGATGTGCGCGGCCATTTTCATTAATCTATGCGCCGCATCGTCGTCTGTCAGCGGCATCTCGCGCCGTGATCGATGCCCTCACCGCTGCGAATGCGACTGAATGAATTGACCACATGCGTCTCCATAAGTCCCATCTGACAACGCCAAATTTCTGCCAATTCAAACGAGGCCACGTTTCTATGGACCGAAACGCCACTCATGATGTGTGGTCCATATCGTGCCGGCGTTTGGCAACTACATCGAGAAGAGAGGAAAAGAAGCCATTGTATTCGGGGCTTGCAAGAAGAAGTCCTTGATGTTCGAGGAGAAGCTGCCGTAGTGCTAATGCCTTATCAGGAAGGCCCCTATCTTTTTCCAAGTCTCCATCATAAAGGGGCATTGCATAATCACACAGGTCGATCAATGTTACGTCCGCGCCAGCACGCTGCGCACCAGTGACAGCGATTTTGATCAGTTTCTTATTGAGGGAGTCGCTGCGTGCACTGCCCGCGAACGCGAGTATATGAGGCCGGGTTTTCTGCATGGCGAATCATTTCTTTCTCGTATTCTATATATGCATCGTGATGCCCTTGCTTTGGCTTGGCGGCTAAGGCGGTTAAGTGGAAATGGTATACCTGATGAACACTTTAGGTCTGACAGTGGGCAAATAGAATGCTTTGACTGTTCCATGGCAATCTTGGAACCCGATCGGTATCTTCCTCCAAGCAGTTTTCCTGTCAGTGACGTATTGCCAGTTGATGGTCAATCGGGGTGGACAAGGCGAAGCGTGTGAGTAATAAGTGGCGGCCTGCGGATGTGGTTTGGACGTTTAGGACGATGCCGGTTTTCTCTGTTTGCTATCTCACATCTTGCTCACCTGCACAAACTCAGAATGGGGAAAATGCGTGCAATTTTTTCCTTATTCGAGGATCAGAACATGCATTCAGTTTGGCCAAGACTTTGGCATTACCTGTAAGGAAAATGGCAAATCGCCAGCGTCTAGCATAAAGAGGCGTATAATGGAAGGTTATTTTGTGGAAATGGTGCGGCGCACGACCCGTGGCACCGCAACTAATTTTATAGCGTTATCAAGCGCTTATCGAAAGCACTATGTCAGACACCCTGTTAGCACCTACGCAAATTGCCGCGCCTGCGGTCCGCTTTGAAGACTTCGGACTATCCGCCGACATTTTGCGAGCGCTCGCCGACCAAGGTTATACGCATCCGACGCCGATTCAGGCCGAAGCCATTCCGATCGTATTACAAGGCCGCGATGTTATGGGTGCTGCGCAGACCGGTACCGGTAAGACCGCCAGCTTTTCGCTGCCGATTATTCAATTACTGCTTAAGCATGCGAATGCCAGTGCGTCGCCGGCACGCCATCCGGTCCGTGCCCTGATCCTGACACCGACTCGTGAACTGGCGGATCAGGTGGCGGATAATGTGAAAGCGTATTCGCGTTATACGCCATTGCGATCCGCAGTCGTCTTTGGCGGTGTCGACATGGCGCCACAGACAGCAGCGCTACGCGCAGGCATCGAGATAGTGATCGCCACGCCCGGGCGCTTACTGGATCATGTGCAACAAAAAACGTTGAATCTGTCGCAAACGCAAATTTTCGTGATGGATGAGGCAGACCGCATGCTCGACATGGGCTTTCTCCCAGACCTGCAACGCATCATCAACTTGTTGCCGAAGCAGCGTCAGAATTTAATGTTTTCCGCAACGTTCTCTCCTGAGATTAAAAAACTGGCGAACAGCTTCCTGCAGAGTCCGATGACGATTGAAGTCGCACGCAGTAACGCAACAGCCGACAACGTTACCCAGGTATTGTATAAGGTCGAAGAGGAGGCCAAGCGCGATGCCGTCACGCATATCATTCGTGAGCGCGGCCTGAAGCAGGTAATCGTATTCTCCAACACCAAGATAGGCGCTTCGCGTTTGTCGCGTCATTTGGAAAAGGAAGGTATCAAAGCTGCTGCGATCCACGGCGATAAGACGCAGGCAGAGCGTATGGCGGCGCTGGAAGCATTTAAGCAAGGCACGATCGAAGTGCTGGTAGCTACAGATGTGGCAGCGCGAGGTCTGGATATCGCTGAACTTCCTTGCGTTATTAACTATGACTTGCCGTACAACGCAGAGGATTACGTTCACCGAATTGGACGCACCGGTCGTGCGGGGGCGTCCGGCGATGCCGTCTCGCTATATACGGATAAGGAAGCGCGTCAGCTTGCAGATATCGAAAAGTTGACCAAGCATACTATTTCTCGTTTGCAGCTTACGGGATTTGTGCCGTTGCGTACCGCCGACCGTCATTCACGCTATGAAGGGAGCGATGAGCGCAACGTAATGACGCGCAACGCGCAGCATGGACGTGGTTATGGGCCGCGCAAGGAAAAGATCGATCCTTGGTTTCTTAAGCCGTATGAGCCTGCAGTGCCGACAGCGCATGCGGGCGATGATGGTTTATCTGCCTCAGCTTCAACGGCCAAGCCGCAGAAGACCAAGGTGGCTGTGTTGCTGGGCGGAATACCCAAGCGTTGATCTTAATCGGGTAACCGGCCGGAAGTATTTCATGCCTCAAGTTATCCCGAATCGTCTAGCCCATGCTGTAATTGCACCTTGCCAAAATGCGTCGATTGATTGTGCTTTGGTAATTGGCAACTGCAGGAAACGTGCAGCGTCAAGCAATGCATTGAGTGGCTGGGTAAGATCAAGGGGTTGAGCACCAGTCTGCTTCGACAATTTTTCTCCGATGTTATTGGTCAGCACCGGCACATGTAGATAGTGTGGCGTTGGGACGCCAAGGAGGTGTTGCAAGTAAATTTGCCGTGGTGTTGAATCAAGCAAATCTGCGCCGCGCACTACATGCGTGACGGCTTGGTCGGCGTCATCTACGACCACAGCTAGCTGATAAGCCCAGAATCCATCCGCCCGTTTCAACACAAAATCACCGACTTCTGCTATCAAATGTTGCGTAACCGTGCCGACCCAACGGTCATTGAAGGTAATGCACCCATTTGCGTCATCCGGTACGCGTAGCCGGTATGCGCGTGCAGCTTTGCCGGACGCCAATCCGTTACGGCATGTGCCGGGATAAACAGCGGCACCGTCACGTGCGACGCTAATGCGCGAATCAGCAATTTCTTTGCGTGTGCAGCTGCACACGTAGACATGGCGACTTAGACGTTCTAACGCAGTTTGGTACAAATTCTTGCGCCGACTTTGCCAGACAATTTCTCCATCCCATTGCATACCCAATACAGTCAGGCTTTGCAGAATTGCATCTGAGGCACCCTCTATGGTGCGGGCCTCATCGATATCCTCAATACGGACCAGCCACTGGCCGACGTGCGCGCGAGCATCCAGGTAGCTGGCCATTGCAGCAACCAGGGATCCTTGATGCAGCGGGCCGGTGGGAGAGGGGGCGAAACGACCGATATAGGGTGCCATCTTTCGGTACAGGTTTTGCAAATGGAGGCGCGCGATCCGCTGAAAAGGGTGTTCTGTATTAGACGCCAAACAGTCGCAGTATCGCAAGGGGGTTTCGAAAAAAGAAATCGGCCCCCAAGGAACGATCACATTGGAAGATAGGTGGCAACGAAGTGTGAATGCCGATGTGATGCATTCTATTCTGCTGCTCAATCTTCCTTGTGCCTCAAGTCATGCTGTGCGTCTCCGTCAATAAGGCATTTACCGGCGGAACAGAAGAGGCATTTAGCACGTTGGCTGTACGGTACCAGTTCTGCATGAGAATAGTGCTCAGTAGTTGTTGTGCACTTTCATCCCAGGTGACCCATCGTAATCTTTGAGATGAAGGTGCTCGCCCATTTGCGTAAAGCTCAAGCCATTCCTGCATGGCATCAGTGAGCGCATCTGTTGATGTGCCGCTGAAGTAGTATGCATTTTCGCCAACCACTTCCCGGAAAACCGGAAGATCGCGGACGATAAGTGGCAGGTGGTGCTGGGCTGCCTCAATCAGCGGTAGGCCAAAGCCCTCTCCTTCTGATGCCAGCAGCAGTGCCGTCGATACATCGTAAAGCTTGCGCAGCGTGTCATCATCGGTACCTTCAAACCAGAACAGGTGCTTACCGTATTCAGGATGCGTACGCAGACGGTTCGCCAGTTCTTTTGCCATCTGACCCTGTCGACCGACGATGACAAGGTCTACTTCGGTTCCCCGCGCCCACAGCTTCTCAAAGGTGGACAGTGCCTGCGTATAGCCTTTGCGAGGTTCAATGGTACCGACCATGAGAATGCTTGGCCGACGATGCGGTGTCTCGGCGAGATTGGCATTGTTCTGTATTTCGACTATATCTACACCCGGATGGAAGTATCCGACTTGGAGAGGTTTCTCGCGCCTCGGTTGCGTATTTTCCACCCATTCCAGCAATTCATCTGCCACGGTGCGTGAAGTACATACCAATCCATCCGAGATTTGGGCTACCGTGCTTAACCAGTCAACAAAACTGGCTTGCGTCCCTTCCGGGAAAAAATTGGGTTGCAAGATAGGTAGCAGGTCATGCACGACAAATATTAGCTGTACATTATGTGCGCGAAGGTCTGCAAAGAAAGAGCGGTTTTTGTGTGCGCCAGAAGAGGACGAGTCAAGCCCGAGAAACATATCTCCGGCCTTCACTTGAACTGGCGCATCTTCTACACCGTCCAGGGGCCATCCTGCAAAGTGCGCGGTGAAACGATGCGCGTACGCGTAATATCCACCGGCGTCATATACTGGCTCCACACAATAGTCTGCCGGTGATGCGCTTAATAGTTTTGTAAGAATATTTCGCGCGACAAGCTGCATCTCCGATTCCAGCTTGTGTTCTACAAGAATTGAAATATCGACCAGCATTTGCCGTGACGGGGCAGCGCTTGCATGAGCAACGACATGCGATGTCTTCATTTCCTGTGTGGTAGAAGTCGCACTATCGATGCCGATACTTGCGAGGCTGTTCCGATATATGTCGAGTACTCTCGGCGGATTCGTATGAACGACATTCTTCACTGCTTCGTACGTTGTTGCCTGCTCGATGCTTTCTTGTAGCTGCAGCAATGCTTGTGCCAGTGCTTGTGTCGCCAAGCCGTTGACGATGGTGGGGACGCCATAGGCAAGGCAACGACGGAGCGACTCGTGCGCATCCTCGGTGGAACCAGGCTGCAATTGCACCGCGATATCCGCGGCTGCCAGATACGCTTGTTCCAAATCTTTTGGGACGAAACCGATATTTGTGATGCGAGCACTCTGTGCGGACTTGCCCACGCGCTCGTAGGCGTCTCCTTTCTCATGATTTTCATTAAGGAAAACCAAGTGGTAGTGTTCGTTGGCTGCGAGTGGAGATTTCAGCCAAGCGTCTAGTAATTTGTCGCCATAGTCTGTTCCTTTGGATGCGCCGAGCAGGCAGATCAGGACGTCGGTATCTCTTAGCTGGAGACGTTTGCGTGCAGTAGGTCTGAATGTGGTTGACGAGTTTGCCTTTGCCGATCCAAAGGGACCGTCACGCAAGCTGACTGAAATATGTGTCAGCACCTCCGGCGCATCTACGCTCTCACGCAGCCAATCGATCAGGCCGGTCTGAGCACTTTCTGGAAGTCCGTCGTTCCGAAGCGAGGCAAAAGACGCAAAAAATTCCTTGCCATGTAATATCTCCGTTGGCATTTCAGCCAGATTGGAGCCAGCATTTTCAAGTTCGTTTGCCGTTGACATGCGCAATGCAATAAACTTGTCGCCTGCCTTTACCTCGATCAGAGTGTCTTGCACATCCCGGTCAGAGAGATTGAGTAGATCTTTTGTGAAGCAGCGAGCATAGTAATAATGCTGTCCAGCGCCATATATCGGTTCGATGCGATATCCTGCAGGAGGTGCTGCTAGCATGGCCGCCAAGGTATTTCGTGCAAACAGATAGGACGTAGCCTCAGTGCCGGCCGGACTGGTCAGATCAGATACGTCAACGAGAATTTGCCGTGGAGGCTTGCCCGGCTGATTCTGAGCAATGCTGCTCGCCGCAAGAAGCAAGTCTTGTTCGGTGGGTGGTACCTGTGAACTGATCTGCTTCAGAGACTGAACCAGATGTCGGAAATTCGCACCTTCGCTGTCCAATGCGAAGTGTTCGATTGCATTGCGATACATTTCGCCTACCAGCATGGGATGATGGTGCGAGCGTACATAATCCACCGCACGCTGTGCCAGTACGCTCCTCAGCTCCTGGTCTTCCCACAGCATTTTGAGTGCATTGCATAACTCCGTATTCGAGAACTCGTCTGGCAGCTTTATTAAGGCTTCCGCCGGCAATTCAGCTGCAGCCCCGTTCGCGTTGATAATCGTGGGCGCGCTATAAGCAAGACAGTCGAGAATCGACGCCGATGTTTCGCCCCTCGATTGAGCGCGTAGCTGGACCGCGATGTCGGCAGATACGAGGTAATCGCGATAGATCTCCTGAGAAGCAAATCCGGTAATTTTGATACGGTCGCGGCAAGCACTTCCGGCAATCGAGGCCAACAAAGCTTGCCCGTATTTGGTCTTGTCGATGAGCTCGCCGACAAAAATCAAGTGGCACCGCTCATCATTCGCCAACGGTGATGCAAGCCAGGCCTCAAGCAAGCGATCGTTGAGTTTGGTCGAAGCAAGTAGTCCGAAAGAACACACTAGAAAATCGCCGTCCTTCAAGCCGAGACGGCTACGCGCGGCATTGCGGTTGACGGCAGCCGGAAGTGCCTTCAGCAGCGGAACATGATGCCAATCCTTGGCGGTATTCTGCCCGTACCAATGATCGGCGAGTTGCATTGAGAAGCGCGAGTGAACGATGATGCCCGTGGCTTGGTTGAGAACCTGCTTGTTGCATGGATACTTGTGGATCGATTCAAGGCGGCCGATGCGCTCCCCATCCTGAACTGCATGGTAGCCATGTGATTCATAAAGTGCACGTGCAAAAGCACCCGGCATATAGTCGGGGCGATCGATGTAATTTTGCACACCGCTTAGGAAGAAATCATGCAAAACCACGATGCCTGGATAGCGGGCGAGCAGTCCGAACATGTGCTCGTGCGGAGCCGAATTCCCGAAATGGTAGACAATACGATCATACTCATCGGCATGGGCTTCGAACCATTCCACCGTACGTATCGGAAAATTGGCGTTAATCCAGATGTCATGAACTGTCGCCTGTGCCGTGATAATCTCGATTTGATAGTGACGCGCAAGCTCAGGCAGCAACTCTGTGCTGTAATAGGCGATGCCGGATTTCTCAGGAGGCAGAGGAGAGAAATAGGCGAGGCGAGGGCGTGGATGCCGTGCCGGTACCATCGTGCGTCGCCGTTCCCGCCGGGTTTGATGCAGACATTCAAATGCTTCCAGCGCACGTTTTCCGCTCTTGTCCCATGAAAACTGTTTGGCTTGTTCAAAGCCATGGTCGCGCAACGTGGTGCGAAAACCCTCGTCGGTCAATACTGACAGCATTTTCGCGGAGATCGCGTGCGCATCGGCAGGGTCGAAGAGCGCATCATCACGGCCAATGACTTCGGGGATACTGCTGGTTTTTGAGCCAATCACTGGTGCACCACACGACATGGCCTCCAGCACAGGAAGCCCAAAACCTTCGTGCAATGACGGAAAGACGAACAAAGTCGCGAGATTGTAGAGCGTAACCAGATCCTCGTCGCTGACGAAACCAGTAAAAACAACCTCGTTTTTCGTCAGGCCATGGCGCGCTGCCAGTGCCTGCAGGCGTTGCTGGTCAGCTTCCTGTATCTTGCATACGATAGCCAGCTGGTATTGCATCCGGGTCTGTTCTGGAAGCAGGGCGAAAGCCTCGATCAGGCCTTCGATGTTCTTCCTCCAGTCGATGCCGCCGGTATACATCACAAACGGTTTGGTCAGATGGAGGCGGTTTCTGACGGCGTGGGATTCCTCTACGGATATTGTGCGCGGCCGGAACATATCGTCGGCAGCAGAGGAGATATTGACGACCTGGGTGTCGAGCAACTGGAGCGCTCCCATGGCTTCACGACGAGAATGTTCCGAAATGGCCAAGAGCAATTCTGCATTTTTCAAGGACTGAAGCTTGCGGAAATACATTGCGCGAGATACTGGTTCGGCAAGGTAAGTTTCCTTGTGCAGTAATGGAATCAGGTCGTAGAGCGTGACTGCTGTATTGAAGCGATTGTTGAAATGGCCGACCGACGTAACTGCGTCGTCCCCCCAACCCTCAAACAGGCTCGATACATGAACAATGTCTGGCGATAGTCCTGCCAGGAATATCTCGCGAATGCGTTCTGCTGCCCTGCAGCGCCATGCACATGCAGGGTCGTATTCATGCAGCGGACCGGGAACATCGAATACATGAATGTTCTGCGGCCGGACCAATCCGTCGAACGCGCGACGTACTGGTTCAATGGTGCCGGGAAAACGGTTGCTCAGCGCAATCAAAACGTCGTGTTCCTGAGCGTGGCGCGCCATTGCGAGTGCAAGCGACATCGAATAACGGCCAATCCCACGGTTCCTGCTACCCGGAGTCTGGCATGCCTGCAAGTCAAGTACGATACGCATTGGTTTATCTGGTCTGGTCATTTATTATCGATAATGCGGGACATGACTGTGACTATTCTCTTAGTGGATGAGGTCAGCGCTTTCACGCCCTCTTGCGAGACGGTGCTGGGTTCGCGTGGGACCACGTTCGGGTTCAATCTAATGCGGGAAGCAAAGGCGCGTGCCTTTGTATTCAGAATCGGAAAACGCCCGACATTCTGCACGATGAACGTTCGCAGTTGCGGCCGCGCCATTGCCCACCTGGCCATGCGGAGCAGTATTTTTCTTGCGAGTGATTTCATTATTGCGATCAGCGAGCTGGGAATCCTCCTTGCCAGGAGATAAGCACTTTTGATTGATCGAACTGGACGAGTAATACGCCAGGACGTACTGGCGAGGAGTGCTTTTATCTGGCTGTCGACTTGCTGGGCATGGGAAAGTGCTTGTTGTGTACGGATTTGGGCTTCATGCAGCTTGGCGTGCGCTTGATGTAACTGAAGCTGTGCTTGGTCCCGCATCTGCTTCGCTTGTTGTGCTTCAGCGCGTGCCAGCGCCGCTTCCGCCTGTGCTTGACGGAGCGGAGCCTCATCTTGCGGCGCGCTGAAGTAATGCCCTGGCCACAATTGGAAATGGTCGAAGAAATTGGGTGGCGTCGCGAAAGCTTGCATCAGGTTGTCATGCTCTTGCGCGACGTAATAGCGATTCAGACCATCGAAGTAAGCAAACTGGTAGCCTGCATCCAGCACCAGATTTTCCCATTTTGTATGGTTGGTGATCTGGCTGAGTGGTACGGTTGCTTCAACGACGAGAATCCACGGGCGCCAGCGTCGAAAGTCCATGCCTTGCAATGCCGATGTCTCAAAGCCTTCGACATCGACTTTCATGAAGTGGATTGGGCCACACACGTGCTCTTCGCATATTGCAGCCAAAGTCGTGACGTTGACCTTTCGCTGGTTAACCAGGCGTCCTTCTGCTGTATGCTGCGCACCGATCACGGGATCGAATGTTGACAACCCTGTGTCTGGTACATCGAACAGGGTTAGTTCGCCTGCAGCTTCGGCAACGGCGACAGGCAGGTTGATGTCAGCCGGGCGCTTGATGCGCAAGCGGTCGTAGTACTGCTGCATAGGTTCGATGTTGATGCCGCACCAGCCTCGTTCGTAAAATGCCAGTGTGACGGAGTCGACCACAGGGTCATTGGCGCCGACATCGATATAGAAACCCTTTTCGACATGCTTGAGTGCCCGCCAGAGCATGATGTCTTCAAAATTTTGCGCGTAGGAAGTAAATGTCATTTGCGTTGCACTTCTATGAGTGGGTCGAGCCAGGCGCACCCGATGAAATGTGTGCGACTGATATTTACGACATTAAAGACGAGCGCTAGGTCTCGCCATTCATAGTTATTGACCAGATGCGTGTCGGAACTAACCAAAGCCGTTGCGACAGAATAACTTCCTGTCCCAAGATTAGCCGGGAAAGTGAAGTGGAAGTTGTATTGCTCGCCCGGCTTTACATCGGTCAGAGGCAACTCTTTGAGATGGGTATTCGTCCCGTACATTGGCTGCCCTAGCCGATCCTTGATCTGATATCCCAGTACAAGCCGTTCGATTGGTGCGTGCACGGTGACCTGAACATGCAATGTGACTCTGCTGCCGACGTCAATGGTTTCAACACGCTCGCCTCGCGCATCAAGCAAGGCGATGTCGGTAACCGTCGCTTCTCCACTGCCGGAGATCGTCTGTATTTTGCCGTCTTCACGCTTTTCCTGGCGCACCGTCTGATTTTCCCGTTCTGCCAGCATCGCGTTGTAGAAATCCATGATTTCCTCCGGCGCACCTTCCTTGGCAAGCTTGCCGGAATTCAGCAGGATCGCACGGTCGCAGATTGACTGAATCGCTCCCTTGTCGTGTGACACAATCAGTAACGTGGTCCCTTGTTTTCGGAACTCTCGAATGCGATCGAAGCTCTTGTGCTGGAAATACGCGTCGCCGACCGATAATGCTTCGTCGACAATCAACACATCCGGCCGCTTTGCCGTCGCGACGCTGAATGCCAAGCGCATTTGCATGCCGCTCGAATACACCCGTACTGGTTGATCTATATAGTCGCCGATTTCGGCGAAGGCCTCGATCTGCGGCATCAACTCGGCTATTTCTTGATAGCTCAAACCGATGAGTTGCCCTGCCATAAATGCATTCTGGCGGCCGGTGAAATCTGGGTGAAAGCCCATGCCCAGTTCCAGCATGGCGGCTACGCGACCGCTAATGGAAACGCTCCCAGTGGTCGCCTGGGTGGTGCCGGTGATCAGCTTCAGCAGCGTGCTCTTTCCGGCGCCGTTGATGCCGATGATACCGACCGCTTCGCCGGCTTCGACATGGAAGTTAATATCCCGCAGCACCCACTTCAACCGGTGCTGTGGTGTGCGGAAAGGAATAAGCCACTCCGCCAGACGCGACCAGCGTGTGGGGTATTGTTTATAGGCCTTGCCGAGATTGGAAACGCGAATACTGCCCATTAGAGTTCATCCACCATTTCTCCGCTGCGCTTGCGGAACAGGCGCATGCCCAAGGCGCACAGCGCCAGTCCGAGCAGCGTGATCGGCAGCAGCGTCTTCCATTGCGGCCATTGAGCATTAACGAGAATAGTTTGATACGCACCCATCAAAGGGGTCATCGGATTCCACCCAACCAGTGCCCGGACATGATCCGGAAGGATAGACGGCGGATAAACGACAGGCGTGAGCCAGAACCAGAATTGCAAGAAAATACCGAAAAACTGCCCGACATCGCGGAAGAATACGTTCAGCACGCCGATCACCATTGCCAGTCCGATCGAAAAAACGATATGGATGGCCAACAAGGGGAAGATCGCCAAGTAAGGCAGGCCGGGAAAATTGCCGCTGACAACAAGAAAGCCAGTAAACAGGCCGAATACGATGGCGAAATTCAGTAGCGCATTGAGCACGACAATGATCGGCAGGCAAATGCGAGGAAAGCTGATTTTCTTAATCAGATTTGCATATTCCAGAAAAACTGTTTGTCCACGTCCCGTGATTTCGCTGAACAGGCCCCAGGTCAATACCCCTGCGCACAAGAAAATACTGTAGGCGAAACTCGAGTCCGAACCAGGCAGTTTAGCGCGCATAATTTGCGCAAAGATCACGGTATAGACCAAGATCATCGCCAATGGATTGAGCACGGTCCAGGCTGCACCGAGAATCGAGTTACGATACTTGGACTGGAATTCCCGTTTGATGCTGCTAAGTATGAAGCCGCGGTACGCGATCACAGCTCTCAGCATGTCTCCTGAGATCATTGGCTGACTCCGAAGTACAAGGTCTGGTTAGGCATCTGAATGAGGCGCAGTTGAGAAATCGGTCGTGGAACCTGAGGCAAAAGCAAGGCAACGTCGACCGAGAAGAAAGGATGAGTTCGCATTACAGGATCAATATCAGGAGTCGGTCTGAGGAATGCGCCGTGTTGTTTTTATATTGCTGCTTTAGCAAGCAGTAGAGCCCGATATTCTACCGCATTCAATTGTTGTCGAGGCGGGGGCTTACTTTTTGAAACCTCATGGGACTTGTCCCGAAGTGAAGGGCGCGATGCGCTCCGATAAGCGTGCGCACCCTTCCGAAAGTCTACGTGCCGAAAGTCCCGCGGCTTGGATTGTCTGCGGAACTGGCACATGATTTTTACTTCTGTTTTTCTGTTTGACTATGCCTGCACTTCCTCGCGAACTGCCTTCTTGCAGTGGGGGCATGATTCCCCGGGAATGTAATAGGGCGACAATTGTTCACGCGGCGTGACCACGGCACGGCATGCGAAGCACTGCTTCGTTTCGGTCGCTTCCAGTTTCGGATTGAGCGCTGTCCGATAATCGAATACGAAGCAATCACCGGTGTAGTGTTCACCGCCGACTTCTTCGAAATATTTCAAAATCCCGCCTTCCAATTGATACACGCTATCGAAACCGACATTCTGCATATGGATTGCCGCTTTTTCACAGCGGATGCCGCCGGTGCAGAACGTGACCACGGTTTTGCCGGTGAAGTCCTCTTTGTGCTGGGCGATTACTTCCGGGAATTCGCTGAATTTTTCGATGCGGTAATCAACGGTGTTGACGAAGGTGCCGACATCGACTTCGAATGCATTCCGGGTATCGACCATCACCACCGGCTTGCCTGCATCATCATGGCCTTGGTCCAGCCAGCGTTTGAGTGTTTTCGCCTCGACAGCGGGGGCTCGCCCTTCTTCTGGCTTGATGAGCGGATTCTTCATCGTAATGATTTCACGCTTGAGCTTGACCAGCATTTTGGTGAAGGGCTGACGATCAGAATAGCTTTCCTTGATTTCGATGTCGGCAAAGCGTGCGTCGGAACGCAGCCAAGCAAGAAAACGGTCAATCGGCTCTCGTAGGCCAGCAAGGAACAAGTTGATGCCTTCAGGACTGAGCAGAATGGTGCCTTTCAGACCGAGTTCTTCGCACAGCGCCCGAAACTCAGGACGCTTTTCGACTGTATCGTCGAAGCTAATAAATTTATAGGCGGCAATGTTGACGTAGGTGTTGCTGGGCTGCATAAGATATAGAGCAAGTTTTTGGAGAAGAATGCGCTTGGCACTCCATTTGCGCGGCAGTACGACGGCGCTTTAATCGTCGGAGGCGAAAAGGTAGGCAAAGTGCATCCTGTGGATGGTAAGTCTTTGATTTGCCGGAATTATAAACGGTTGCAGGGAGGGCGCGGCAGGTTGCGCCCAGGCTGAGGAAGAAATATCTTTTGGGACTTTTCCGTGGTGCCCAGAGGAGCGCATACCAAGAGGCATCGCAAAATTGCTTTTTTGCTTGCCTTTTGGAAGCGGGCCAGCGCGGTAAAATAGCGTGATGACTGCTCCCCAATTTATTCATCTCCGCCTCCATTCCGAATATTCAATCGTCGACGGTCTGGTACGTATCGACGATGTGGTCAAAGCCGCGGCAAAAGACAGCCAGCCTGCGTTGGCGATCACCGATCTTGCCAATTTGTTCGGCATGGTGAAGTTTTACAAGGCAGCGCGCGGCAAGGGCGTGAAGCCGATTGCTGGTTGTGATGTCTGGATAACCAACGAGGAAGACCGCGACAAGCCCTCGCGACTATTGCTGTTATGTAAAAACCGTACCGGTTATCTGCAGTTATGTGAACTGTTGTCTAAGGCCTGGTTGACCAACGTGCATCGTGGTCGTGCGGAATTACGCTCGGAATGGTTGGAGAATGGCGCGGCAAGTGAATTGATCGCCTTGTCAGGGGCGCATACGGGCGATGTCGGTCTGGCGATCGACAACGGCAATATCGTAGCGGCGGAACGCTGTGCGCGGCGTTGGGCGGCCATCTTTCCAAATCACTTTTATATCGAGGTGCAGCGTTACGGCCAACCCAACATGGATAATCATGTGCGGAAGGCGGTGGCACTGGCGGCGACACTGAAACTGCCCGTGGTGGCGACGCATCCGACGCAGTTCCTTAAAAGCGAAGAGTTCATCGCGCACGAGGCTCGTACCTGTATTGCTGAAGGCGAGATTCTTGCCAATCCGCGCCGCATCAAGCGTTTCAATGAAAGTCAGTGTTTCCGCACGCAGGCTGAGATGGTCGAAGTGTTCGCCGATATGCCGGCGGCGTTGCAGAATTCCATCGAGATCGCGAAGCGCTGCAATTTGCAGCTTGAACTGGGCAAGCCAAAGCTGCCGCTGTTTCCGACACCGGATGGTATGTCGCTTGACGACTTCCTGGTGCAGCAGGCCAGGGAGGGTTTGGAAGAGCGGCTGCTTCAACTGTATCCGGATGAGGCCAAGCGCGAGAAGAACCGGCAGCGTTACGAAGAACGGCTGAAGTTCGAGACCGATACCATCATCAAGATGGGATTCCCTGGCTACTTCCTGATCGTGGCGGACTTTATCCAGTGGGGGAAGAATAATGGTGTGCCGGTCGGGCCGGGCCGGGGTTCTGGTGCCGGCTCATTGGTGGCGTATGCACTGAAGATTACCGACCTCGATCCGCTCGAATACAACCTGCTGTTCGAACGCTTCCTTAATCCGGAACGGGTATCGATGCCTGACTTCGATATTGACTTTTGTCAGGAGAACCGTGATCGCGTGATCCAGTACGTGAAGGATCGCTATGGCCGTGATGCGGTGTCGCAGATTGCAACCTTCGGTACCATGGCGGCAAAGGGCGCAGTGCGCGATGTGGGGCGTGTGCTCGACATGGGCTACAACTTCTGTGACGGTATTTCCAAACTGATTCCGTTCAAGCCGGGCAAACTGGTGACGATTGCCGATGCGATCGAAGAGGAGCCGTTGCTCAAGGAGCGCATGGAAAAGGAGGAGGAGGTCAAGCAACTACTTGATCTTGCCCAGCAGGTCGAGGGTATTGCCCGCAACATCGGTATGCACGCCGGTGGTGTGTTGATTGCGCCGGGCAAGCTGACGGATTTCTGTCCGCTGTACACCCAAGGTGGCGATGCCGGCGTGGTGTCGCAGTACGACAAGGACGACGTGGAAGCAGTCGGCCTGGTGAAGTTCGACTTCTTGGGATTGACCACGCTGACGATTCTCGATCGTGCGGTGCGCTACATCAAGCAGCTCGATCCTGCGATGGCCGAGTTCGATTTGGCGAAGCTGCCGTTGAATGACAAGGCCTCTTACGAGCTGCTGACCAAGGCGAAAACGGTCGCTGTATTCCAGCTTGAAAGTCGCGGCATGCAGGGCATGCTGAAGGATGCACGACCGGACCGCTTCGAAGACATTATTGCGCTGGTGGCTTTGTATCGTCCGGGACCGATGGACCTGATTCCTGACTTCTGCCGACGTAAGCATGGCGAAAAGTTCGACTATCCTGATCCGCGCACCGAAGGCATCCTGGCCGAAACCTACGGCATCATGGTGTATCAGGAACAGGTGATGCAGATGGCGCAGGTGATCGGCGGCTACTCGCTCGGTGGCGCAGACTTGCTGCGTCGAGCAATGGGTAAGAAGAAGCCGGAAGAGATGGCAGAGCATCGCTTAATCTTCCGCGAGGGCGCAGCGAAGAACGGCTTATCGCAGGAAAAGGCCGATGAGATCTTCGACTTGATGGAAAAGTTTGCGGGCTATGGCTTTAACAAATCGCACGCTGCTGCCTATGCGTTACTGTCGTATCACACGGCCTACCTCAAGGCACATCACCCCGCGGCATTCATGGCAGCCAACTTGTCGCTGGCAATGGATGACACCGACAAAGTCAAGATTCTGGTGGAGGATGCGGTTGATGTGTGCGGTCTCAAGCTGCTGCCGCCGGATATCAATTTGTCTGACTATCGCTTTATACCGGTCGGCGAGTCAGGCAAGAAGGCGACGCA
Source organism: uncultured Noviherbaspirillum sp. (assembly GCA_965974465.1). Taxonomy (GTDB): domain Bacteria; phylum Pseudomonadota; class Gammaproteobacteria; order Burkholderiales; family Burkholderiaceae_D; genus Noviherbaspirillum. The sequence continues at coordinate 20,358 of CBHCMF010000053.1, forward strand.
GATCCGTTACGGCCTCGGTGCGGTGAAGGGATCTGGTCAGAACGCGATCGAGGCCATCATCGCGGCGCGTCAGGCTGGCGGACCGTTCAAGGATTTGTTCGACTTCGTCAAGCGGGTCGATAAAAAGCAGATTAACCGCCGTACGATTGAAGCGCTGATTCGCGCAGGTGCCATGGACAGCTTCGGTGTTGACCGCGGCGTGCTCATTGCGTCTGTGAATTTCGCGATGGAATGTGCGGAACAGGCAGAAGCGTCCGCGAATCAGGTCAGTCTGTTTGGCGGACCGGACAGCGATATGGAAACACCTCCGGAGTATGTGAAGGTGACGCCCTGGAGCGAAAAGCAGCGGTTGACCGAAGAAAAATTGGCGCTCGGTTTTTATTTGTCCGGCCACTTGTTCAATGCCTACGCACAGGAAGTGCGCCGGTTCATCAAGACCAAGCTGCTGAACCTGGAGCCATCACGCGATGCGCGTCTGCTTGCAGGCATCATCAGCGCAATGCGCGTGCAGATGACCCAACGCGGAAAAATGGTGATTGTGACCTTGGACGACGGTACAGCAACGGTCGATGTAACGGTGTACAACGACTTGTACGATCCCAATCGGCATCTGTTCAAGGAAGATGAATTCCTCGCAGTGCTGGGCAAGGTGTCGGAAGACCGCTTCTCCGGCGGGTTGCGTATTACGGCGGAGAAGGTGATGGATATCGCAGCGGCACGGGTGCAGTTTGGCAAAGAATTTTCCTTTTCGCTGGCAACCCAGGTCGACGCGGCACAGATCAAGACTATTTTGTCGCCGTACCGGTCGGAGTCCGGCTTGCCGCTAGTGGTGCATTACACGCGTGATGGTGTGGGTAGTTGCAAGATCCAGTGGTCGGACGAGTGGCGGGTAGCGCCGGCGGATGGGCTGAAGCAGTCGTTGTTTGAAAAGCTGGGCATACAGGGGGCGATGGTAGAGTACTGAAAGAGGGGGCATTCCCTTTTGGTTCTTTTTCGGGATCCGTTGTGACGTTCAGGCATAAGCATGCTATTTCATTGCCCATCACATACGTCTACATGAATTTATGACATTTGCTGATTACAAGAATTCTTCTGGCAAACTCCAAAGCGCAACCGACAAAGCATTTTGCGCGGCGTTCTTTCTTTTACCTCTTTCCAAAACGCTGCTATTCGTTGCGCTCGCTGTTGCATTTTCATTGTTGGTCGTCAATGGAGGGCTCAACAATGCGAAACAGACATGGCGCGCGCTGCCATGGTCCATGCCTGCACTGATTCTTGCCGCTCTTCCAGTGCTATCTTTGTTGATTCATGATGATCCGACACTGGGAGTGTCTTATCTTGGGCTCGCCTATTATTGGGTATTCGCGTTCATGACCTTCTTCGCGACGAGCCGCATGTCGGTAGTTTTTTGGATACGTGCCTATCTTTGCGGCATGTTTGTCGCCTTCTGTTATGTGCAAGCGAAAGCAGCCGGTTGGGCTGGTCTTATCTATCAACCATCGGCATTGGGGAATTACATTCTGTATTCGCAGTTCCTCGCGATGGGGCTTGTCTTGCTCTCCATCCTTTATCGACACGAAGAGCAGCGTGGCAGAAAGCTGCTTTACCTCAGCGGGATGGGGTTGTTCTTGATCGGACTGGTTTCTGGCGACGGGCGTAGCGGCATGCTGGCAGTGTTGGTCTTGATGCCTTTCATCGTATCGAATCTCTTCAAACGGGCGAGCGCCACTAAAATTGGGGTGGCCTGTGTTATCGGCCTGATTGCTGTCGTCCTCACGCCCAATGTGCAAAAGCGAATCAATGCGGGTGTGAACGATTTGCAGTTGCTACAACAGAATGTGAAAGAAACATCCCTCGGTTACCGATT
>CBHCMF010000054.1:0-22123 GCA_965974465.1 uncultured Noviherbaspirillum sp.
GACGCTTAGTGAGGGGACTGAAACGTTCACTACGATCATTTTCATCATCCCAGAGCGAGGCAATCAGGCAACTGAAAGCATCCTTATCCAAGCCGTGAGAACACTGAAAAAATGTCTCAACAATGATTGTCCTGATCAGCTTGGTTGATTTCAGAACCTCAAAAACTTTACTTCAAATCAGTACGCATTTTGGCGTACGGCCACCATTGACTGAACATCTTCTTCTGTGCGGAGCGGCTTCACCTATACGGAAGTATTGTTGACGCAATCAAGCGCTCGGTTGAATATGCCGGGGTGCAACGAGCGCTGGTTCTAAGGCGGTAATGATGACAATCGTAGCGCATAACCAAAGCTCAAATTTTTCTGCTAACCCATTTGGAGGTTTCATTGAATAGTAATCAAGCTGCAGTTCCTCGCATCCGTAACACCATGTCGATGCTTCTCATGATTGTCTTTCTGGGAGCGGCCTCTAGCCCTGCGTTCGCTCAGATCAGCAGAGTCAACACCGTTATGTCGAGTTTGCAAGGCCTGCTCATCGGCGTGGCCATAACCATCTTCTCTATCGCAATCATGTGGGCCGGTTTCAAGATGGCCTTCCAGCATTCGAAGTGGAGCGAAGTCAGCAATATCGTCATCGGTGGCGTCCTGGTAGGTGGTGCAGGCGGCATCGCTGGGTGGTTGATTGGTTGATTTAAGCCATGCAAAATTTTCGCGAGCCTATCTTTAAAGGATGCACGCGTCCCGCGATGTTTGCGGACGTGCCCATGATCCCGTTTCTCTTCGTGACCGGTGTCTTTTTGCTGGTGGGTGTTTGGGTCTTCTATTTGATCACTCCCTACCTGACGCTTTTCCTTGGCATGGTCTACATACCGATCTTTGTGTGGATGAGGGAAGTGACCAAGAAGGACGATCAGCGCTTGCATCAGATGCTGCTGCGGGCACGCATGCGGGGACGGCAACGAGCAAGCCGGATGTTATGGGGAGCGATCTCCTATTCACCGATCCGATACAAGCGGCGGAAGGCGGCATGAGACCAAAAGTACAACTCAAACAGGTGGCAGACGCACAGGTGCCGATGGCTGATTACATTCCACACGGAACCCACGTCACCCCTAACGTCATTAAGAACAAACGCACAGGCGATTACATTGCCATTTGGCGCTTGGAGGGCATTTCCTTTGAGACAGCCGATATCGATGAAATTGCCGCGCGCAAGGAAGGGTTAGTCAACTATCTTCGCGCACTCGGGGGCGGGCAGTGGGCTGTGTGGTCGCACAAAGTGCGTCGCGCGGTGCGCGAACGCCTGAACGGCACGTACCAGAATGAATTTTGCGCAGAGCTGAACGAGCGCTACTACAAGACATTCGACACCTATCGACAAATGGCGACCGAGCTGTACCTGACGGTTGTGTATCGGCCAGCACCATCGAAGGTCGCGAGCCTCTTTAAGCGCATGGCACGCACACTTGAGGAAATCAAGGCGCGTGAGGCTGAGGCACTGGATGTGCTCGACGACATGGCAAAGCAACTCGAAGCAAGTTTGTCTCGCTACGAGCCGGAACGCCTGAGTACGTTCGCCAAGAACGGCAATGTGTGCTCGGAAATGTTGTCCTTCCTTGGTTTTCTCGCGAATGGCGTGTGGGAAGACATGCCGATGCAGCGCGCAGAGATTGCCGAATATCTACCGACATCACGGCTGCACTTCGGCGATAAGAACGGCATGCTCGAAATTTGGCATCCAAGTGAACGCAAATATGTCGGCTTCCTGGACTTCCAGGAGTATCCAAATTTCTCAGAGCCGGGGATGAATAACGTCATCCTTTACGGCAATTATGAGTACATCGAGACGCAGAGCTTTTCAATCCTGAACAAGCGTGACGCGATGGAGGCGCTTAAGCGGCAACAAGGACGTCTCGAGGCCTCGGAAGATGCTTCTGAAACGGAAATCGTCGAAATGAAGGAGGCGATGGATATGCTGCAAAGCGGCTTGATTGAAGTGGGAGAGTACCACTACAGCCTGGCTGTCTTCGGCGACTCACTCAATCAGGTGGCCAAAAACATGGCCGATGCCCGTGCGTCATTGCAGGACGGTCCAGGCTTTAAGATGGCAGTAATTGATGCTATCCCGGAGTGCGCGTGGTTCGCGCAGTTGCCTGGCAATTGGACGATGCGTCCGCGCGAAGCCAAGATCACGAGCCGTAATTTCGCGTCCCTGAGCCCATTTCATAATTTTGCACGAGGAAAACGCGATGGTAACCCATGGGGAGAAGCGCTGGCGTTGATGAAGACGCCGAGCGGACAACCGTATTACCTCAATTTCCACGTTTCGCCCGAAGATAAGGACTCTACGGACGAAAAATATCCAGGTAACACATTCATCTGCGGCACCACGGGCGTCGGTAAGACTGCGCTGGAAATGTCTCTGTTGGCGTTTTCGACGAAATACCAGGGTCTGCGCGCCGTGTTCTTTGACAAGGACCGTGGTGCGGAAATCGGTATCCGGGCAATGGGCGGAAAGTATTTCGCGCTCAAGCGCGGTGTATCCACGGGATTCAATCCGTTCCAGCTTCGACCAACCGAGGCCAACATCCAATTTGGCGAAAAGCTGGTGAAACAGCTCGTGAAGCCTCTAGACGGTAGCGCACCGGCATTGACGGCCAAGGAAGAGAATGACATCAGCCATGCGGTGCGAACCGTCATGAGCGACAGTGTGTCATTCGAGCTGCGTCGCCTTTCAACGGTCGCGCAGAGCTTGCCGGTCGCCGGCGATAACAGCCTCAAGGCGCGTCTTAAAAAGTGGACGGCGGGCCAACCGCTTGGATGGGTGTTTGACAACCCGCGCGACACGCAGGATTTCACTTGCACCAATATTTTCGGTTACGACTACACCGAGTTCCTGGACGATCCAGAAGTGCGGACGCCAATCATGGCGTATCTGCTGCATATCACCGAATCGTTGATTACTGGCGATCCGTTTATCTACTTCATGGAAGAGTTCTGGAAGCCGCTGATGGACGATATGTTCAGCGACTTTGCACTCAACAAGCAAAAGACCATCCGTAAGCAATCGGGTCTGGGTGTCTTCGTGACGCAGTCTCCCTCTGACGTGCTGGGGCATCGTATTGGCAAGACGATGGTGGAGCAAAGCGTCACACAAATCTTTCTGCCGAATCCGAAGGCGGATTATGACGACTACGTGAAGGGCTTCAAAGTCACTGAGGCTGAGTACAACATCATCAGAAATTTGGGAGACGCTAGCCGTATGTTTTTGGTGAAGCAAGGACACAGGTCAGCAGTCGTGAAGTTTGACCTGGGTGGCATGAACGACATCCTCAATGTGATCTCGGGGACGACGGATAACGTCGAGCTGCTTGACAGCATTCGCGCAGAAGTGGGTGACGATCCGAAAGTCTGGCTACCGATTTTCCACCAGCGCATCGCCCAACGACGGGCACTCATCAAATAGGAGTCCAGCTTGTTCATTCATATTTCTGGCATAGCCACTTTCACTGCTGTTGCGCCGTTGGCTGCCTCCTCTGATGCGTTACATCAAACGGTCGAGTGGTACATGGAACACCAGACAGAACGGGAGGAAAAACTGAAGCGGTGTGACGACGAGATGGCACGCGCCGCCGACGTCGATTGCTTGAACGCTGTCGGGGCCAACGCGCGGGTCAGACATCCGGCGTTGAGCACAACTGACACGTCCACGCACAACCCCAGCGCAATCACAATGCAAGGAGGTAACTAATCATGGGCGTCGCAACCGATGTCGAAACCAAGATCAACGAGATTCTGGGAAGTTTTGTCAGCGACAAGGTCGAGGTGCTGTGCAACTTGCTGGAGCCCATCGCCATCACAGGAGTAGCGATTTACATCATGATCATGGGGTACGCGATCATGCGCGGTGAGGCGCAGGACTCGCTACATACCTTCCTTTGGAAATCGCTGAAAATTGCCGTAATCAGCGGGATAGCGCTGAGTGCCGGCGATTTTCAAGCAATTGTTGTTGAGGGCATGGAGGGAATTCAAACCGACTTTATTTCCGCACTTAGCGATACAAAGGCAAAGACGATCGGTAACTTAATAGACGACCTGGCAGAGCCCTACATACGTGTGTGGGATGCAGGATGGAAGTTAATAGACGAGGCCGGTATAGGAAGCATCGGTAAGGCGCTCTTCGGTCTTTTAATCCTGCTTATTGTGGTACTCGCGCAAGCGATTCTCTTTGTCGTCAGCTTGGCCATGTACATGATCGCGAAAGTTAGCCTTGCGCTGGTTTTCGCTGTCGGCCCGGCTTTCATCTTTGCTGCTATGTTTCCCGCCACGCAGCGTTTTGCGGAAAGCTGGATCGGCCAAGCGCTTAGTTTCGTATTTTTAAATGTTCTGATCGCTGCCTGCCTTTCAATGTTGCCCGCCATCGTTCACCAGGTTGCTTCGGATATTGGCGCCGATGCTAGCACTATGGAGATTTTAAAAGGCACAGTGTCCTTACTGATCGTGTCCTGTGCTCTCGCCTATGTCCTGCTCAATCTGGATCCGATTGCAGGTGCGTTGTCTGGCGGCGCATCGCTTACCGGGGCGGCAGCACAAAAAATAGGGGGCAAAATGGCGGGCAAATACATGGGCTGGGCCAAGGCCGGAGCCAAGGGCACAGTCAAGGGCGCATGGCGTGGAGCCACGGCGGCATACAACAAATTGAGATCTAATTCTGTCAGCGGCGAAGGCGGCAGCAGCACCCCACAGTATCAGAGCAACGTGATCGACAACATACGGCGTGCAGCTTAATAGGAATTCAAACCATCATGAGAGCAATCAAGCGCGTTTTCATTTCCTCGTTTCTGCTAGGAGGCTTCTTCAGTGGCCAGGCGGCACACGCCGATATTCCGATCAGCGATGCGGCCAACGTCACGCAAGCCATTCAAGACGTCATGGCCTGGGGGCAGCAGTATCAGCAGATGGTGCTGCAAGTCCAGCAGATGCAGCAGCAAATTCAACAGATGCAACAGCAGTACGCTGCGCTGGCGGAAGCGCGCGGGCTGGGCGACGCCCTGAGCAACCCGGCCACACAGCAAGTCGTTCCGAGCGCCGTGACGAGCCAATACTGCGGCGTAGGCCAAGCCGTGTGCGAGGTGGCTCCGAACAACAAGCCGCAGGTTTCAACGGCGAGCGCCGAGTCGCAAACGCGCGTTCAGGCTGGAAGTACACCAGTGACGGATGGCGCTAATACGACTGCGGCAACGCAGGCGCATAAGGAACCAGAGCGAAAGAGGACAGAGAAGGGCACGCCGTCCGCAGCATCCACGTTCGTGTACCAACCTCCGCATTAACTATAGCTATGCATTCTTCAGGAAACGCAATGATGTCTGACAACAATAATATCGTGAAGCCCGGTGAGGAAGCGGCGTTCTTCCAAAAAGGCCGCGATTGGGAGGCTGATCGTCAAGCGCGGTTGGAAATGTCCGAGCGCCGGGCTTGGACGATTGCGGGTGGGGCGGGCTTGATCGCGATTGCCGCTGTGATTGGTATTGCCTCGCTGGCACCGTTCAAGCGCGTCGTGCCGTACGTGTTCGCTATCGACAAAGCGTCCGGCAACGTCGAGCTGGTGAGCGCGGCGGACGACCGCGCACTTGTCGGCTATCAGGAGCTGCTGGATAAACATTGGGCGCAGAAATACGTGGTCGTCCGTGAGTCATATTTCTACAGGCTTTTGCAGGCCGATTATGACACCACGCTCGCGCTTAGCGCGGATAACGTCGGCCGTGATTATGCAAAGCTGTTTGAGGGGCCGAATGCGCGTGACAAGACGTATGGGGCTGCACTTGAAATGCGTGTCAACGTTCTGAGCGTCACGCTTTCGCAAGACGACGTGAGCTCAAAAGCGGTAGTGCGTTTTGAGAGAATACCCAGGCGAGTCGAGGCTGAAATGGCGGATCCGCCACAGTACTTCGTCGCAACGCTTTCCTACGAGTACAAGCCGACGATGACGGGGAAGGAAAAAGACCTGATTCAGAATCCGCTCGGATATCGGGTCACCAGCTATCGGCTTGTCTCTGAAATTGCGCCGGTGACCGGTGCGAGCGTCCCGGCATTGAGATAAAGGGGGACAACATGAATCGACTTTTAATTGTGCTTCTGCTGGCTGGCTGCGCCACACCCACTGTGCTCGCAGCCGACGTGCCCCAGCCTGGTGACCGCGATGCGCGCGTGCGGTATGTCACCTACAAGAAAGACGACGTGACGGTCATCAAGGTTCGCCGTGGCGCAGTGACGCGGATTGTTCTCGCCGATGACGAGAAGATTGATGTAGCCGGCACCGGATTCCCGGCTGATTGCAAGAAGGACGAACTCGAATGGTGTGTGCGCGCGGATGTCGGGACGAACCAAATTTGGTTGAAGCCCAAGGACGGTGCCACGCACAACAACCTTGAATTGAAGACGAACAAGCGGGATTACAGCTTTGAATTCCGCGTGCTTCCCGACGTTGACTATGGACGTGGTCCAAAGGTAACGATGGAAAAAGTGGCCGAACAAAAGGGGGGCAAACAAAAGGAACCCGAACAAGAGCCCATGTACCGCGTGATCTTCCGCTATCCGGTGCACGCCCCGCCGTTGTCGGCACTGATGGCCATGCAGGCCGCAAATACGGCCGCCAACCAGCAAGCGAGCGAAAAGGCACTGCTCGATGACCGTTTGGCAACGGCAAAGCCGGCGCCAAAGAACTGGCAATACTCAATGCAGATACTTGAAGGAGCGGATGAAATCGCACCCTCGCTGGTGTTTGACGACGGTCGGTTCACGTATTTCCGGTTTGCTGCCAACCGCGAAGTCCCAACCATCTACTACATCGCGCCGACTGGCGAGGAGTCGCGCGTCAACTTCCATATGGAAGGTGACCTGGCTGTCGTTCAGCGCCTTGGACGCCGCTTCGTGCTGCGCTTGGGCGAAGCCGTGGTAGGCGTGTGGAACGATAGCTACGACCCGGATGGCGTCCCGCCAAAGGACGGCACGACGATTAACGGCGTTGAGAGAACCGTCCGCCAGCAAGGAAAAGAGCATGAAACGACAAAATAACAGCGCCCCAGACGCACAAACACAAGCGCACGATCCCAATGGCATTGTTTCGGTGAATAGCCGGGGTGGCACGTCCGGTAATTTGCTTGGCAAGGTGATCTTTGTCATTTCGGTGATCATGGTCGCGCTGATCGGCGCGCTTTTCAGCTTTAACAAATGGCGTGACGCGAAAAAAGCCGATGAGGCTGTTGCGGCACAGGCTGCAAAGCTTGAGAACAAACCCGCCGCGGTGGGGCCTCGCCGTACCTTTGATGCTGACCCGCCACCTGTTCCGGCCGTGCAGCCACACGCAAATGCACAGGTACCCGGCGTCCAGTCGAGCGGCGCGAAGGCACCGAGTCGCTACGCTGGCGACGTGCTTGTGACGGAGCCTGAGGCGCCGGCAGGTGGCAATTTGCTGCCAGTCTCGACCAACTCCAATGCGCCGATGGCACTTACGCAGCAGCCACTTGGCCAAGTTGCATCGGCGGACTTGTTGAACGTGCAAAGCAAGCAGCCGGCCGGTGCATCGACTGGTTCGGGCGGGCAAGGCGGTCAACAGCAGAAAGCGGGGCCGTCGTCAGAGTCGCTTGGAACCATGCTAACGCCCTCGACAATGCCCATGGTGGAGGCATCCATGATGAACGACCGCAATATGGTCCTGCCAAAGGGCCGTACGATCGACTGTGGATTGTCGATGCGGCTGGTCAGCGAGATGGCTGGCATGGCGTCTTGTGTGTTGTCTCAGAACGTCTACAGCGACAACGGTCGCGTGCTCTTGCTCGAACGCGGCTCGGAAGCGACGGGGGAATATGTTGCTGCAATGACGCAAGGCCAGCGTCGCTTATTCGTGCTATGGACGCGCATCAAGACGCCGAATGGCGTCGTCATCAACCTCAATTCGCCAGCCGCAGATGGTCTGGGTACAGCCGGTATGGGGGGCTACGTAGACAACCACTGGTGGGAGCGTATCGGCGGGGCCTTCCTGCTGTCGCTCGTGCAGGATGCGATTGCGTACAAGACGGCGAAGGAAGCCGGGGGTAACGGCACGCAAAGCGTGGCACTGTTTCAGAACTCAACAGAAACAGGCAGCAACCTGGCGGAAAAGGTCCTTGAAAACACCATCAACATCAAGCCCACGCTGTACAAGAACCAAGGGGATCGCGGCTCAATCTATGTCGCCCGCGACCTCTACTTTGGGAGTGTCTATGCAGTTCGAGCCCGTTGATATTCTGAGTAGAGACACGCTCGTCCGAGAGCTGATGCGCCCGCTCATGTTGTTCTTGCAGGAAGAAGGCGCCACCGAAGTCGTCATCAATCGGCCAGGCGAAGTATTCGTCGAGATCGGACCTGCGTGGCGGACGTTCGACGCCCCAGACTTGACGCTAGACAGGTTATTGGCATTGGCGCAAGCCATCGCCACGTTCACCGAGCAGGAAATCGGACCGCAGAAGCCGATCTTGTCGGCCATGTTGCCCGGCGGTGAGCGGGTGCAGATTGTGGTCCCGCCAGCGGTTGAGCACGATACCGTGTCGTTCTCGATCCGCCGGCCAAGCCCGTCGATCAAGTCGCTCGAAGAGTATGAACAGGACGGTGCGTTCAACCGCTACGTGTGGGCGCGCTCAGCGCACCTGCAGACACGCCGAAACGATCTCGAAAAAGTCGAGCTGCAACTGATTGAGCACCTTGAGAATAATTGTCTGAGCAATTTTTTCAAGCTCGCTGTGCGCGCAAAAAAGAACATTGCCGTCGTCGGCGATACGGGATCGGGCAAGACAACGTTAATGAAAACGATTTGCCAAGCTATTCCGCCGCATGAGCGCCTGATCACGATCGAGGACGTGCGTGAGCTGTTTTTGCCAAAGCACGACAACCGCGTGCATTTGTTGTACTCGAAGGGGGGACAAGGCGTTGCGAAAGTAACGCCTTCCGATCTGATTGCGAGCAACATGCGGATGAAACCGGATCGTGTGTTGTTGGCCGAGTTGCGGGGCGCGGAAGCGTTCGACTTCCTCAAGCTGTTGACGACAGGGCACAGTGGTTCGATCACCTCGTATCATGCCGAGTCGTGTGCGCTTGCAACCGAGCGCTACGTGTTCATGTGCAAGGAACATGAACAAGCCGCCATCTACGACGCAGATGCACTCAAGCGCCTTGTATCGTTGACCATTGACGTCATCGTCCATGTCGTCGCCAGGGTGGCTTATGACAATGAAGGCAATGCGCTCCATAAGGAGCGCTACGTTGCCGAGGTCCATTACGATCCGATCGCCAAGCTGCTGACCCGCTTTGGCGATGCCTCGTTGCATCACGGAGGTCGATCATGAAGGCAAAGACCATCGCGATCGTGTCGGCTGCTTTAGCGTATGCAGTGATCGGTTTTTTTGTCGCCGAATACCTCGCCGGCATCGCCTATTTTCTCCTCAATAAATCAGTGCCCGATAACATCACGCTCGACACCTGGGCTGCCTATTGGCATTGGTACGGGGATGATCCGGTCCAGCGCAAACGCCTGCAACTATCCGCCTGCGCCGCCGCGATCTTGGTCTACCTCGGGCCGCTGATAGTCGCGGCTGCTTTGAGCAGGAAACAGCGCTCCCTGCATGGCGACGCACGCTTTGCACGGTCCTCCGAGGTGCGCAAGGCAGGCCTGTATGCGGAACGCGGCATCATCGTTGGCAAGTACCAAGGCCGGTATTTGATGTTCGATGGCCAGCAGTTCGTGCTGCTCGCAGCACCGACACGATCAGGCAAGGGCGTGGCCATTGTCCTGCCAAATCTGCTGAACTTTGCGGGTTCAGTCGTGGTGCTCGATATCAAACTTGAAAATTTCAAGCTCACGTCGGGCTTCCGTGCTGCGCATGGGCAAAAGGTCTTTCTCTTCAACCCTTTTGCGGAAGACTGCCGCACGCATCGTTGGAATCCACTCGACGGGATCAGCCGTGATCGCAACTTCCGTGTGGGTGACGTGCTTGCCATCGGGCAGGTGCTCTATCCAAGCGATGCCGATGAAAAGTCGAAGTTCTGGAATGACAGTGCTCGCAACATCTTTCTAGCCTTCGTCCTCTATCTGCTGGAAACGCCTGATCTGCCGTGCACATTTGGTGAAGTGCTGCGGCAAGGGTCTGGAAAGGGAAAACCGATCAAGGAGTACATTCAAGACATCATCAGTGCGCGGGTGAATGGCGACGAGGCCTTGAGCGACGAATGCCTCGATGCGTTCGGTCGGTTTTTGTCCGCGCCGGATGATACGCTCGGCAGCATTATTTCGACCTTCAATGCGCCGCTGCTGATCTTCGCGAATCCGATCGTCGATGCTGCGACAAGCGCCTCGGATATCGATGTGACGGCCGTGCGCAAGGAGCTGATGTCCATCTACATCGGCATCCAGCCTAACCGTCTTGCCGATGCCGCGCTACTCATCAACCTGTTCTTTTCGCAACTTATCAATCTGAATACGAAAGAGCTACCGCAGGACAACCCGACGTTGAAACATCAATGTCTGCTGATCCTCGACGAATTTACTGCGATTGGCAAAGTAGGAATCATCGCGAAGGCAGTGTCGTACATCGCGGGCTACAACCTCCGTCTGCTTCCGATTATTCAGAGCATTTCGCAGCTCGAATCGGTGTACGGTGAAAAGGACACCCGTACGTTCGTGACAAACCACGCGCTGCAAATCCTCTATCCGCCGCGAGAGCAGAAGGACGCCAATGACTATTCCGAAATGCTCGGCTATTTCACTGAAAAATCGGTGTCAACAGGCATTAGCCGTCCGCGCGCCTGGGGCGGCAATAGCGGATCGTCGAGCGAGAACATTTCCGACCAACGCCGGGCGCTGATGCTCCCGCAGGAGCTGAAGGAGCTTGGACTGGACAAGGAAATCATCTTGCTGGAGAACACCAAGCCGATCCTTTGCCAGAAGGCGCGCTATTTCGATGATCATTCCTTCATTGACCGCTTAAAGGGCGTGAGCCCGACCCTGCGTGCCCTCGGCAAGGAATTGCCGACAAAAGACCAGCTCGAAAAAGCCGCATTCGTGCTGAACGAACTCGCTGCTCCGGTACCGCAAATGGATATCGAACGGCACAAGGCCAAGGCTGAGAAGCGCATGCGCGAAGCCAAGCCCAATGAGGTGATTGACCCTTCCAAGCTGGCCATCGATGTGGATGCACTACCGACCATCGACAATCCAGATGCTCCCTCGGAGGAGCAGATTGCCGACCTGGTCGATGCGTTTTTCTCGCAGCTGGAGTGGGTAGACCAGAAGACCGGCGAGGCGGCAGAAGCGCCAACTGCTGGTGTCATCGATTTCGGTGCGGACGCAAGCGCCGACACGGGGGACGGGGTAGGCGACGACGCAGGTGGCGGCGAAATCGAACCCGTGTTCGAGACCGTTGCTGCGCAGGAAGAAGAACCGCCGGACGACGACTTCGAGGAACCGGCGATAGCCGAACCACCGATATCGCCGACACTGCGTCGCCCGGGCGCACCGGAGGCTGATGCGATTCGCCTAACGGCGCTAGACAACTGAATGGAAAAGATAAGGACTTCGCTATGAACAAGACCATGATTACCCTTGCCATCGCCTGCGCCTTCGTTGAAGTGGGCTGTTCTTCGGTACCAACGCCCGTTGTGCCTGACGGTGGCAATCGCCAACCGGCTAACACACAAGCCAAAATCGACGACTATAAGGCCAGGACAGCTGAAGAGATTGCCAACTACAACGAGCGCACCGCGCTGTCGCGGCAGGTCGAAAGCCTCAACAAGCAAATTGCCGAGCTGAAGGCGTATATGGTTCTGCTGCAAATGGATAAGGAAAACAAGCATCCCAAAACGCAGGCAGTGTCTCACACGGCTGCACCGGTCAAGCGCAATGCAGCGCCAGCGCGAGCGCTCGGCAACGATGGTGAAACGATCGAAGTGCGCGATCAATCGATTGTGTTCCGCGTTACACAGCCGACCGGCAAGACAGACTTTGATGTGTCTCCTGATCTTCAGGCGCAACTTCTGAAAGCAGCCCGTGAGGCCAAGCACGTCGAGATTCGTGGCCGTACCGATGCGCAGAATGACAATGCCATTGACCGCCAGATCGCGCTACAACGCGCTCTGCATGCGCGCCGCTTCCTGGTGAGCAACGGCATCGCGCACAATAAGATTCGCTGGTCGTTTATGCCTGCCGGCGGTTTTATTGCCGACAACAAGACGACCGAGGGGCGTGCGAAGAACCGCCGTGTCGAAATCGAAACGATGGACATGGACACAACCGCCTTCAACGACGTCGGACAGCCAGCCAAGGTAGGCAGTACGCAATGAATACGCAAACGCCGGATTTCACGCCAGAGGCCAATGCGTCTTATGCCGAGAATCGTGCGATTGCAGCCGAGCAGGCGATTGGCGCGCGTAACCAGGATGCACGCAAGGGCGGGCGGGACATTGAGGACATCGATCCTGAGGCTGCGCGTCGCATGGCGCACAAGGACCTGGACGATCTGCGCAAGCTGGAACCGTCCGAGCGCTTGTATGGTGCAGCCATTGTGATCCACGACAATATGCGCAATGCGGCGTACAAGAACGAGTTCCAGCGGATCGATTTTGAGACAGCCAAGGCCGTCGAGCTGCTGGCACAGCAGGCCGACATTCGGATCGAAGCGGAAGCCTCGAAGAATGCAGCGCACACGGCAGACGACGCTACGACGGAACGATCTGCCACTGAACACAAGGACGACACCGAAGCGGCGAATGCGTTAGGCGAAAGCAGCAAGCGTGTTCTGCCTGGCAACGACTTCGTGGCGCCAGAGATGCTGCGCAATCATTACCTGAATGTAAAAAACAAGTACTACTTCCGTGAGGACGAAAGTAAGTTGGCCTTTAAGGACAAGGGCGAGCGGTTGGCGACCAGGCACAACGATCCCGAGGTTGCTCGTTCAATGGTCGCGCTCGCAAAAGCGAAGGGCTGGGATCCGATCAAGATCAAGGGAAAAAAAGAGTTCAAGCGAGAAGTGTGGTTGCAAGCGTCGTTGAACGGCATCAAAGTGCAAGGATATCGGCCTAGCGACATCGATCGAGCCAAGCTCGGAGCATTACTTAAGGATGCCGAGCACAAAGCGGACAAGAGCCTGAACAGCAATGAACAAGCCCCTGATCCAGCCAGACACGTGGAAGCGAAAGAGGGGAGCAGCAAGGCCGCGCAGCGGGACGAACCGGTCGACAGATCGGCTGTGGTCGATGAGCACCGGCGTGGTTTGAGCGAAAAGCAGCACGCTGCTTTGGAGGGACTCAAGACCGTCTTGTGCGCACGGGGCGACACCGAGAAGGTGATCAGCATGGCCGTGGAACGGGCCACCGAGCGCTTCCAGGCAAACCATGTCTATGTTGGTAAGGTCTTAGAGAAAGGGGCAGCCCCCTACGAGAACGACTTAAAGAACGAGAAGAGCTACTACGTCAAACTGCACACCGAAGCAGGCGAAAAGATCGTATGGGGCGTTGATCTAGCGCGCACCATGGAGAAAAGCCAGGTGAAGGTCGGCGACAAGGTGGCGTTGGCCTACCAAGGCCGACATCAAGACACTGTCAAGGTGAAGGAACGCGACGAACAGGGCAAGGTTATCGGCAAGAGTGAAGTCACCACGAACCGCATTACTTGGGGCATGCGCAAGTTCGAAACGATACGGGATGAAGATAAGCAGAATGTGGTCGAGGCCACCTCGCGAGCAGGTCGCCAGCCACAGGTCAAGGTCTACGACCAGAACGCGCCACGTAAGGACGTACGTTCGCAAGTGGTTCACGAGACGATGCGCGAGAACAAGCGGGTGCGGGGATAACTAAGCGAACGACCAATACCCAATATGCTGAAAGATAAAGGCTCAGAAGTTCAAAATGGAATTGAGGAAGAAATGATGTCTTATGACAAGTGGTTCGCTTTGGCTGAGTAATTACATTTTAATGGGAAAACAATTGACTATTGAAGGAATCATCATGGCATTTGTGAACGAAGAAATTCCAACAGAAGACGAAAAGAAATACAGGATTGATGAAATCAACAAAGAATTTCTTATGCCGCCTGGAGACTCTTCTTGGACCATGGACCGTGATCGCGATATTTATTTACGATGGATGGAGGCGGATCGTGAAGAACCTAGCGAGCAGCAAGTGTCTTTTTATTGGAAGGGGGGGAGGTTCATAATCGATTTGAAACGTGATGAGGAAGGCAAATACGGTGGAAAGGGTAGTACGACATGGTCATGGAATGGTATGTACCCTCCGGAGAATCCAAAAGGTCAAGCGATTCTCGATAACCATCTGGAGGAAATTGTCACTGATCTCAAGGAGGCACTGAAGACCTATAAAGATGGTGGGATCTACTCAACTATCGCCGACCATACCGCTTACTTTGATTTCTGAATAGGGAGAAGTATTGATGGCGATATATCAAACCATGGAAGAGGCAATCAAGGAGCTCAAAATCAATGGAGCAGAATATTCCACTCCAGAAAAATTGAGAGAATTGGTTGCGAAGGTATCTGCTGATGCACCAGGGGATGTCACCATTTTTTATAGTGGGGGGCTTGTCGATAGCAATATCAGACCTGGGACGATAAATAAAAGTATGTTGAAGCAGGGAGAGTTCATACGTGTGATTGGTCAAACGCCCGTAGGAAAGTTTTTGGAGAGTAAGGAATTTGAGAAGGCTATTGCAGAAGCCTTTAACAAGACATCCATTAGCGAGGTCACAGTAAAGGACATTCCCAAACGCGGAACTGATATTAATGACTTTTTCAACCGTCCAGATGATGGATTATGGGCAATCGCTTCTAAGAATTTTGCCGCTGAAACTCGTGGTGAAGTTTATGTTATTGCGCCATTTTCAGAGAGTGATCGCATATTGGCGGTGGACGAATTGCCAGAACTACTGTCGAACTCAAGGGTTACGAGTATAAACGGATATCAGAAAGAAATATTCCAAAAAATATACGATGAACAAGGGACAACTAAAGTTAATAACGCAGTAGCAGCCAGCTCATACAAGCTATTAAATCAGGTGCGATTGAATATTTCGGAGAGCCGTTTCCGTGATGGAACGCGGAAAATAATCGTCACCCATGTGGATTCGAGAAGAATGTTCAAGGGCTCGCCATATAAGGGCATGGCTATTCCTAAAAAAGACATAATGAGGCCGACCTTATCTGTAAAAGACGCCATGCAAGAGGCGCTCACCGGCAAGCGATTAAATGCGCTCTACGAAGGCATGAGCTATCTTGAAAGCTACGCAAAAAAGTTTGCTCCGGTCGACAAGACACCTGTCGTTGATGAGCTTCGGCGTGGCTTGACCAAACCTCAGCGCGAGTTTTTGAAAGGATTGGAGGCCACCATGCATGACCGAGGCGACTCCGAGAAGGCCATCAATATGGCCGTGGAGGATGCGAGAGAGCGCTTCCAGGAAAACCGCGTTTATGTTGGCAAGGTTTTGAAACACGGCGAGGCACCCTACGGAAACGATCCGAAGAAAGATATAAGCTACTACGTCAAGCTGCAAACCGAAAACGGTGAAAAGATCGTGTGGGGTGCTGATCTAAAGCGCGCCGTGGATGAGGGGAATGTGAAGGACGGCGACGAGGTGGCATTGGCCTATCAAGGTCGGCATCAAGACACTGTCAAGGTGAAAGAACGCGACGAACAGGGCAAGGTCATCGGCGAAAGTAAAGTCATGACGAATCGCATTACTTGGGGTATGCGCAAGTCCGAAACGATATCCAAAGAGGAATGGCAGGAGTTGAGAGCAGCGGCCTCGCGGGCTGAGCGCCAACCGCTGGTGAAGGTCTACGACCGTGATGCATCGCGTAAGGAAGGACGGCCGGAAGTGAACCGCCAGGCGGTACGCGAGAATAAGCAGACGCGGAGATAACGTGACGTGCTTATGGTCCTTTTCAGCTATCAGATGGGAAACAGTGGCGATTCTGGATACGCGTCGGTCGATGTCGATAACAAGGTTGTCATCTTCGATTCACAACACTTCGCGCGCATCATCGCTGTGTTTATCAACCATGCGCCGTACCGACGGGGCCAGAGGTAATGATGGATTTCCTGTTGCTTGCCCAACAATGCGCCCCGGATGTTCATACAGATACCATGAGGCGCATTGTTCACGTTGAGTCATCCTATAACCCGTATGCGATCGGCGTTGTGGGTGGACGTCTTGAGCGTCAGCCACGTAATCGCGACGATGCGATTGCCACGGCGCGGTGGCTGCAGCGCAATGGCTACAACTTCAGCGTCGGCTATGCGCAGGTTAACAAGTATAACTTTGCGAAATATGGTCTGACGCTGGAAACAGCATTCGAACCGTGCGCAAATCTCCGTGCGGGAAGTGCAATTCTAAAGGACTGCTTTTTACGGGCGAACAAGATCCGTCGAGACGAGCAAGCAGCGTTGCGGGATGCGTTCTCCTGCTATTACTCCGGCAATTTCATCACTGGGTACAAGCAAGGGTATGTACTAAAGATCGTCAACGCCGGGACCGTGAGCACCGCTCTTCCCAAGGCCGTGCCGGGCATAGCCTCGATCGCCCCGCTAAAGAAGAAAGAGGGAATCGAAAAGCTCACAGGCAGGGGTACGCACACGGATGTCCCGGCAGAGCCCGTTTCCACGCAAAGCGCGCTGTTGTTCTGACAGCCGATGCCATAGCGCTGACCTGTCACACTATCGTTGATTCGTTGATTTGGAGAATCGAGAATTTCTATTTCAGACTGATAGCACATCCGGAAGAGCGGTCAGGCAGGTCGCGAATTTTCGCTGACGTTACCTCTCCTCATACCACGTCAGATGTCGTTATCCTGTTCTTTAGAGCGATTTGACTGTGGGTGAAAGGGGACCATCTCGGGTCTGCGATGCTCACCGCCCTTGCCGGGCGCCCCCAGGCTTGCAAGCCTGGGCCGTTGCGTGGGCGGGCGGCATGCCGCCCGCATTTCCCACTTCAACCTCATGTACGGTTGCGCTTCTCGGCCCGAGCTGACTTCCCTTGCACGCACATTCAAACCGCTCTAGCAACGGAAGCGTGAGCCAGTTGATCCACGCTTCATGTTCGCCCATGCATCCGACCAATCGGCTTACTCTGTTACACCGGTGGATTTTCGGTTTGCGTCCCTTCTTGTTCTGAACGGATTCGCTCCACCAGAGCGAAGATGGCTTTGGATTGGTAGTGTTCCGCCAGCTTGCGTAATTGGTTGGCAAAGCGGGTATAACGCGGATCCAGATTTTTTAAATAATCAGCCCGTTCACTGATGTGGCGCATATTGCCCAACCGCGCCAGTTGATGAAGCTTGTCGATTTCCTCCGGCGGCGGAACAACGTAGTCGCCGACTTCCTCTTCTTCTTCTTGTTCAATAGTCGCTTTTTGCGGTGCTTCTTCATAAAGCCAATGCAACCCTAATTGATCACCGATGGTGGTAAGCAAGGCGTCCTGGTCAATGGGCTTGGGAAGAAAGGCATTCGCCCCAGCAGCATAGCCTTTGGATTCATCTTCACGAGTGGCACTGGCGGTGACCATGATGATAGACGTCTTGGCAAATGCTGGTAATTGACGGATCTGGCGTGTCGCCTCACGGCCGTCCATAACGGGCATCATGACATCCATGATGATAAGGTCGGGCTTGATCGTGTCGAGTAGTTCCAGACATTCTTTCCCATTCTCTGCATCAGAGACATCCAAGTCTAGCGAATGCAGTAAATCCATGAGCATGACCCGGTTTTGTGGCACATCATCGACCACCAACACTTTCTTGCGCGGTCCTTCATATCCGGTGATGGTGCGCTTCGATGGCAGCAAGGTTGCCTTGGCGGCAGCGAGTGGCAAGTCCAGTTCAAACCAGAACAGGCTGCCTTTCCCTAATTGGCTTTTGACTTGGATCGTGCCACCCATCAGCTGAATCAGTTGTTGACTGATCGCCAATCCAAGTCCGGTGCCGCCCTCGCGCCGATGCATGTCGCCCACTTGCTCGAAAGGTTGGAACAGGCGCGCCAACTGTGTATTGTTCATGCCGATGCCGCTATCTTCTACCTCGAAGTGGAGGCGCGCCATGGTTTCCCCATCTCTGTTTTTTTCTGGAGGAGAAAGGCTCACGTTTTGCACCCGCAAGGTCACTTCACCATGATCGGTAAATTTAACCGCATTGCCTAACAAATTCAGTAGCACTTGCCGTAAGCGCTTTTCATCCACGTTCACGGAGATGGGTAAATCGGGCGAGGTCCAGGAAGTAAACAACAGGCTTTTTTCTTCCGCTTTGACGCGGATGATGTCCGCCACCACGCGTAAGAATAGAGGAAGATTAATGGCTGATGGATACAACTCCAATTTGTCGGCTTCGATGCGTGCCAAGTCCAAGATATCGTTAATGAGCGTAAGCAAATGCTGACCGCTCTCTTGAATGGTCGCCAGACCGCTAGCTTGCCGTTCGGTCAAGTGTTGTGGCTCGCGCCGCAGGATTTGCGCATAGCCCATGATGGCATTAAGCGGCGTGCGCAGTTCATGGCTCATCTGGGCCAGGAATTGGCTGCGTTGCCGCGCTAGACGCACGGCTTCTGCCAAGGCGGCTTCCCGTGCAGCTTCTGCGGCCTTGCGCTCGCTGATATTGTGGGCGACCCCCACGGTCCCCAGCACCGTGCCGTCCTCATCGACCACCGGTGCGCGATAGGTTTCCATCCAGACGATGCCGTTGGGTCCAATAATCGGTTCCTCGGCCGTCTTGCGTTGATGCGATGCCATCACTTCCATGTCATCGACGCGATAGTGCTCCGCAATCTCCGGCGGCCATAGTTCTTCGTCCGGTTTGCCGATCATCTCATCCACGGTATGACCGCAGGCCGTGGCATTGGCTTGGTTGGTGACTAGATAGCGTCGCTGCGTATCCTTGAACCACACCCATAAGGGAAGAGTGTCGATCAAGGTGCGCAGATAGCGGGTTTGTTGCCGCAACTCGGCAGTGCGGGCTTGTACGCGCTGTTCCAGGGTTTCAAAAGCATGCCGCAGTTCATCAATCATGCCATTGAAGGCGTCGCCCAACTCGCCGATTTCATCGGGAGCGTCGATGATGATGGGTTGCAGCTCTTCAGCGGCAATTCTGCTGTCCACCACTTGTTCGCTTCCCTGATGCCGCTTCAGTCCAATCTGTTTCACGGTATTGGTCAGCGTGACAATCGGATCGATAAATCGTCCGACCCAAAAGATGCCGACCGCGATACTGAGCACCAGGATCAGGCTCGCCGCGAGCAAGATGGCGGTGAGCGTTTGCCGAATGTTTTGCAGCGTGCTGTCCCGTGATGAGGTCAGGCCCAGAATCATGCGCGTTTGGTTTTCGAATTGCCATGGCAGCAAGGCTTCATAAAATGATCCTTGATCGGTCGTCACCGTTTGCTGGATCACTTGGGAGTGTTGTCCTGGACGGATGGCTTGCGCCTTTTGTAGCAAGGCTGTCGGCGTTAAGTTGCTATCGGTGAGTTGCTGTTGATGGCGGCCATCCGGAGAAAAGAGTACCGGCCACTTGCCTGTTTTTGTGGCCAAGTCTTGCAGGGCTTCGCGGTCAATCCGTTTGCGGAAAACCAGAACGGCAAGCGTCGTCGGTTGCCAGTTGGAAGCGAGAATGCCTTTACTCTGCTCTGGGTTCGCAAGCGTCAACTCGGCGACGATACGAGAGACAGGTTGTGGCTGCAAAGGGCGCCAGTATTCTTCGATGACGCCTTGCAAGGGAACGATAACTTCAATGGCGGCGAAATCGGGGGCGGGGAAAACAAAGGACACAGTCGGTTGTTTTACCAGGCCAATGGTGCGTGCGATCGTGGCCGGCGGCTGGCTCACCGTCCATGCAGGCCAGCTTTGGAAATTGGGATGCTCTCCTGGCTTGGCTGCAGTGCTGGCCCATACTGGAGGGGTATTGCCTTTGCGCACCAGCATGCCCACCTCGGAAGTGGATATATAGTGGCTCAGTTTGTTGTCCGTATAGACAGCGATACTGGAAAAGCCGCCTGTCTGCAACACCAGATACAAGCGGTTGAGGGAGACACCTTTACTATAGGACAAGGTTCTCGCCATGGGTATCGCGTCTTTCACCCTTAACGGATCATCGACACTGAGTTCAAGGGTGAGCAGTTCGGCCAACTGGTTCAAGAGCACCGTGTCGCCGCCAGTAGAAAGCGCAGTGCGTTTCAGATGTTGCGTCAATGCTTGCAAATCATTTTGCCAAGTCAGCAGATCGCGACTGAGTGCGGCAAAGGCAGACTCTTGATTTTGCTGATTAGTATAGTAAGAAGAAAGTCCGGCATTGAGCGCAGTGGTCAGCGCCAGCACCCCGATCAATACAACTAGCACCTTTTTCTTGATGCCGAAATTCATGTTCATGTCCTAGTAGAGATGCGCATGGCGTGCATTACGGATAGGGATAGCCACGATTCGCGGCGATAGTGCGGTCAATCATGTCGGCTGCTTGACTAAGCTCAGATTGCACATCGGCTCCAGCAACAATATTGCCAACCGCTTCGGCAAAGACTCTGGTGATCGTGCCATAGACGGGCGTTGCAGGACGAGGCACTCCGCCTATTTCTAGCTGATGTACCAGGAGTCTTAACGGCCCCTGTGCGCCATACAATGGCGACTGTGCCAAGGCGGACCAGCGCGCAGGCATGGCCGCGTTGACATTGGTCATGCGTACGATTTCTTCGGGCGAGAGTAAATAAGCGAGAAAGGCCCAAGCCCCTTCGGGCTCACGACAGGTGCTTGAAATACCCCAAGCCAAGGATCCCATGCCAGTTTTGATGCCATGTCCAAAATCCGGCAAGGGCATCACGACCAAATCCTTGCCTAATGCTTTGTGATAGGGGGGATAGCCCCAATGCCCCCTCCAGGACAAAGCCGTTTTACCGTCGGCAAAATCATTTTGACGGTCAGACACGACCCGCGTCCAACCTTTCTTGACCCAGCTTTGGAAATGCGTCAAGGCCTTCACCGACTGGGGACTGTCGAGTACTCCCTTGGCAGAACGGTAATTCCGGCGATCGATCAAATCACCCCCAAAGCTTTGCAAGATCGGTGCATAACCATAGGAATAAAATTCATCGTGCCTGACGTAGATGGAAAAATTGATGGGATAGTCCACTTCCTTCAGAGCAGCCAATTTAGCCAACGCCTCTTCAAATTCTGCAAGAGTCCAGGGTGATTCCAATGTGGGGATGCGTAAGCCAGCGGCGAGCAGATAACGGCGATTGCCCCATAACACTACGCCGGAATCGTATTGCCCCAGGCTGTAGAGATGGCCTTGATAAGTGCCTTGCGTCACGATCGATGGCAAAAAATCTTTCAACAATTCTGGTGTGACAAACCGATCGATGGGTTGTAAATACTGAGACCATGCCATCTCCGCTAGGTGCGGCCCATCTAATGTCACCAAACATGGCAACGTGCCGGTGGCCGCCTCACGTTGTATCCACTTTTCATAGTCTCTGCGAAGGGAAGAGGCGAGTTCGATCTTATACTTGCGTTGCTGACGATTGAATCGCGTGGCTGCTTTTTTGAGTATGTCGAACTCACGCGACCCGGCATCTTCATGCGTCCAGGCTGTAATAGTTTTTGGCTCAGGTCTGGCGGAGGCGGCGTGACTGTTGAGCGTCACGCCAGCATTTGAGAGCAGAAGAACAAGGGCGATCCAGGTGTTTAAACGCCATCGTTGATTCTCATTCTTCTCATTCGAGCCATTGATATTGTCGTATTGAGAGGTCGAACAATTTTTTAACTTCCTTAGGTGAAGGATCTTTAGAAAAGCGTCTCCCTTGCATTTTGTCATGCCATTTTTGGCGCAGATGATTGCAATTGCTATTTGGGCCATCATTTGTATCTGCTTGTGGCAACCAATCATGTGCATCGACTGCGGTCACCTACTGCACCGTCTCTGCCGTCTACAGCCATCGTGCTACGGGTGCCTTTCTCTCTCCGCAGGTTTTTCTTGGTGCCGAAATTCATGTTCATGTCCGAGTAGAGATGCGCATGGCGTGCATTACGGATAGGGATAGCCACGATTCGCGGCGA
>CBHCMF010000055.1:0-21753 GCA_965974465.1 uncultured Noviherbaspirillum sp.
TGAGGCAGGCGCAACCGGAAGATTTTCCATGACTCCGCCTGTTACACCAGTGCGCTTACCCCCAACGAACGCAAGCGCCAGAGTCGCACTAAAAAAAATCGTGGCCGCAACCCCGGTTGACTTCGACAAAAAGTTTGACGAGCCAGCCGCACCGAACAAACTACCTGACGCACCCGAACCAAATGCAGCCCCCATATCAGCCCCCTTGCCATGCTGAAGCAAAACCAGGCCGATGATCGCAAGCGCGGACAGCACCTGAACCACAACAATGAATGTGAACAAAGCGCTCATTACATACTTTCCAATCTAATGTTAATTCTGCCGCAACGCACTTAAGCGACTCGGACAATAGCGAGAAAATCAGCAGCCTTCAACGATGCGCCACCAATCAAGCCACCATCAATATCGGGCATTGCCAACAACTCCTTGGCATTATCCGGCTTCATGCTACCGCCATAAAGAATTCGCACGTTTGCCCCTGCCACGGGATTTTTCGAAACCAGTCTGGCACGCAACATTGCATGCACATCCTGCGCCATCTGCGGCGTAGCCGTCTTGCCCGTGCCAATCGCCCACACCGGCTCATATGCAACGACAAGCTTATCGAGATCAGCAGCATCAATTTCCGCTAACACCGCATCGATCTGCCTCCCAACAACGCTCTCCGTGTGACCGGATTCGCGCTCAGCAAGCAACTCTCCCACACACACAATCGGCACCAAGCCCGACTTGAGCGCTCTCACTGCCTTCCGCGCAATCAGCTCATCGCTTTCAACATGATAGGAACGGCGCTCAGAATGCCCGACGATAACGTAAGCACATCCAAAATCCTTCAGCATTGCACCCGACACTTCACCAGTGTAGGCACCAGATTCATGGACAGATAGATCTTGCCCACCCCAGGCAATTGGGCTTGTACGTAATGCAGCCTGGCATTGTGCAAAATATGGCGCTGGCACGCACACGGCAACGTCACAAGCCGGCTGCCCAAGCTCACCCTTGATCTCATTTAACAAAACGGTGTTGGCGGCCTGACCGCCATTCATCTTCCAATTACCGGCAATGAGTTTACGACGCATAAAGGGCCTGAATTTTTAATAACCCTTGATTCTAGCGCGCCGCAGCATGTATGGTCAAACCAAGCAGCCCTCTTCGACTGAGGAAGCATCTCGAATGTTCCGCACTATTGAAGCGCCCTTCAAAGCCGAATACCACGATCAGTTTATTTTTAGAACGATCTTTCCTATATGCACACTACTTTCCATCAGAGCATGTGCCTTTGCAGCCTCCTGAAGCGGAAAAACCTTGTAAATTATCGGCTTGATGAGGCCGGATTCGAGCAACGGCCAAATATGTTTTCGCAACTTATCACCAATAGTGCCCTTAAAGTCGATGGAGCGAGGCCGCAGCGTCGATCCAGTGATAGTCAAGCGCCGCCGTAATATCTGACCAAGGTCAATCGTCGCTTTCGCGCCGCCCAATAATGCAATGACCACCAGGCGTCCATCATCGGCAAGGCAGTCGATTTCGCGCTGTATATAATCGCCGCCAACCATGTCTAGAATGACATCAACGCCCTTACCCCCGGTCTCAGTATTTATCACCTCAACAAAATCTTCAGTCCGATAATTGATTCCACGCACGGCACCGATCGCCTCGCAAGCACGGCATTTTTCATCATTACCGGCAGTTGCAAATACCCGATGCCCAAGAGCAGTTGCCATCTGAATAGCGGCAACACCGATTCCCGACGTCCCCCCTTGCACGAGCAACGTCTCCGAACCAGAAAGATGCCCGAGCTCGAATACGTTGCTCCAGACGGTAAAGAAAGTCTCTGGCAGCGACGCCGCCTCAATTGCGCTCAACCCTTTCGGCACCGGCAGACACTGCCTTATTGGCGCCGTGCAGTATTCGGCGTACCCTCCTCCCTGCACAAGAGCGCATACCAAATCTCCCTTCTTAAAGGCACTGTTGGCAAGGTCGCCATCGACAATTTCTCCTGCAACTTCCAATCCAGGCAAATCAGATGCGCCTGGTGGCGCAGGATAGTGCCCTTTACGTTGAATGACATCTGGCCGATTAACGCCTGCAGCATGGACCTTGATCAGTACCTCGCCAGCCTTTAGCTGGGGTTGTGGCCTTTCGCAAATCTTCAATACGTCAGGCAATCCTGGCTGTGTAATCTCGACAGCTTTCATAATTAGTCTCGACAAATAAACAAAGCGCATTGTATGGCAGGGACAATTCATGCTCGAAAACCTTGCCGTTATATTGACGCAGAACAACATGCCGTTTGCTCTCAAGCGTGACAATAATTTGCCCCATTAAAAAACCAATAGTCAACTTCGGTTTTACCCATTTGTAACAAAGAAAACTTGCATAGTTACAAAAATAATGGGAACTAATTAGCACACCTTTATTTCCAATCGGAAATATCGTAACCATTCAGGCAACTGCCATGCATTCTGCTTTTACTCTGCCCCCAGAAAAGAAGCCAATGAATAAGGGAACGCAATCGACTGCAACGGATGAACGTCTCGGACTTGCGCTCGAGAGTTCTCGCCAGATTGCCTTTGACTGGACGATCCCAGATGATCAACTTCATTTCAGCGGAACGCTCGCCGAAAGCTTCAAGGGCCTGATGCTTGATACTTCAAAGACGTGGACTTCAAGCGCACTTCGTTCGATTATTCATGATGATGACAATGAAAATTTCCGCAAGCGGCTGCACGAAGCACTCAAGGGAAGCCAGGACGGCGACAGTGTGTACTATCAAGCCGAGCTACGCCTGAGAGACGCCATACGCGGATGGCGCTGGATAAATATCTGTGGTCGGGTTGTTGAGCGAGACAACAGCGGCCGGGCGATCCGCATGGTCGGCACTTTTTCCGATATCGATGAACGCAAACAGATAGAAAACAAAATCGCAAAACTACGCGACCTCTATTTTGCGCTGAGCCAAACAAGTCAGGCGATCGTGCGCATCGAAGATTGCAGCGCACTTCTTAATGAAATCTGCCGCATCGCCGTCGAGCATGGACGTTTTCAGATGGCGTGGATTGGGTCAGTCGACCAGGATGCCAAGCATATCTTCCCCATTGCAGTCCATGGAAGTCGCCTTGAAGCCTTGCCTCAGCACCAAACATCGATGGATGAATTGACGCTTCAAGGCCGCAGCGTGATCGAAACGGCAGTGAGAGAAAACAAACCAAGTATTTGCAACGACATCAATGGACAGCAATGGCAGAATTGCCCCGCCAATGTTGCACGCGCCCAATGCGGCTCAATCGCCAGCTTTCCATTTCAAATTAACGAAAGAACACTTGGCACCCTCAACCTCTATGCGATCGAACGCGATTTCTTTGATGCCGAACTCGTTTGCTTGCTAGAGGAAATGACACGCGACATTTCGTTTGCGATTGCCAACCATGAACGAGAGTCACAACGCAAACGCTCTGAAATACTACAGCTAGCACAAAATCGGATTCTCAACATGGTGGCAACCGGAGCCGCCTTACCGGAAATCCTGACCGTAATCGCCCACTTCGCCGAAAGTCAGTTTGTAGGCAGTCTCTGCTCGATATTGCGGCTCAACGATGCCGGTACGCAGTTAAGTAATTGGATTGCTCCTAGCTTACCGCAGTCCTTCCAAGACAACATACGTGAGATGGGAGTCGGTCCGTGTAACGCCTCCTGTGGCACAGCCATATTTCGAAAAGCACCGGTCATCGTGCATGACATCGCAACGGATCCCCTGTGGATGTCATATCGCAGGATAGCACTGGAACATGGCTTGAAAGCTTGCGCATCGTGGCCAATCTTCGGAAAAGACCGAAAGATACTTGGCACTTTCGCTCTCTACTTTCTTAATACAATCACCCCCAAGGAAGCAGATCTCGATTTGCTTCGTGTCTGCAGGGAGCTTACTGGTATCGCCATCGAGAGCCGTGCCTCTGAAGAAAAGATTCGCTATCTTGCACACTATGATGGACTAACGTCATTGCCAAACCGATTCCTGTTCAAGGAGTATCTTGAACTCGCTCTATGTAATGCTCAACGCCATGGCGAAAAATTCGCTGTGTTGTTTTTAGATCTCGACCAATTCAAGGAGATCAACGATACGTTAGGCCATGATGCAGGTGATCTGGTGCTACGTGAAATGGCACGCCGACTACGTTCCTGCCTACGACACACCGACAAAATTGCACGCATGGGTGGCGATGAGTTCTATGTGTTGATTGAAGAACTGCGCGATGGATGCCATGCTGCGGATGTCGCACAAAAGCTTCTCGACGAGGCTGTGCGCCCCATACGTATTGGAGCCAAAGACTATCGATTAAGTATGAGTATCGGTATTGGCATCTATCCAGATGATGGCGACGACGGCCAGACACTTTTGAAAAATGCAGACAAGGCGATGTACCGAGCCAAAAAGCAAGGCAAGAATGCTTTTCAATTCCATGCCACCCAAATGCCATCTAGCGATACAAAGCTAGCCGTCTTCCCGCCCTCGCCACTACTTCAGCGAGAAAACAAGAAGCCCATGCAATACAGCTAAAAGTATCAGAGGCATACAAAACGCGTCACTGCAATAACGGTAGTAAAAAAGCCGCCCCCACTTTCGCAAGGACGGCTTTCAGATGCGCACGACAGACTGGCTGCAGCGCTTCCGATGTTTTTACTGCTGTTGCTGGGCAGCGCCCCCTTCTTCTGCTGCCGCTGCTTTCATTGACAGTTTCAGGCGACCCCGGTCGTCAGTTTCCAGTACCTTGACGCGTACTTGCTGACCTTCTTTCAGATAATCGGCAACTGCATTTACACGTTCATTGGCAATCTGGCTGATATGCAACAAGCCATCCTTACCTGGCATGACTTGAACGATAGCACCAAAGTCAAGCAGCTTGAGAACAATGCCGTCGTACGTTTTGCCCACCTCGACTGAAGCGGTCAGCTCTTCGATGCGACGCTTGGCTTCTTGGCCAGCCGCTGCATCGACAGAAGCGATCGTTACAATACCTTCGTCAGTGATATCAATCTGCGTACCAGTTTCTTCTGTCAGCGTGCGGATCACTGCACCTCCCTTGCCGATCACGTCACGGATCTTTTCAGGATTGATCTTGATCGTGATCAGACGTGGCGCAAAGTCTGACAATTCAGCCTTACCATGCGGCATAGCTTCTTGCATCTTCGCCAAGATATGCATGCGTCCTTCCTTGGCTTGTGCCAATGCGACCTGCATGATTTCCTTGGTAATCCCCTGAATCTTGATGTCCATCTGCAGCGCAGTAATACCGTTTGCAGTACCAGCAACCTTGAAGTCCATATCGCCCAAGTGGTCTTCATCGCCAAGAATATCCGTCAGCACTGCGAACTTGCTGCCATCCTTGATCAAGCCCATTGCGATGCCCGCAACGTGCGCCTTCATCGGCACACCAGCATCCATCAATGCCAGACAGCCGCCGCAAACAGACGCCATCGACGAGGAGCCATTGGACTCGGTGATTTCCGATACCAGACGCACGGAATAGCTAAACTCTTCCGGCGACGGAAGAGCTGGAACCAATGCACGTTTAGCCAAACGTCCATGCCCGATTTCGCGACGCTTCGGCGTACCGACGCGTCCCGTTTCGCCAGTGGCGAACGGAGGCATGTTGTAGTGAAGCATGAAGCGGTCAGAGTACTCCCCTGTCAGTGCATCGATTTTTTGCTCGTCGCGTGCAGTACCAAGAGTAGCCACTACCAATGCCTGCGTTTCGCCACGCGTAAACAGTGCAGAACCATGAGTGCGCGGCAGCACGCTGCTGCGGATGGTAATTGGACGCACAGTACGCGTGTCACGACCATCAATACGCGGCTCGCCATCGAGAATCTGTGAACGGACGATTTTTGCTTCCAGATCGAACAAAATACTACCGACTTCGGCAGCATCCGGTGCAGTAGCACCAGCCGATACCGCTTCAGCGGCCAACGTCTCGTTGACCTCTGTCGCCACAGCGTTGAGCTTGGCGGTACGTGCTTGCTTGTCTTTGGTCTGATACGCGTCGCGCAATTTCGCCTCAGCCAGATGTGTAATGCGGGAGATCAGCGTTTCATTTTTCGGCGCCGGGCTCCACTGAACTTCCGGCTTGCCACCGTCGCGGACCAGCTCATGAATCGCGTCGATTACGGCTTTCATCTGATCGTGACCGTACACCACGGCACCAAGCATAATTTCTTCGGACAGTTGATTCGCCTCGGATTCCACCATCAATACCGCCTGCTCGGTACCAGCAACAACCAGATCCATTTCAGATTTTGCGAGTTGCGACGTAGTTGGATTCAGCACGTACTGGCCGTCGATGTAGCCGACGCGTGCAGCCCCGAGCGGCCCATTGAACGGAATGCCGGCAACGCAGATTGCGGCGGAAGCGCCGATCATCGACGCAATATCAGGATCGATTTCAGGATTGACGGACAGGACATGCACGATGACCTGCACTTCGTTGAGATAGCCTTCAGGGAACAGCGGACGAATCGGGCGATCGATCAGACGAGAAGTCAGCGTCTCCTTTTCGGATGGGCGGCCTTCGCGCTTGAAGAAGCCACCCGGGATACGGCCGGCAGCATAGCTCTTTTCAACATAATCAACGGTCAACGGGAAAAAATCCTGGCCTGGTTTCGCGTCCTTGCGCGCAACGACGGTGGCCAACACGACGGTATCTTCAACCGAAACGAGCACAGCACCAGATGCTTGACGAGCGATCTCGCCGGTTTCCAGCGTGACTGTATGCTGTCCATATTGGAAGGTCTTGGTAACTTTATTGAACACGGTGTTTCCTTTCTATTTTTGCCGACAGATTTTCAGGCGCTGTCGTTCACCTCACCACGGATGGCACGTCACGCATGACTTACCATCTACACGACCTAATTAATCACTATCAATTAAACCGCTAAATGACAAAATGCCTGCATCAGCGGACTGACGCAGGCATTTCGTCTATAAATCGAGGAATGCGCAACTAGATTACTTACGCAGGCCAAGCTTTTCGATCAGGGCACGATAACGGTTTGCGTCTTTGCCCTTCAGGTACGAAAGCAGGCTCTTGCGACGATTCACCATCTTGATCAAGCCGCGGCGGGAGTGGTGATCCTTGGCGTGAGCTTTAAAGTGGCTGTTGAGTTCGTTGATACGGGCAGTCAGCAATGCGACTTGTACTTCCGGAGAGCCTGTGTCATTCGCGCCACGAGCGTTATCCGCGATAATGGCGGCCTTGTTGATGTTTTCTACTGACATAAGATACCTTTCACATGCGGTGAACAGAGTCGGAACCCTACACACCGTGAACAATTAATAAAGAAGCTTGGTCAAATCGACCAAGACGCGCAGTATATAGGAAATGACTCGCAGATTCAAATACTTACAAGGTTGAATTAGAGGCTTCCTTGCTATTCCGTCGAAATTTGATGCCAAGGCATAAATATCTTTCAATACTGCAAACCATGCATATGGAATGAAGGAAATGCAGTGAAAATTCTGGGCCAATTTTTTTTAGCAACATTATTGACAATATTGAGTGCATGTACTGCCCTTATCCCTGCACCTGTCAATATTGGTGATTCAGAGTCAGATCTCATCGCCAAGCGTGGCCAGCCCACCCATCGCTATCAGGATGGCAAAGACCGCTTATTGGAGTATGCGCAGGGTTCTTGGGGACAGAAAACCTACATGGCTCGCGTGAACGCAGAAGGCAAAATTATATCCTTTGAGCAAGTACTTACAGTTCAAAAATTCAGCACGATTAAGATCGGCGAAGCGACCAAGGACGACATCTTGCGCACTATTGGCACGCCAAGTGAAACCTCGTATCTTTCACTGAGAGATCTTGAAGTATGGTCCTATCCGTACAAGGAAAATGACGTATGGGATTCGATCATGCATGTGCATTTTGACAAAGCAGGCATTGTCCGACAGATGCTCAACGGCCCGGATCTGCGCTTTGATCCCGATCTTCGTTTCCCGTTCGGCATGTCGCGCCGCTAGTGCATGCACCAGATTGACGCATAAAAAAGCGCCTGCTTAAGCAGGCGCTCTCCAGTTGCAATTTAAGGTTTTTTAAATCTGCGGATTCAGTTTATCTACTTTCGAATGCAGTTTATTCAGTGCTGAAATGTAAGCCTTCGCCGATGCAACGACGATATCCAGGTCTGCTCCCACTCCATTCACGATACGTCCTGCTTTAGATAAACGCATCGTTACTTCACCTTGCGATTGCGTACCTGTGGTGATTGCGTTCACTGAAAACAGCAGCAGCTCTGCGCCGCTCTTTGCTTCCGATTCGATTGCATTCACCGTTGCATCGACCGGCCCATTTCCCTGCGCCGAGCATGTCAACTCCTTGCCATCCATAGTAAACACAACCTTAGCCGAGGGCTTTTCCCCCGTTTCTGAATGCTGGGACAACGACACGAAGCGATAGTATTCGTTATCGTGTGACTGCTGTTCATCCGAGACCAGTGCAATGATGTCTTCATCGAAGATGTCGGATTTGCGGTCAGCCAGCTCCTTGAAGCGTGCGAACGCGGCATTCACTTCCGTTTCCGAATCAAGCTCGATGCCCAGTTCCTCGAGACGTTGTTTAAAAGCATTGCGGCCAGACAGCTTGCCAAGCACGATCTTGTTGGCAGTCCAGCCTACGTCTTCCGCGCGCATGATTTCGTAGGTATCACGCGCCTTGAGGACGCCATCCTGGTGAATGCCAGAAGCATGCGCAAATGCGTTGGCCCCGACAACGGCCTTGTTCGGCTGCACGGCAAAACCAGTAATCTGCGAGACCAGCTTGGATGCCGGCACGATCTGGGTCGTATCGATTCCGACATCAAGATTGAAATGATCCTTGCGAGTCCGAACCGCCATCACCACTTCTTCCAGTGCGGTATTGCCAGCACGTTCGCCCAGACCGTTGATGGTGCACTCCACTTGCCGCGCTCCCCCAATCATCACGCCAGCGAGGGAGTTTGCAACAGCCATACCGAGGTCGTTATGGCAATGTACGGACCAGACCGCCTTGTCCGAATTGGGAATACGCTCGCGCAGAGTTTTGATCATTTGACCATACAGCTCTGGCACCCCGTATCCCACGGTATCGGCAAAGTTAATGGTAGTAGCACCTTCGGCAATCACCCCTTCAATGACGCGACACAGAAAGTCCATGTCGGAACGGCTACCATCTTCCGGACTGAACTCGACATCATCTGTGAATTTACGCGCGAAACGCACAGCCAGCTTTGCTTGTTCAAACACCTGGTCTGGCGTCATGCGCAGCTTCTTTTCCATGTGCAGCGGTGACGTAGCGATAAACGTATGGATGCGCTTACGTGCTGCAGGAGCGAGGGCTTCGGCGGCTCGCGAAATATCGCGGTCATTGGCACGTGACAAAGAACAAACGGTGGAGTCCTTGATGACACTAGCAATCGCCTTGATCGACTCGAAATCTCCCGGCGATGCAGCCGCAAAACCCGCCTCGATCACGTCCACCCGTAGACGCTCCAGCTGCTTAGCGATGCGGATTTTTTCATCCTTGGTCATCGATGCGCCAGGCGACTGTTCGCCGTCTCGCAGGGTCGTATCGAATATGATCAGTTTATCGGCCATGTTGCACTCCTTTAGGAAATTTCGGTAATCGGACCGTTCTTAAAATGGATTTTCGCCTGCCCTTATCCTTATCGACATGGGCTTAACACTACACAAATTGTGGGGATATGGGATTTAGCGCGCGTTAACGCACTAGTAGAAATAGCGACAGCAGCCCCGGCAGAAGGCTGCTAGAAAAAGCGGAGACGGAAATGTGGATTTCGCGGGACATGCGAAAAACTATAAGCGGAATCATTAAAAAGTGCAACTGTTTGATAAAAAAGCAGTTTTTTCATCATTTCAAGAAGAAGTCGGACCGAGCGGCAACTGCCATACACTTACCTCCTGACAAGGAGGCAAGCATAGGCGACATTTCCTTTTAGTCTTTTCCATCCTGCGTTTCGGATTCACTTGTCTGCACAATGCTTACCGGTTTTCCCTTGAATAAACGCCAAAAATAAACGACGTACCCGGAAAGGCCGTACAAGACAAACATACCAAACAGCACCTTTGGAGGATCGCTAGAGACCAGTACGAAGATCAGTACGATCGCAAAAACCGCGATGAACGGCACCGATTTCCGGAAGTTGATCTCTTTGAAGCTGTAGAACGGAACGTTGGTGACCATGGTGAGGCCGGCATACAAGGTAATGCTCCAGGCAAACCAGCGCAAATCAGGACCGGCAACACCGATATCTTGCATGAGCCAAACAAAGCCAGCAACGAGAGCCGCAGCTGCCGGACTGGGCAAACCTTGGAAATAGCGCTTATCAACGACGCCGATATTCGTGTTGAAGCGCGCCAAACGAAGCGCCGCTCCCGCACAATAGACGAACGCCGCAAGCCAGCCCAGCTTCCCCATGCCGAGCAGCGACCACTCATACACTACCAGTGCCGGCGCTGCACCAAAGGAAAGCATGTCGGACAAGCTGTCATACTGCGCACCAAACTCGCTCTGCGTATTGGTCAATCGGGCAACACGACCATCTACACTATCCAGCAGCATCGCAGCAAAGATTGCGACAGCAGCGTATTCGAATTTCTGGTTCATCGCCATCACGATGGCGAAAAAGCCGCAAAACAGGTTGGCAGTAGTAAATGCATTGGGAAGAAGGTAAATACCACGTCGACGTATGACAGGAACGGCCGACTGGGCCTCCTCTTCAAGTTGAACATGATGCAGCATCCGCTTATTCAAGCGGGCTGCTCGTGGGGCCACCCCGGCGTTACTCTTCGCTTTACGACGAATGAAGGTTGCCATGCCGATTCCGTATTAATGACATTCAAATAAGATCACAGCTCAGCCAGGATTGTTTCAGTGGCGGACACTTTGTCGCCCACGGTCACCTTTGGCGTTGCCGTCAACGGCAGATAGACATCGACACGCGAACCGAAGCGAATAAAGCCATAACGCTGGCCGCGCTTGAGTATGTCGCCCGCCTTCACATAGCAAAGAATACGGCGAGCAATCAATCCCGCCACTTGGACACAGGTCACAACCTGACCGTTATCTGCCGTGATAGTCAAGGCATTGCGCTCATTTTCGACGGAGGCCTTGTCGAGATCTGCATTCACAAATTTGCCCGGAAAGTACTGCACTTGCTCAATTTTGCCGTCGACCGGAGCACGGTTCGAATGGACATTGAACACGTTCATGAAAACGCTAATCTTAAGTGCTTCACGGCCCACATATGGATCCTGAGCCTTTTCCACGACAACAATACGACCATCCGCAGGAGAAAGAACAGCATTCGCCTTTTGCGGCACGGTACGGGCAGGATCACGAAAAAACTGGAGCACAAAGAGTGCAATGATCCAGAATGGTATCGACCACATCCCAAACACATAGCTTGCTAGTATGGCTGCGGCAACGGCAATGCCGAGAAAAGGCCAGCCCTCACGGGCGATGATAGGGTGCGGATAATTGTTCAACTTCGCTCCGTTTAATGATGAAAAGTAAAAGGCGTGGCTATTCTAGACGAGCAAGACGCAAATGTAACCCCTGCGAATAATCGTGCGACAATCACTTAAATCTGATTTTGCCTACAACGCGCATGCTCAGCGTCGTTTCTCCCGGTTCGAAGCTCGGCTCTTTCACTTGCGCCATACCCATGTCCGCCGCAGGCGCGAGTTTTAGCACAGAGGACTCCTGAGCAGCGTAGGCACCGGAACCCTCGAAATCGACTGTCTCCAGGAGCGCGTCGGATACGTTACGTCCCATCGCCTTGGCAATGGCAGCGATGCGGTCCGTCAAACTCCGGTAAGCAACCGCAATACGCTGCTCTTCAAGTTTCTTGGCCGTTGCGTCGGTCAAACCAAAAGAAATACTATCGAGCGCAAGGACCTGCTGTGCCGCAGCGATTGTTTTCGGCAAATCCACCAAATTAGTCGTGGTAACTTCCAGATACTGGCCAGCACGCCAGCCAATCAGCTGCCTCGTGCGCTTGGATTGACGTGGTTGCGGCTGTTCGTCAGCATAAACTGGAAAAGTGTAATAGCCGCGTGTCTTGAGCACGGCTTGAGGGTCTTCCCGTTTGACGATCTCTGTACCCTGCTTCATCTTCTGGTTGACCCGTGATGCCGCAGTAGCCCTATCCTTGTCCTGCTCCTCGATCATCAATATGGCGCGTGCTTCATCGTTGGGATGCTTCACTTCGCCAAATGCTGGAACGATGACCAAAGTCCCTGTAGTCTGGGCAGGCGTTTGAGCCTGTGCCGTAACCAAATTTATTGACAACAAAATAGTGCCAATGACTGCTGAGACACGAAACATGCATTTCCCCTAAAAAAATGGGGCAACACTTGCGTGTACGCCCCATTTATTCTATCCAACTCAAGCAAGCTGCTGCTTGCTTCGGCCATACGACTTAGTTTTTCGACTGATCGACTAGCTTGTTTTTCTTAATCCACGGCATCATTGCACGAAGCTTCTCGCCGACTTGCTCGATCTGGTGTTCAGAAGTCAAGCGACGACGCGAAATCAACGTCGGTGCACCTGCTTTGTTTTCCAGAATGAAGCTTTTTGCATATTCACCGGTTTGGATATCCTTCAGGCACTGACGCATTGCGTCCTTGGTGGCCTCGGTAACGACGCGCGGACCGGTGACGTACTCACCGTACTCGGCATTATTCGAAATCGAATAGTTCATGTTGCCGATGCCACCCTCATAGATCAGATCGACGATCAACTTCAGTTCGTGCAAGCATTCGAAGTAAGCCATCTCTGGTGCATAGCCTGCCTCAACCAGGGTTTCGAAGCCTGCTTTGATCAATTCAACCGTACCGCCGCACAGTACCGCTTGTTCGCCGAACAGGTCGGTTTCAGTCTCTTCACGGAAATTGGTTTCGATGATGCCGGCACGGCCGCCGCCATTGGCCATCGCGTAGGACAACGCGATGTCACGTGCGCTACCGGACTTGTCTTGGTAAACGGCGACCAAGTGCGGTACGCCACCGCCTTGCGTATACGTACCGCGGACGGTATGTCCCGGTGCCTTTGGTGCGACCATGATGACGTCGAGGTCGGCGCGCGGCACGACTTGACCGTAGTGAACGTTAAAGCCGTGGGCAAATGCCAGTACCGCACCTTGCCGTGCGTTCGGAGCGACATTTTCATTGTAGACCTGGGCAATATTCTCATCAGGCAACAAGATCATGATGACGTCGGCAGATTTTACTGCCTCATTAACTTCAGCGACGTTCAGACCGGCGTTCTTCGCCTTTTCCCAGGAGGCGCCCCCTTTGCGCAGACCGACCGTTACCTTGACGCCGGAATCATTCAGATTTTGTGCGTGTGCATGACCTTGGGAGCCGTAGCCGATGATGGTGACGTTCTTGCCTTTGATGAGGGACAGGTCACAGTCTTTGTCGTAGAAAACTTTCATTACTCTTCCTAACTTATCGTGATGTTGATACTGGATTTAAATACTGAATTTAAACTTTGAGAATGCGTTCGCCGCGGCCAATGCCTGAACCACCTGTACGGACAGTTTCAAGGATGGCAGCGCGATCGATCGATTCAATGAAGGCGTCAAGCTTGGATTTGTTACCGGTCAGTTCAATTGTGTAGGTCTTCTCGGTGACATCAATGATACGACCACGGAAAATATCCGCGGTACGCTTCATTTCTTCCCGCTCTTTGCCTACGGCACGCACCTTGATGAGCATGAGCTCGCGCTCGATATGTGCACCTTCGGTCAAATCGACCACCTTCACAACTTCAATTAGCCGGTTCAGATGCTTGGTGATCTGCTCGATCACGTCATCCGAACCGGTGGTAACGATTGTCATGCGCGAGAGTGTGGCGTCTTCGGTCGGCGCCACAGTCAGTGTTTCAATGTTGTAACCACGCGCAGAAAACAGACCGACCACACGCGACAAAGCGCCTGCTTCATTCTCAATCAAAACAGAAATGATATGTCGCATGTTACAGATCCTCCGAACCGAGCAGCATTTCAGTCAAGCCTTTGCCTGCTTTCACCATCGGCCAGACATTTTCGGTTTGATCTGTAATGAAGTTCATGAACACAAGCCTGTCTTTCATGCCAAACGCTTCTTTCAGTGCACCTTCAACATCGCCGGGTTTTTCGATCTTCATGCCGACGTGACCGAACGATTCGGCGAGCATATTAAAGTCAGGCAATGAGTCCATGTAGGACTCGGAATAACGCGAGCCGTAATCAATCTGCTGCCACTGACGCACCATACCTAGGAATCGGTTATTCAACAGGATGATCTTTGGCGTCAAGTGGTATTGTTTGCAGGTCGCCAGTTCCTGGATGCACATCTGAATCGAGGCTTCGCCGGTAACACAAGCGACCGTTGCACCCGGATTGGCCATTTGCACGCCCATCGCGTACGGCAGGCCAACGCCCATGGTGCCGAGGCCTCCGGAGTTAATCCAACGACGCGGTTTGTCGAAGTTATAGTACTGTGCAGCCCACATTTGGTGCTGGCCGACGTCAGAGGTAATGAAGGCATCACCTTTGGTCACTTCCCACAGTTTACGGACGACCTGCTGAGGCTTGATGACGTCGTCGGATGTAGAGAACTTCAAGCACTCGCGGCCGCGCCATTCATTAATCTGGCGCCACCATGCGGCCAAGGCCGGGGCATTGGGCTTGGCATCTGCGGCATCAAGTTGCGCCAGCAGTTCAACGAGCACATCCTTGACGTTGCCGACGATGGGAATATCGACCTTCACACGCTTCGAGATCGACGACGGATCGATATCGATGTGGACGATCTTGCGCGGATTCATGGCGAAATGTTTGGGGTTGCCAATCACGCGGTCATCGAAGCGCGCGCCAATAGCGATGAGCACGTCGCAGTGCTGCATCGCCATGTTGGCTTCATAGGTGCCGTGCATGCCAGGCATGCCAACAAACTTGTCACTAGAAGCCTTGTAAGCGCCCAGTCCCATGAGTGTGTTCGTGCAAGGGTAACCGAGTTTGTCGACCAGTTTGTTCAGCTCGCCGGACGCATTGGCGAGAATGACACCACCGCCGGTATAAATCATCGGGCGCTCGGCAGAAAGCAGTAGTTGCACCGCTTTGCGAATCTGACCGGAATGTCCCTTGTCGACGGGTTTGTAGGAACGCATTTCGAGTTCCTTCGGATACTCGAACGTGCATTTCTGAACCGTGATGTCTTTCGGTATATCGACCAGTACCGGGCCTGGACGGCCGGTGGTGGCGATATAAAACGCTTTCTTTATCGTCGTCGCCAAGTCCTTGACGTCCTTGACGAGGAAATTATGTTTTACGCATGGGCGGGTAATGCCCACTGTGTCGCATTCCTGAAATGCATCCTGTCCGATCGCGTGCGACGGCACTTGACCAGAGATGACGACCATCGGAATCGAATCCATGTAAGCCGTTGCCAAACCGGTAACCGCATTGGTCACACCGGGGCCAGAAGTGACAATGGCAACGCCGACTTTCTGGGAGCTACGAGAATACGCATCTGCGGCATGAAGAGCCGCTTGCTCGTGGCGTACCAGGATATGCTGAAACTTGTCTTGATTGAAGATTGCGTCGTAGATGTAGAGCACTGCTCCGCCAGGATAACCGAACACATGTTCGACCCCTTCTTCAGCCAAGCAGCGCACGAGTATTTCCGCGCCTGTAATTTCTGAACTCATTGCTAGGTTCCTTTCAAGGTCCATTGGAAATTGATCGGATGCTCTCTCCTGGCGGAATCGCTGGGGACGACAGTACCGAGGCTTCCCTTCTTTGTGCGGTCACGCCGGTTCGTTGCACACCCGTAGATGCGGTTCAAAGCGGCGCTAAACGCGACTCGTTCAGCCTAAGAATCTGAGGTACCACTACGTATTCCTCACGCTTGTGGCGTGGGTTAGAGCAAACAGCTTTTAAAAGTAAAGCGCGCCTCATCGGAATGCAGCATTATGCGCCGCGCACGAAAAGACAATCCTTCAAGGGTGGGAAGGGAGTGATACGTTAATGCGTTGCCCCATTTTGGTCAAGCTAAATTCCACCAAAATCCTTAGAAATCAAGCGGTTTCCGTAAATTTTGCGCACAGCGTGGGGCTTTTTTGCTAGGATGCGGACTGTTTTAAAAGCATGCCGAGCAGCATCAAATTCCCCTCACCCTATTGCTGACAAGCAGCAAAACAATGCGCAGTACCGCATGGCAACTGACAAAGAACTTTCCGACTTTCTGGAAAGCGTAGAGCGTCGCGCCTTTAAACAGGCAGTTTACGCGGTTCGCAAGGAAGAGGCGGCGCTTGATATTGTTCAAGATGCAATGATCAAGCTGGCCGAAAAATACGGCGACAAATCTGCCTCGGAGCTCCCTCTGCTTTTTCAGCGTATTCTACAAAACACTATCCATGATTATTTCCGTCGTGAAAAGGTGCGCGGTACATGGATCAGCTTGTTCTCAGGTAGCAGAAACGATGCGGAAGACACTGATACTTTTGACATCTTGGAAACATATGAGGCGGAGGAAGGCCTCATCGAATCAAGCGCTGACAAGATCGAACGGGCTCAGGTACTGACGGTCATAGAACAAGAGGTTCAGAAACTGCCGATGCGTCAACGAGAGGCTTTTCTCATGCGTTATTGGCAGGATATGGATGTGGCCGAAACGGCTACAGCAATGGGATGTTCGGAGGGCAGCGTGAAGACGCATTGTTCTCGTGCCACACATGCATTGGCCCAAGCGCTGAGAGCCAAAGGAATCACGTTATGAAGATAAAAAAAGAACTGGATTTTGCATATAAAGTTCGGCACGCATTGAATGAGACCATTGACGCGCTGCCGGCTTCCACTGCACAAAAACTGGCATCGGCCCGCAAAGTCGCACTTTCCCACAAGAAAAAAGATTTACCGTGGCCTGGGTTGATGCTTGGTCACTTGCTAGTGAGTCGCGTTGCTCGTTTTTTCAATGACCCGCTGTCATGGTTTGCACGAATGGGGAGTGCCGTACCAATTGTTGTACTGATTGTAGGGTTGTCAAATATCTATCAATATGAGCAACAGCGCCGCATTGACGACACTGCTGAAATGGATGCTGCCGTACTTGTCGACGAGCTTCCGTTGTCCGCTTATTTGGATGATGGTTTCAATGCCTACCTTGAATCCCGAGAAGAATAATATGACACGAGCGCTTACCTCGTCGGCTGCCCGCTTTCTGCGGGCAGTGTTTATTTGGGGCGCCTCAATGACAGCCGTAATAGCATCGGCCACGGGCGCGCATCCAGATGCAACATCAAATAACGGGGCGCCAACGGCTTCGGTGAGGATCTCTCAGCCATTGGCAAAGCCCTTATGGAGGGAATTAACGCCGATCCAGCAACAGGCGTTATCCCCGCTCGCCAGTGAATGGGATAAGCTCGATACCTTTCGTAAGCAGAAGTGGCTAGCTATCGGTAACAAATACGCGTCCATGAAACCACACGAGCAGCAACGCATGCACGAACGCATGCGTGACTGGCTCAAGCTTACGCCGGAACAACGCCGCATGGCCCGTGAGAGCTACACTCGCGCAAAAAATCTGGAACCACACCAGAAATCAGCGACTTGGGAACGGTACCAGCAACTGCCCGAGGAAGAGAAAAGAAAACTCGCTGCTGATGCGGCGTCGAAGAAGCGAGTGACCAACCTTCTGCCGCCTGCGGCACCCGGGAAGCAAAGCATGAGGACGCCAACGGTCAACGCCACACCTCAACCGACATTGGAGAGGCCCGTTACCCCACAGGTCAACAGCCCTTCCCCGCTTCCATATACTGCGCAGCCCATTTCAAAATAGAGCGAGCTTTGGCTAACACACCTTCCTTAAGACGTCGCCTCGCCAGCATGCTCTATGAAGCGATGCTACTGTTCGGCGTACTTTTCTTGTCTGGCTTCCTGTTCTCGATTCTGCTGCAACAACGGCATGCGCTGTATCTACGCGGCGTCATGCAGTACTGGTTATTCCTGGTGATTGGTGTTTATTTCCTCTGGTTCTGGACACACGGCGGACAAACGCTT
This sequence comes from uncultured Noviherbaspirillum sp., assembly GCA_965974465.1. Classification (GTDB taxonomy): domain Bacteria; phylum Pseudomonadota; class Gammaproteobacteria; order Burkholderiales; family Burkholderiaceae_D; genus Noviherbaspirillum. Next base: position 18,103 of record CBHCMF010000055.1, read on the forward strand.
GCGATGAAGACGTGGCGCATACGGCTGGTCACCTGCGATGGACAGCAAGTCCGGTTGAAGCGCGCGCTCGGCCGGTATTTGCTTACTTGGCTTTGGATATTGCCCGGCCTTGCGGCAGCATGGGCATTGGGAGCGCAGAGCTGGATGCTGGTATTCATTCCTGCAGCAAATATATTGCTCTGTGCACTGACAGCTTTTTTCGATCCACACAGGCAATTCCTACATGATCGCCTTGCTGGAACACGCATCGTGTGTACGCCGGAACTTTCGCCGAAGCTGAAAAGGTAGTCCAGTAAGAAAAAAGCACTTGCTCCAGGGCGTAGCCTTGGCCGACGAGTACTACACTAGTCTTGTCTTGCGATGGAGAGGCAAACCAAGGCCTCACCTTTTTACTTGCTATGGTCACCCGCATTACCAGACTGCTGCTGTTGTTTCAACTCCTGGCTGCAGTGGGCATTTATCTGGTTGCGACCAGCATGTTTCATGTAAGCGATACCGTTGCAGCACTGACCGGTGTTGGTACGATTTTCATTCTGCGATTACTCATCACTGCTAATAACTTTTTTCTGGCATGGCGTTACCGTAGTGAGACGCCGAAAAATTATCAGATTGGGCGCTGGCAAGCATGTAATGTATTCGCGGGTGAGTTCCGCGCGACGATTACGGCATCTTCTTGGACTATGCCGTTTCGCTATTTTGCAAAAAGAGAGCCTGAAAACCCGGAAGGTCTTCCTGTGCTGCTAATTCATGGTTACGGTTGTAACAGCGGTTACTGGCATCCGATGAGCAAGGCATTGTTAAAGGCAAATATCACGCACCACGCTGTCGACCTTGAGCCGCTCATCGGCGGCATCGACGAGTATGTACCAACGATCCATCAAGCAGTGGAACAGCTGTGCGAAGAAACCCATTGCGACAAAATCGTTATCGTTGCGCACAGCATGGGCGGTCTGGTAGCAAGAGCTTATTTGCGTGATCACGGCAGCACGTACGTGGCAAAGGTGATCACTCTTGGCACGCCGCATCATGGTACCGGCCTGGCCCATTTCGGCATCGGCCTGAATACGCATCAAATGTGTTGGACCGCTACCGAGCAGGAAGGTCTCGCCAGCGTATGGCTACGCCAATTGGCGGCAAGAGAGAGTCCGGCGGTCTATCGGCTGTTTGTCTCTATCTACTCGCATCATGACAATATTATTTCGCCACAAACTTCATCGTATTTGGAAGGCGCGAAAAATAGGGAATGCCAGGCAGTCGGGCACGTCGCTCTGGGCTTTGATCCGACGATACAGGCGCTAGTCATCCAAGAAATCCGCGATGCCTCTCGGCATAAAAGTGTTGCGTGATTCTATAGCGGAACGGGAACACTGTTGTCCAATATAAGCTGATTTTTCGCTTGGCCTTCTCCCGACACATGCCTTGGTTTGAACTTTTCTGGTCAAACCGCAACTCACCTGAACAAGCTTATATGACATGTTCGCGGTATTGCCGTGAGTCTTTGCTACGCGCAAAAAAGGAGGTCTTATGAAACGCCTGTTCGCAACACTTAGTTCGACAATTGTGCTGTTGTTCCTCGCTACCCATGCTTACGGAGCAGATCTAATGGAAACTGCATCCACATCGGGTTCGTTCAAAACCTTTCTTGCAGCGGCCAAAGCTTCCGGCCTTGCCGACACGTTGAAAAAATCAGGGCCGTACACTGTTTTCGTCCCTAGCGATTCCGCGTTCAATCATTTACCACCAGGCACCATGAGTTCACTGATGAAAGACAAGGCTAAGCTTGCGGAAGTACTGGCTTATCATGTCATTCCCGGCAAGGTCACGGTGGCTGATATCAAGCCAGGAAAAGTAAAAACACTACAGGGCGAAACGATCACCCTTATGTCGGACAACGGGAAAGTCACCGTCAACAATGCCAACGTTATCCAAAGCGATCTCATGGCCGATAACGGCGTCATTCACGAAATCGACACACTTGTTTTTCTCGACAAATAGAAAAGCACCTCTCCAATCCCAAGGAAACGCCCCCGCGACCGCACGCAAGCCTGATCGACGGAACTTGCCGTTAGAACAAAGTACAAACGGATGTTCTCCGAAGCAGTATTCTGGCATGATGTCTCAATCCAGTTTTTGTATTCGACTCGAACAAGCCGAGCATGGCGTTTTTTGGCAATTCCAAATGAAGACACTTTGCATTTATTGCGGATCATCCATCGGCGCCTCTCCAAGCTATGCGGCCGCAGCACGTTTGCTAGCGAAGACTATGGTCGACAGTAACATTGGGTTGGTATATGGGGGCGGCAATGTTGGGTTGATGGGAGTCATTGCGGATGAGGTCATCCGATTGGGCGGCGAAGCAACCGGAATCATTCCGAAAGCCTTGTTGGATAAGTAGGTCGGGCATCATGGTTTAACGCGACTGCATATCGTGAAAGATATGCATGAGCGCAAGGCCATGATGGCGAACTTGTCCGACGGTTTTATTGCCATGCCCGGCGGCATTGGGACGCTTGAGGAGTTATTTGAGGTGTTTACCTGGTCTCAGCTCGGATTACATAACAAGCCGATCGGACTGTTGAATGTTGAAGGTTTTTACGATGGCCTCATTGCATTTTTGCAGCATGTTGTGGCGGAGCGTTTTCTAAAGGCTGAGCAGGCCGCATTATTGCTCCATGAGAGCGATGCCCGCATGCTCCTAGAACGACTCAAGTCTTATGTGCCGCAAAGTCATGACACGCTGCTATCCCCTATTACGGCAAGCGAGCTTATCTAAGCCCCCTCACTAATTGAGTTCAGCGCTGCAATTGTGAAAGTTGCGCATCAATGAAGGCCGAAAGTTCAACCGACAGCGTATTGGTTGCTTTCGCGCGTTTGAAGGCTTCTTGCGCCTCTGGCGCACGACGTTCAGCCTGCAGTGAGATACCCAAGCCCATCCACCAGGCACCACTTTGCGGGGCCTTGTTCAATGCCTGAAGATAGTGTTCGACCGCTTGTTTGTGCCGCCCATCGCGCTGCAGCATCGCTGCAAGAAATGCCTGGTAGTCCGCTTGATCTGTCGCATAAGGCAAGCTGCGCTCCAGTGTCTCAATAGCTGAGCGCAAGTTGCCTTTTTCCAGTTGCAACCGCGCGAAAATCATCGCTAGTCCGTACTGACTTGGATCCAGGCTTATGCCTTCATGCGCTGTGCGCAACGCATCCTCCAGACGACGCTGCTCCAGTAACATACCGATGAGCGTTTGTCGTGCCACGGCATGATAAGCATCCAATTGCAATGCCGCTTCAAGATTACCGATTGCTTCGGCCACTCTCCCCTGCTGTATCAATAATGTGGCTTTGCGATATTCGTTCTCGGCTTTCTGCTGTGGGGTCAACTCCCTGATGTGTTTATTGCCGTTACCTGGGGAGGTAAGGTCAACGGACTTGGACGCTGGTGTAGAAGCGAAGGACTTCGCTGCTGGAATAATTTTCGCAAGCTCAGGCACTGGTGGATTCGAGGCATCCTTCATAGGTGAGGGCACGATGGGCTTGGAGCTGGTGCCAGCTGAAGGTGTTGAGCGCACCGCCGTTGCTGCAGAAGCGATGGAAGACGTCTGCATTTGCTGCAACGCTAACGCATTGGAGAGGGGCACTGTCGTAACGGACGTACTTTCC
>CBHCMF010000056.1:0-21553 GCA_965974465.1 uncultured Noviherbaspirillum sp.
GCTGGCTTCGGTTGCCAAGCGGGTCTGCTCGAGGTCGCGATACTTGCCGCTGCCGACCAAAAGGCGGGAGCGATAGGTTTTGCCGGCGATGGTCAGGCCGGAGTCTTGAATATTCGATTCATTCATAAAAAATCCCCTTACGGACTCCTTCCCTCTAGCAGGGGGAAGATTGGGATGGGGGTAGGATGGTTGAAAGCACCGACTTAGTATGTTCAACCACTCTACCCCCGCCCTACCCCTCCCCCTGCAAGGGGGAGGCAACTTTACGGAGAAGACTAACCGCCGCCGATCGCTTTGACGATATCGACACGATCTGCAGGTTGCAGCATCCGCTCGGCCCATTTGTGCCGAGGCACCACTTCGCGGTTGATCGCCACCGCCAGCGATTTGTTTGCCAAATCCAGCGAGGCGATCAAGTCCTGCACGTTCTGGTTTTCACCGATCGCATGCGGCGCGCCGTTCAGTTCGATTTCCATAGTGCTTACTGCTTGCGATAGAGTTCCGCGCCGCTCTTGACGAACTCGACGGCTTTCACTTCCATGCCCTTCTTCAGCGCATCTTCCTCAGACACGCCTTGCGAAGCAGCGAAGTCACGCACATCCTGCGTAATCTTCATCGAGCAGAAATGCGGGCCGCACATCGAGCAGAAATGCGCCACCTTGGCGGAATCCTTCGGCAACGTCTCGTCATGGAATTCACGCGCCTTGTCCGGGTCCAGACCTAGATTGAACTGGTCTTCCCAGCGGAATTCAAAGCGCGCCTTCGACAAAGCGTTATCGCGGATTTGCGCGCCGGGATGGCCCTTGGCCAGATCAGCAGCATGCGCAGCGAGCTTATAGGTGATGATGCCTTCCTTGACGTCGTCCTTGTTCGGCAAGCCGAGGTGTTCCTTCGGCGTCACATAGCACAGCATCGCCGTGCCGTACCAGCCGATCATCGCGGCGCCAATGCCCGAAGTGATGTGGTCATACCCTGGAGCGATGTCGGTGGTCAACGGTCCCAGTGTATAGAACGGAGCCTCGTGACACTGCTCCAGCTGCAGATCCATGTTCTCCTTGATCAAATGCATCGGCACATGGCCGGGGCCTTCGATCATCACCTGCACGTCATGTTTCCAGGCGATCTGTGTCAATTCACCGAGGGTCTTCAGCTCGCCCAGTTGCGCTTCGTCATTGGCATCGTAGATGGAACCGGGACGCAGACCGTCGCCCAACGAGAACGACACGTCATAGGCCTTCATGATTTCGCAGATCTCTTCGAAGTGCTCATACAGGAAGGATTCCTTGTGATGCGCGAGACACCACTTCGCCATGATCGAACCGCCACGTGACACGATGCCGGTCATGCGCTTGGCGGTCAGCGGTACGTACTGCAGGCGCACGCCCGCATGGATGGTGAAGTAATCGACGCCCTGCTCGGCCTGCTCGATCAACGTGTCACGGAAGATTTCCCAAGTCAGGTCTTCGGCCTTGCCGTTCACCTTTTCCAGCGCTTGATAGATCGGAACGGTACCAATCGGCACCGGCGAATTGCGGATGATCCATTCGCGCGTTTCATGGATATGCTTGCCGGTCGACAGATCCATCACGGTGTCACCACCCCAGCGGATTGCCCAAGTCATTTTCTCGACTTCTTCGCCGATCGACGAAGTAACGGCAGAGTTACCGATATTGGCATTGATCTTCACCAGGAAGTTACGGCCAATGATCATCGGCTCGATTTCCGGGTGGTTAATGTTGGCGGGGATGATGGCTCGGCCACAGGCGACTTCAGCGCGCACGAATTCCGGCGTGATTTCGGCTGGAATAGCAGCGCCGAAGCTTTGACCGGGGTGCTGGCGGCCCATCAGGTCAGCCAACTTCTGTCCCATCGGGCCGGAAGCTTTCAGGTTTTCCAGATATTCCTTGCGACGCAGGTTTTCACGAATCGCAATGTATTCCATCTCCGGCGTGATGATGCCTTGGCGCGCATAGTGCATTTGCGATACATTCTTGCCAGGCAACGCGCGACGCGGCTTGCGGTGCAAGTTGAAGCGCAGTTCTGCCAGTTTCGGATCGTTCAAGCGCTCAATGCCGTATTGCGAGGACGGGCCCGCAAGTTCTTCGGTATCGCCACGTTCGGCAATCCAGCCGGCACGCAAGGCCGACAGACCGGAACGAATGTCAATCTTTGCGTCCGGATCGGTGTACGGGCCGGAGGTATCGTAGACGTAAATCGGCGGATTTTTTTCCGCACCGAAGGATGCCGGCGTGTCGGACTGACTGATTTCACGCATCGGGACACGAATATCCGGGCGAGAGCCTTCCACGTAGATTTTGCGGGAATTCGGCAGCGGCTGGATCGCGGCTTCGTCCACCTTGGCGGTGGCGGCGAGGAATTGCGGGTTGGCGTTCATGATGCTCCTTTGCTAAAACGGTAACGCGAAGGAGCGACGGAAAAAGAATGAACTGGATTTCCGGATGCTTCCCTTCGCTGGCATTACCCAGATCAGGTTCGAGGGTGTTTCTCACCCGGCCAATACAGCAAGCCAGGACCCCTAGCGTTCGCGCCGAAGAAGCTTGCCGACTGTCCCTCTCTGACAAGGAGAAAGGAACCAAGGAAGCTGCCACGACAGCAATGTCGCGAATTATACGCTCCTGACCGCCAATGTCAGCTACTGTCTCCCTTATAATGCTTGGTTTCGCAAAAACATAAGTGAAATCATGGAATTAGCCAAGTCTTTCGAGCCCGCCGACATTGAGAAACACTGGCGCACCGAATGGGAGAAGCGCGGTTACTACACTGCCACCACCGATCCGTCCAAACCGGCATTCAGCATTCAATTGCCCCCGCCCAATGTCACCGGCACCCTGCACATGGGTCACGCGTTCAACCAGACTGTGATGGATGGCCTGACTCGCTACTACCGCATGCGCGGTCATAACACCGCCTGGATTCCCGGCACCGACCATGCCGGTATTGCGACGCAAATCGTGGTCGAGCGCCAACTCGATGCACAGAAGATTTCACGCCACGACCTCGGCCGCGAGAAGTTCCTGGAAAAAGTGTGGGAATGGAAAGAACACTCCGGCTCCACCATCACCGGACAGATGCGCCGCCTTGGTGCCTCCACCGACTGGACGCGTGAATACTTCACCATGGACGAAAAGATGTCCAAAGCGGTCACCGAAGTGTTCGTGCGCCTGTACGAGCAAGGCTTGATCTATCGCGGCAAGCGTCTAGTCAACTGGGACCCGAAACTGCACACCGCCGTCTCTGACCTGGAAGTGATTTCCGAGGAAGAAGACGGCCACATGTGGCATATCCGCTATCCGCTGGCCGATGGCAGTGGCCACATCACTGTTGCTACCACACGCCCCGAAACCATGCTGGGTGACGTTGCCGTCGCCGTTGATCCGACCGACGAACGCTACACCCATATGGTGGGCAAGATGCTGTCCTTACCACTGACCGGCCGCGACATTCCGCTCATCGCCGATGACTATGCCGACAAGGAATTCGGCACCGGCTGCGTAAAGATCACGCCGGCGCACGACTTCAACGACTACGCGGTGGGCCAGCGCCACAACCTGCCGCAGATCAGCATCATGACGCTGGACGCGAAGATCAACGAAAATGCGCCAGCCAAGTACCAAGGCATGGACCGCTACGAAGCGCGTAAACAAATCGTCGCCGATCTCGAAGCGCAGGGCCTGCTGGAATCCGTTAAGCCGCACAAACTGATGGTGCCGCGCGGCGATCGCACTGGTGTCGTGATCGAACCCATGCTGACCGATCAATGGTTCGTGGCTATGAGCAAGCCCGCGCCGGAAGGCACCTACTTCCCTGGCAAGTCGATCGCCGACGTCGCGTTAGAAAAAGTTGCGGACGGCTCAATCAAGTTCATCCCGGAAAACTGGACCACCACCTACAACCAGTGGCTCAACAACATCCAAGATTGGTGCATCTCCCGTCAGCTGTGGTGGGGCCACCAAATCCCCGCCTGGTACGACGAAGAAGGCAATATCTACGTTGCGCGCAATGAAGCAGACGCCAAGGCAAAAGCCGGCGGCAAGGCGCTCACCCGCGAGAGCGATGTGCTCGATACCTGGTTCTCCTCCGCGCTGGTGCCGTTCTCCTCACTCGGCTGGCCGGAAGAAACGCCGGATTACAAGATGTTCCTGCCGTCGTCGGTGTTAGTCACCGGCTTCGACATCATCTTCTTCTGGGTGGCGCGCATGGTGATGATGACGACCCACTTTACCGGTAAGGTGCCATTCGAGAAAGTGTACGTGCACGGTCTGATACGCGATGCCAGCGGCCAAAAGATGTCGAAATCCAAAGGCAACACGCTGGACCCGATCGACCTGATCGACGGTATCGATATCGAATCGCTGGCGACCAAGCGCACCACCGGCTTGATGAATCCGAAGCAGGCGGAGAGCATTGCCAAAACAACCCGCAAAGAATTCCCCAATGGCATTCCTGCATTTGGCACCGATGCATTGCGCTTCACGATGGCCAGCTATGCCTCACTTGGCCGCAACATCAACTTCGACCTGAACCGCTGCGAAGGCTACCGCAATTTCTGCAACAAGTTGTGGAATGCGACACGCTTCGTGCTGATGAACACCGAAGGCAAAGACTGCGGCTTCGATCCCTCCACCTGTGGACCGGAAGGGCGTGATTTCTCGCAGGCCGATCGCTGGATCGTGTCGCTGCTGCAGCGTACCGAAGCCGAAGTTGAAAAAGGCTTTGCCGACTATCGCTTCGACAATATCGCATCGGCGATCTACAAGTTCATCTGGGACGAGTATTGCGACTGGTATCTAGAAGTCGCCAAGGTACAGATCCAGAACGGCACCGAAGCACAACAGCGCGCCACGCGCCGTACCTTGCTCCGCGTGCTGGAAACGGTGCTGCGACTGGCCCATCCGATCATTCCGTTCATTACCGAACAGCTCTGGCAAAAGATTGCGCCGATGACCGGACGCACCGTCGCGGCGAATGACTCCATCATGCTGCAAGCCTATCCGCAGCCGAACTTGGAAAAACTCGACGAACAGGCAGAGACATGGATGGCGCAGTTAAAGGCCATGACCGATGCCTGCCGCAACCTGCGTGGCGAAATGCAGTTGTCACCCGCGCAGCGCGTGCCGCTGATCATCGAAGCCGGGGCAAACGATAAGGCGCAGGTGCAATCTTTCGCTCCCTATCTGCAAGCCTTGGCCAAGCTGTCCGAAGTACAAATCGTTGACACGTTACCGGAGTCACCTGCACCAGTGTCCATCGTCGGTACAGTGAAGTTGATGCTGAAGGTCGAGATCGACGTAGCGGCCGAACGCGAACGGATCTCCAAAGAAATCACGCGTCTCGAAAGCGAAATTGCAAAAGCAAACTCAAAACTGAGCAACGAAAGCTTCGTCGCCCGTGCGCCTGCGCAAGTCGTCGCCCAAGAGAAGGAGCGTCTCGTGAACTTTGGCGCCACCTTGGAAAAACTGCGCGAGCAATTTACGAAACTGCAAAAGCAATAAAACGCAGAGTGCTTGAACGGGGTACGTGCGAAATGAAGAACGTACCCGCACCCAACCATTAGAGCGGTTTGAATGCGCGTGCAAGGAAGGTCAGCTCGATCCGAGATGGCCCTCTTTTGCGCACAGTCAAATCGCTCTAACCGGGGGGGTGCTCCCACAAGTCTCCATTTGGTCCGACGCGCGGCGCGGTGATACCGAAATGCGTGTACGCGCTCGGCGTCGCAATACGTCCGCGCGGCGTGCGCTGAAGAAAACCTTGCTGAATCAAGTAGGGTTCCAGCACATCTTCGATGGTATCGCGCTCTTCACCGATGGCAGCCGCAAGGTTATCAAGACCGACAGGACCGCCATTGAATTTGAACAGAATCGCTTCCAGTAACTTGCGGTCCATCAGATCGAAACCGACCGGATCGACATCCAGCATTCTCAAGGCGGCATCAGCAATCGATTTGGTAATCTCCCCCGTGCCTTTGACTTCTGCATAATCGCGCACACGGCGTAACAAACGGTTCGCGATACGCGGCGTACCACGACTGCGCTTGGCAATCTCCAATGCACCATCCGCAACAATCCTGGCATTCAGTAACGAAGCACTGCGCGTAACGATCTTCGTCAGTTCTTGCGGTGTGTAAAACTCCAACCGCGCAACGATTCCGAATCGATCGCGCAAAGGATTGGTCAACATCCCTGCCCGCGTGGTCGCACCGACCAGCGTGAACGGCTGCAGATCCAGCCGAACCGAGCGTGCCGCCGGCCCTTCGCCGATCATAATGTCGATCTGATAGTCCTCCAGCGCGGGATACAGGATTTCCTCGACGACTGGTGACAAGCGATGTATTTCATCGATGAACAGCACATCGTTGGGCTCGAGATTGGTCAACAGCGCAGCCAGATCACCGGCGCGTTCCAATACTGGACCGGATGTCTGGCGCAAATTCACGCCCATCTCACGCGCGATGATATGCGCGAGCGTCGTCTTCCCCAAACCGGGCGGGCCAAACAACAAGGTATGGTCCAATGCCTCGCGCCGCTGGCGCGCTGCCCGAATGAAAATCTCCAATTGGCTGTGCACCTTCTCCTGCCCGACATACTCGTCGAGTTGTTTAGGCCGCAGCGCGCGCTCCATCGCCTCCTCGTTGGAGGAAGCTGGCGTGGCAGAAATGATGCGCTGTTCGGTGAAATTGTCGGTCTGAATACTCATGACAGTGAACCCTTATGCTCTCGACAGTGCCTTCAACGCAAGCTTGATGCCGTCGGAAACCCCCGTCCCTGCGGGAACCTGCTTCAAGGCCAGCATGGCTTCCTTATCGGAGTAACCCAGTGCTACCAAGGCATTCAGGATGTCGGATGTCGAATCATGATGCGATACACCGCCGACCGCGCCCAGATCAGCGCCGAGTTTGCCTTTCAGCTCCAGCAACAAGCGTTCCGCGGTCTTCTTCCCAATACCGGGAATCTTGGTCAGGCGCCCCGCTTCCTGCAGCGTGATAGCCTGCGACAGATCAGCAACAGACATGCCGGACAAGATAGACAAGGCAGTGCGTGCGCCCACCCCGGAGATTTTGATCAATTGCTTGAAGACATTACGTTCCTCAACACTGCCAAAACCGTAGAGCAGATGGGCATCCTCACGCACTGCCAGGTGGGTAAGCAAAACAATCTTTTCCCCCAGCGCAGGCAGATTATAGAAAGTGCTCATCGGCACATCGATTTCATAACCGACACCATTGCAATCAATCAGCAACTGGGGCGGGTTTTTCTCAAGCAGTATTCCGGAAAGACGACCTATCATAGCGAAAACAAACTAAAAAGTTAGATGCATCATACAGGACATTTTCTTAGGAACGTGCACGGAGTAATTTCCTGATTTGGACGCGTCTGACAGGATGCAATGCAAGGGTGAAGCAGGGGTTTCGGACAGCAGGCTGTCCGCCTGCGGAACGGTCTTCGCTTACAAGCGCAGATGCGCCCTGCAAGGGCGAGAAGGCGTCATAGCGAGCTATGGCGACGACGAGCAACGCCGCAGTGCGCCCGTCAGGCGTGGAACAAATCGGAAAATTACTCCGTGCACGTGCCTTAGCGACAGCAGATTTCAAAACGCGCCCAACTCAACGTACGGCAAGGATTTTTTCCGTGGAAAAAGACTCTAACGGCGACTCTAAAATTGGCTGAGAGAACCTTAGTCCTAGTAGTCAGTCAGGTTGAAACGGCGAGAAAGAAATCGATGGATTCTTTCGACTGGCAATGCGCGAGGAGGCCGCATAGCGAGCTATGCAACGACGAGCAACGCAACTAGGCGGAAAAAGACGCGATTTATTCCCGTCGTTTCAGCTTGACTGACCACTAGGCATAACAGATGCGCGACCAACCTCAACGATTCCGACATAAGCCCCCTGTCCGACGCCCTCTCTTTTGGATCGGCACTATGCTCGGCATCATCTGGGCATTACCGCTGACAGCGCTCGGTTTGCTGTTTGTGTTACCCGTCCTGCTGTGTCGAGGACGGGTCCAATTAGTGGGTGGACCGACATTTGCCATCGTGGCACATGGGCGGTGTGCGGACGTCATGTTGAATCACCATCCGTTTGGCGCAATGAGCGCAATGGCGCTCGGTCATGTGATCATCGCCGCGCATGATGGGTTGTCATTGCGTGTCCTCAGCCATGAGCTCGTCCACGTTGAACAAGCAGCGCGCTGGGGGATTGTGTTTCCGATAGCCTATCTTGCCTCCAGCGCCTGGGCTGCAATTCGTGGGCGCGACGCCTATTGGCATAACCGGTTCGAGATCGCCGCCCGCAAGGCGGAAAAGCATTTTTAGGCCTAGCCAATCAGGCGTCCGCGTCGTACACGCAGCCCCTTCTTTGCCAACCCCGGCGCCAAGCCTCCTAATGTGCCCAGCACGTCGCCACTATGCGCATGACAAATCGCCACCCCCAGCGCATCGGCCGCATCGGGACTCGGCATACCGGATAACAACAGCAGCCGCTGCACCATGTCCTGCACTTGCTGCTTCTGCGCCTTGCCGTGCCCGACAACCGCTTGCTTGATCTGCAACGCCGTGTATTCCGCCACAATCAAATCAGCACTCACTAACGCGCAGATCGCCGCCCCCCGTGCCTGCCCAAGCAACAGCGTTGATTGCGGGTTCACATTAACGAACACCTTCTCGACGGCTGCGCAATCGGGCGTATAGGTACGGATGATTTCAGAAACACCGGAAAGAATGACCTTCAGCCGCTGTGGCAGATCAGCATCCGGGGTCTTGATGGTGCCAGACGCGATGTAGCTCAGCTTGTTGCCCTGCTTGTTGATCAAGCCGAAGCCCGTAGTGCGCAGGCCGGGGTCGATGCCGAGGATTTTCATTGAAGTTCGGCCCTGAAGCATGCAAGGCTTGCGTTACACAATGTCGGCATACAAGTCATTCCAGTATGGATTGATTCGACTTCTCAATCAATTCGATTTTCCAGGCGCGCTTCCATGCTTTGCGTTGCTTTTCGCGCGCAATGGCCGATTCTATGGAATCGGATTGCTCGAACCAAACTAATTTGTTGACGTTGTAGCGGGAGGTAAAACCGTCTGCGAGCTTACTTTTGTGTTGGTATACACGCTGGACAAGTTCACTTGTTACCCCCACATACAGCGTGCCATTTCTGTCACTTGCAAGCATATATACATACGCCAACCCTACTCTCTCCAAAACTACTGTCATCCCGACGAAAGTCGGGATCCAGTGTCTTGTAAGCGTCGATTAACGCCCCTGGACTCCGGCGTTCGCCGGAATGACGGTTATGTATGCATCCGTAGTCAACAAATTAATGACGGAAATGGCGCGTGCCCGTAAACAGCATCACCACTCCACGCTCATCTGCCGCATCGATCACCTCCTGATCACGCATCGAACCACCGGGATGAATGACGCAATTCGCCCCGGCATCGACCACTACGTCAAGACCGTCGCGGAATGGGAAGAATGCATCAGAGGCCACCGCAGATCCTGTCAACGACAGTCCCGCATTCTGCGCCTTGATCGAAGCAATGCGTGCAGAATCGACGCGACTCATTTGACCTGCGCCCACGCCCAATGTCATACCATTACCGCAGAAAACAATCGCATTGGATTTAACGAACTTGGCAACACGCCACGCGAACATCAGATCCTGCATTTGCTGAGGCGTCGGCTGCTTCTTGGTCACGACTTTCAACTCTGCGACCGTCACATTCTTTGCATCCGGCGATTGCAGCAGCAAGCCACCACCAACGCGCTTGAAATCGTAGGCATTGACTGCGTTCGCCAACGGAATTTCGAGCAGGCGCACATTCTGCTTTGCAGCAAACACTTGCTTCGCCTCGGCAGTAAAGGACGGTGCAATCAGCACTTCCACAAATTGCTTGGCCACCGCTTCCGCCGCCTTACCATCCAGCTCGCGATTAAAGGCAATGATGCCACCGAAGGCCGACGTCGGATCTGTCTGCAAGGCCTTGCTGTACGCGTCAAGCGGCGAGACACCAACAGCGACACCACACGGGTTGGCGTGCTTGATGATGACGCAAGCGGTTTCCTCGAACGTCTTCACGCATTCCCATGCGGCATCCGCATCAGCGATATTGTTGTACGACAGCTCCTTGCCTTGCAGTTGCTTGTAATTGGCAAGCGCACCGGCGACCGGAACGAGATCACGGAAGAACGCAGCCGACTGATGTGGATTTTCGCCGTAGCGCATTTCCTGCACTTTCTCGAAATGCAGATTCAGCGTGTGCGGATACGCGCTACGCGTCGCATGCTGCTTATCTTCACCAAGCGAAGTCAAATAATTCGTAATAGCGCCATCGTATTGCGCGGTATGCGCAAATACCTTCTTCGCCAACGCGAACTTGGTGTCGTAACCCACCTCACCATTGTTCGCCTTCATTTCTTCCAGCACGCGGCCATAGTCGGCTGGATCGCACACCACCACCACATCTTTGTGATTTTTCGCCGACGAACGCAGCATGGTTGGGCCACCGATATCGATGTTCTCAATCGCATCTTCCAAAGAGCACTGTTCTTTGGCAACCGTCTGCTGGAACGGATAGAGATTTACCACCACCATATCAATCGTTGGGATACCGTGCTTTTCCAGCGCTGCGACATGCTCAGGGAAGTCACGACGAGCCAAGATGCCGCCATGCACTTTGGGATGCAGCGTCTTCACCCGGCCATCCAGCATTTCCGGAAAACCAGTGTAATCAGCGACTTCCGTCACCTTCACGCCATTGTCGGCCAGCAGTTTCGCTGTTCCGCCGGTAGATAAAATATTGACCCCCATTGCGGAAAGGGCCTTAGCAAAATCGAGAACACCCGTTTTGTCGGAAACGGAAATAAGCGCTTGTTTGATCATGATGAACTAGCGGAAAGTGATGGATAACGAAAAAACAGTGCAAGCCAACCAGCGCGCACCGTTCTTGCGTTATGGATCACCGCAACGTCAGAGCAAGCCGTGCTGCTGCAGCTTCTTGCGCAACGTATTGCGATTAATGCCTAGCATTTCCGCGGCCAGCGACTGATTATCGTCGGCGCGCGCCATCACTGCTTCGAGAAGCGGTTTTTCAACGGTAAAGATAACCATTTCATAGACATTCGACGGCTGCTGTTCGCCAAGATCCCTGAAGTACTTCTCAAGGCTCTTTTTGACGACGTCTTGGATATTGTCTTTACTCATTGCAGTGGATGGATATTTTTTAAAGATTCAAGCTGCCAGTTTTTGTTTGGCAAGGCCGTATTGTAACCGTTCGCCGCGTTCCAATTGTGATTCGAAGAACGTATCGACCGCAGCCAATTGCTCTTCGCAGCTTTCCAGCCGGTTCATGCGCTGTCGAAATGCCTCGCCATCCGGCAAGTCACGCACATACCATCCAATATGCTTGCGGGCGGTCCGCAGCCCAAGATAGGCGCCGTAGAACGCATAATGCGCCTGTAAGTGCTCACTCATCAGTGCGCGCACTTCCGCCACAAGTGGCGCAGGCAGGTGCTCACCGGTCTGCAGAAAATGGGCAATCTCGCGAAAAATCCATGGCCGTCCTTGTGCGGCTCGGCCAATCATGACCGCATCCGCACCCGTTATTTTCAGCACGTATTGCGCTTTTTCAGGCGTAGTAATGTCCCCATTGGCTACCACAGGAATCGACACCACTGCCTTCACAGCCGCGATCGTTTCATACTCGGCCTCACCGCCATATCCGTCAGCACGCGTGCGCCCATGCAAAGTCAGCATGGCAATACCGCTCTGCTCCGCCATGCGGGCGATCGTCAATGCATTCTTGTTCAGTCGATCCCAGCCAGTACGGAATTTCAATGTGACCGGTACGTCAACAGCAGAGACCACCGCATCGAGAATATCGCCAACCAGCTTTTCATTCTGCAACAGCGCAGAACCGCACCAACTGTTGCACACTTTCTTGACCGGACAGCCCATATTGATATCGATAATCTGGGCACCACGATCCACATTAAATTTCGCACATGCAGCAAGGACTGCAGGATCGGCACCGGCAATCTGCACGGCTTTCGGCTCCATCTCGCCATCGTGATTGGTACGGCGCGAGGTTTTTTCGCTGGCCCACAGGCGCGGATCCGACGCTGCCATTTCCGACACGGCATATCCCGCGCCGAGTTGCTTGCACAACTGGCGGAAAGGTCGATCCGTCACACCGGCCATCGGCGCGACGAAAACATTATTGCGAAGGATATATGGTCCGAGTTTCACGGAAATGGAGGATGATGCAAAGAAACCGCTATTTTAGCCCACTGGCGATTCAATCAAATTGCAGCGACAGCCGTGCAATAGCCGTCGCCCAGTCTTTCCTAGCCGCGTTCGATTTCATCCAGCGTCGCCATTTCTACCTCTTAGAGATGCCGTACATCGCCCCATTGCACCAGCTTCAGTGCTGTCTCATCCCAAGTAAAACGATTAATACTGGCATTAAAAATATGAAAATCCCGCGCATGCGCAAAGCCCAATCCCTGTGCGGCACGATAAACGCACTCCAGTACGCCACCGTGTGAAACCAGCGCTACGCGCCGATATTTACCGTCCGTCATGAGGCGTGTAATCGTGTTGATGACGCGCTGGGAAAATTCACGCAGGGTTTCCGCGACATGCACGCCTTGCGGAAACCGCACATCCATGTCGCGCCTCTGCCAGGCGGCATAATCGTCCGGATAACGTTGCCTGATTTCCGTGTACAACAAACCCTCGAATGCACCATAACACCGCTCACGCAGCCCCCGCTCGATCTGGACTGGCATGCCCGCTCGATAAGCAACGATTGCCTGCGCAGTCTGGCGCGCACGCTGCAAGTCGCTCGAAATCACGACATCCAACGCTTCATCGCGCAATGCACGCGCCAGTGCGGTAGCCTGTTTCTCGCCTTCCGTATTCAACGGAATATCGAGATGCCCCTGCAGCCGCTTGCAGGCATTCCATGCGGTTTCACCATGGCGAATCAATAGAAGTTCTGTCACAAATGC
Organism: uncultured Noviherbaspirillum sp.; assembly: GCA_965974465.1. Lineage (GTDB taxonomy): Bacteria > Pseudomonadota > Gammaproteobacteria > Burkholderiales > Burkholderiaceae_D > Noviherbaspirillum. Next base: position 13,021 of record CBHCMF010000056.1, read on the forward strand.
TCCGAATTACATGCCTGCCAATTGCGGGTTGAGAGTATACGTGCCAACAATTTTTGCCTCGGCGAGTATATGGCCACGCATCGCCTCCCGTACCTGCTGTCCCGTGAACTTACCCGCCACTGGCAATCCCATGACATCCAAGGCAAACAACGTAAACGTATAGCGATGCACGATCGTATCGTTCCACGGAGGACATGGGCCGTCGTAACCGAAATAGTCGCCAGACATATTCTTATCGCCAGCAAACCAGTTCGTGTAATCATTAAGGCCATGCCGGCCAAGAAGCCCTTCACTGAGGTCGCGGCCCGGCTTGCCGCGCGGTGTGACTTCTCTACTGTATTGCCCCATCGCGATCGAAGTAAGATTTGGCGGGAGATCCACCAATACCCAGTGAAAAAAATCCACGCGCGGCAAATCGGCTGGCACTGTCTTGCCTTCCTGATTAACCTCATCGCCACGCGAAGGCACATCGCCATCATGGCAAATCAAGGCTAGCGATTGGGTGCCGGCAGGAATACCACTCCATGCAAGATGCGGATTTTTATTGGCGGACAAGGCAACATGCGTTGTCGGGTCTATCACGCAAAAAGCAAACTCACCTGGGATCACGCCCCCATCTTTGAAAGAATCGCTCCAAAGTTGCATCGCAACCTCCTATGACATGTTCGATTTAATGTTCGGCTGGAAAGACCAAACACTTATATTGTCGTTTAGGACAGCACGGCGGGCTTGATCTGCAACCAGAAGGTGACGGGCCCGTCATTGGTCAATGAAACCTGCATATGCGCCCCAAACTGCCCTGTCTCGACCATTGGGTGCCTGCCGCGCGCCTTATCCACGAAATAATCGAACAGACGCCGCCCTTCTGCAGGTGCGGCTGCGGGCGTAAAGGACGGCCGCGTGCCGGATTGCGTATCTGCGGCCAGGGTAAATTGTGGCACCAGCAGCAGTCCTCCTTGTGTATCGGTGATGCTGCGGTTCATCTTGCCAGCCTCATCCGCAAACACACGATAAGAAAGCAGCTTTGCCAGCAGGGCATCGGCTTCCTTTTCTGTATCGTTGCGTTCCGCGCACACCAATACCATCAGCCCTGCGTTAATCGCACCGACCGTTACGCTATCCACCACGACTGTTGCGCTGAGAACGCGCTGCAGCAGTGCAATCATGCGAGGGTCACGCGAGCAAACTTACGCTTGCCAACTTGCAGCACAAAGGTCCCGGCTTCGACCCTCAACCCTTTATCGCTGACCGTAGCGCCATCAATCCGCACCCCACCTTGCTCCACCATACGCAGCGCTTCCGAGGTTGATGGACAAAGGTTTGCCTGCTTCAACAATTGACCGATCCCTAGCGGTGCACCGGACAGACTGACTTCAGGAACGTCGTCGGGGATTCCCCCTTTAGCGCGATTGTTGAAATCCGCAAGCGCCTCTTCTGCCGCCCGCGCTGAGTGGAAGCGCGTCACGATTTCCTGTGCCAACAATACTTTGATGTCCCGCGGGTTACGGCCCCCTTTAACATCCTTCTTGAATTGCGCGATCTCCGCAATCGAACGGAAGGACAGCAAATCATAGTACCGCCACATCATTTCGTCGGAGATGCTCATCAGCTTGCCGAACATGACATTTCCCGGCTCGGTAATGCCAACATAGTTGCCTTTCGACTTCGACATTTTCTCGACACCGTCGAGACCTTCCAGCAAAGGCATTGTCAGAATTCACTGCGGCTCCAAACCATAATCCTTCTGCAATTCACGACCAACCAGCAGATTAAATTTCTGATCGGTGCCCCCCAATTCCAGATCCGACTTCAGGGCTACCGAATCGTAGCCTTGCATTAACGGGTACAACAGCTCATGCACGGAAATAGGCGTGCCAGATTTGAAACGCTTTGTAAAATCTTCACGCTCTAGAATGCGGGCAACAGTATATTTTGCCGAAAGCTGAATCATCCCGCGCGCACCCAAGGGATCCGACCATTCGGAGTTGTAACGAATTTCCGTGCGTCCCGGGTCGAGTACCAGACTCGCCTGTGCGAAATAAGTCTTGGCGTTTTCCTCGATTTGCTCGCGGGTTAGCGGTGGCCGAGTGACATTGCGCCCAGATGGATCGCCGATCATCGAGGTGAAATCGCCGATCAAAAAGATCACGTTGTGGCCTAAGTTTTGCAGTTGCCGCATCTTGTTCAACACGACCGTATGCCCCAGATGCAGATCTGGCGCGGTCGGATCGAGACCCAGCTTGATGCGTAAGGGCTTGCCTGTTTGCTCAGACCGCGCAAGCTTTTGTGCGAATTCAGCTTCAATTAGCAGTTCGTCGGCACCACGTTTGGCAATTGTTAAGGCTTCCTGTACGGAGTCCGACAAAGGCAGCGGCTGGACGAGTGTAGTAGTCGTTTGCAATTTTGGGGAATCGTTCATGGGCTGACGAAAATTAAGGTATAGCGGTAGAAAATCGATACCATGTGTTTTGGTATAATCGCTGCTTATTCTCAATATTGCCTTTCAGCAACAAAAGCAGCAAGTCGAAAACAGGAGCTGTGAAGTAGTCCCTCCCGCTTTCCGGCATAGGAACCGTTTTATTACGTAGCTCCGCACCGGACGGCCTTCACAGCTGAGTCGAATCACCCCTTCAGGTATTGTCAGTACGCCCCCAGAGTCAATATCGGGTGACGTAACAGCTTTGACAACAGCCTAAGGTCAAACAGCGAATTTTAACTTATTGCATGCTCATTAAAGACAAAATCCTGAGCCTGTGCTCGAGCAGCAAGCATGTTTTCGGTTCGTCGCGCAAGACGCGCATCATCTCGGCATCTGCATTTATGCTGGCCGTTTGTGCATTTGGCGCGGCCGGTGTTGCCCCCATGGCACCAGACGCTGCAAACCTGCCGGTCAAATCGATCACTGAAGAGCTTGCCGTTCCCAGCCTGTCCGAACAAATTGCAAAACTACAATCCGACGAACAGCTCTATCTGCGTGAAGAAAAAGTCCGTCCCGGCGATACTTTAGCCACCTTGCTGTCACGCCTGGGCGTACACGACGATGCAGCTGCGGCCTTCATCAAATCCGACCGCATCGCACATAACGTACTGCAACTCAAAGCCGGCCGCCGGGTTCAGGCGCAAACCAACCAGGACGGGCAATTGCGACAACTGACTGCCGTCCTGAACGAAGGCAGTGAGCAACCGCTCAGAAACCTCGTCGTAGCCCGCAGTGGGGACAGCTTCACGGCAACTGAAGTCTCCGCAAAAATGGAAAGACGCATCGAAATGCACTCCGGCGAAATCAGGTCCTCCCTGTTTGCCGCAACGGATGCCGCCCAAATCCCGGACAGCGTTGCGTCACAGATCGTCGATATGTTCTCTACCAATATCGATTTCGCCTCCGACCTACGCCGTGGCGACCGCTTCAATGTCGTCTATGAGACTTTCTGGCAAAACGGCGAATATCTCTATGCTGGGCGCATCCTGGCCGGGGAGTTTTATAACGGCAACAACAAGTATCAGACAGTCTGGTTTGACGAACCTGGCAGCAAACAGGGAGGTGGCTATTACACCTTCGATGGCAAAGCGCTAAAAAAAGCTTTCCTTAAGTCTCCTATTGAATTTTCCCGCATATCGTCTGGCTTCTCGATGCGTGTCCATCCGATTTCCGGTCAATGGAAAAGGCATCAAGGCGTGGATTTCGCAGCAGCAGCTGGCACGCCGATTCGGGCCGCGGGTGACGGCGTTATCGACTTCATCGGCACCCAGGGTGGTTACGGCAACGTAGTGATGATCAAGCATTGGAATAACTACTCGACGCTTTATGCACACATGAGCCGTTTTGCCAGCGGCATGCGCAAAGGCGCCAAAGTAAACCAGGGTGAAGTGATCGGTTACGTTGGCAGCACTGGCTGGTCAACCGGACCGCATTTGCATTACGAATTCCGCGTCAATAACGAACCACGCGACCCGATGTCAATTGACGTACCGAATGCGCAACCTCTGGCCGGTGCAGAACTGCAGCGTTTCTACAGCGTCGCCAATGAAATGCGTCATCGCTTTGCGTTACTGTCACCACAAGACAACGGCATCAAACTCGCCTCCCAATAATTAAGGAGTCTTCCCAAAACAAACCGTTCAAGGGCCGGTACAATCATCCGGCCTCTGAACGGTATTTTTTTATGACTTACTCGCCACCTCATCTCTTTATCGGCCTCATGTCCGGCACCAGCCTGGACGGCGTCGATGGCGTACTGGCCTCATTCCAGACTGATGCCCCCATGCAAACGGTTGCGACCGCTTATCTGCCTTTTTCGGCAGATCTACGCAATGCGCTGATGGCATTACAAGCCCCTGGTGACAACGAAATTCATCGCGAAGCCATGGTAGCCAATGCGCTGGCGCACATCTATGCGGATTGCGTCCAAACGTTGCTGACGCAAGCAAATGCGCAACCTGCGCACATACGCGCGATCGGCGTACATGGACAAACGATCCGGCATCGCCCCGAGCTGGGTTATACCCGTCAGACCAACAATCCAGCACTACTGGCGGAACTGGCCGGTATCGACGTGGTCGGCGATTTTCGCAGCCGCGAAATTGCCGCTGGCGGTCAAGGAGCCCCTCTAGTGCCGGCATTTCATCACGCCGCATTCGGTAACGATATGGAAGTCCGCGTCGTCGCCAATATTGGCGGCATTGGCAATATCAGTGTGCTCGATTGCGGACAACGGATAATCGGCTTCGATACCGGACCAGGCAACGTTCTGCTGGACGCATGGATCATGTCGCATCAAGGAAAGGCTTATGACGCCAGCGGCACATGGGCAGCAAGTGGACAAGTCATACCAGGGCTGCTGGCGGCATTGCTCGATGAGCCATTTCTCGCACTCCCTCCCCCCAAGAGCACTGGCCGCGACCTGTTTCATCTAGACTGGCTGAAAAAACGATTGATCACTTGCGGCGAGATGGCGCCAGTGGATGTGCAAGCGACCTTGGCGGCGTTTACTGCAGTTACCATGGCCGACGCCATCACCACGCATGCATTCGACGCCAAGGCCGTTTATGTCTGCGGTGGCGGTGCCTGCAACACCCATCTGATGCATCTGCTACAACATGCGTTAATGGAGCGAGGCCATGCCGCAAAAGTGCAAACCACGGACGCTCTAGGTGTACCGCCCAACCATGTAGAAGCACTGGCATTTGCATGGCTTGCCAAACGCCACGTCGACCGACTCGCCGGGAACCTGCCAGCAGTAACAGGAGCAAAGGGCCTACGCATTCTTGGCGCACTCTATCCGGCTTGAAGCACACTGCTTGGATCTAAAAATGCAGGACAGAGAAAAACAAAAAGCGCAGGCAACACCTGCGCTTTTCGGACGACACAGAAATATCTTAGGCTGAAAAGGAAGACCCGCAACCGCAAGTCGTCGTCGCATTAGGATTTTTGATCACAAACTGCGCGCCCTCAAGGTCATCCTTGTAATCGATTTCAGCGCCAACCAAATACTGATAACTCATCGAATCGATCAACAATTGCACCCCGTTCTTGGTCATCGTGGTGTCATCTTCATTAACGATTTCGTCAAAAGTGAAACCATACTGAAAACCGGAACAGCCACCACCCTGTACAAAGACACGAAGCTTCAAATCCGGATTGCCTTCTTCCTCGATGAGCTGCGCCACTTTCTCCGCCGCACTGTCAGTAAAAATAATCGGCGCGGGCATTTCAGTAACAGCATTCATTTTAAGCTCCTGCTAAAGTCAATGAATTGATTATAGCCGCTGTGCGAAATTCACGTATTGGACAGCGCCAGTTTCAACACCGGCTCCTCCACCTGGTCATGTGCCAACTTCCCGGCCACCAATGCGCCGCCGTGCATTTCCAACGCTTTGTAATGGACATCTCCCGTTATGCGGGCTTTCGGCTGTAGTTCAAGCAATTCGGAACAGTAAACCGGGCCAACGATTTCCCCATTGACCACCAGATGCGCCACGCGCACCTCACCTTCCACTTTGGCGTGCTCGGAAATCACCAGCATGGTCGGCTCGTCGTTTTCAGCAACGACATTGCCTTTGACCTGACCATCAATGCGCAAGCCTCCCTTAAAGCGCACATTGCCTTCCACCGTGGTCGAAATGCCGATCAGACTATCGATTGTGCTTTTGTTTTTGCGGCCTAACATGATGGCTCTCCTTTACAAATTTGCGGATAGTTGCGTCCGTACCTGACCATTTTCGAGAACACGTGCCTGGACCAATTTGGTCGACGCCCCTTCCGGCAAGGTCAGTACTCCCTCGACGCGCTGATAATGCATGAAATTCAGTTTGAATTTTTCTTGTTCAGCAGGAACAGAAGGAAAAGTCATCATAGCATTTTTACCATCCTGCAGAGTCGTGACCGCAAGTTGCAAAGTGCCCACAAAGCGTCGATCTCCCTTTCCTCCTTGCATAATCAACAAACGATAACGCAACTGATTTGGGGCAATTTGATCAATCTTCAAACGCCGTATGTTAATACCTACAGGCCCTGTTGCATTTGGCAAAAGACTTTCAAAAAAAGCAAGATCCTCCTTAAGCCTAACGTTCTCCAACTCCACCGCCTTGACCTGTGCGGCAAGCTGCTTTTGCGCCGAACGTTCAATATTGAGCTGGCTCTCCGCTGCATTTACCGTGGTAGAAAAACGGTCCCGCTCTGCAGTCAACGTTTCCAACTGCTCTCTGTCTTGCGTCAGTCGTTCGCGTGTATTCTCAGGTGCCCCTCCACTTGAAAGCCTCCCCGAATCATAAGCCCACATCGCGGTCGCTCCGAGCACCACGGTTAAGAGCGCACGGATCATCCGCATCGGCCAATACATCTGCGTCCTGATCATCATCTTCGGCGACGACACGGACATGCGACGTCGCCAAAGCCTGAATTTCATAGAACTGAAGGGAAAGAAGGAATATGCCATGCGGGAACAGTAGGCTTAGGGCAATACTGGAATGTGCATCAATCCTGCCGTTTCATCAATACCGAACATGATGTTCATGCATTGCACCCCCTGCCCTGCCGCCCCCTTGACGAGATTGTCCTCTACCACCAAGATCACCAGCTGATCGCCCCCTCCCGGCCGGTGAACACCAATACGCAACTTGTTCGAGGCACGCACCGAGCGGGTTTCGGGATGACTACCTGGCGGCATCACATCCACAAATTTTTCATTCTTAAAGTGGTTTTCATACAACGCCTGAAAATCCGTATCTCTCGCCTCAGGCAAAATTGTTGCGTACAAGGTCGAGTGAATGCCTCGAATCATTGGTACCAAATGAGGAACAAAAGTGAGTCCCACTTTACGGCCTGCGATTGCTTGCAGACCTTGCACTGTTTCGGGCAGATGACGATGCCCCTTCACGCCGTACGCCTTGAAATTATCCGCCGCCTCCGCCAACAGCGTATGCACTTCAGCCTTGCGGCCCGCACCGGATACCCCCGACTTGCAGTCGGCAATCAGCATCGATTCGTTGACAAGCGGCTTACCCTGGGCGAGCAAGGGTGCATAGCCGAGTTGCATTGAAGTAGGATAGCAACCTGGCAACCCGATCAAGCGCGCTTTTTTGATCGCCTCTCGATTAACCTCCGGCAGACCGTACACCGCCTCCTCCAAGACATCTGGGCAGGAATGCGGCATGCCATACCATTTTTCGAATTCGGTAGTGTCCTTTAAGCGGAAATCAGCAGCAAGGTCGATAACTTTCACACCAGCCGCCAGCAGCTCTCGCGCCTGTGCCATCGCCACCCCATGTGGCGTCGCAAAAAACACCACATCACATTCGCTCAGCTTCGCTTTTTCCGGCGTGGTAAAAGCAAGCGACACGTAACCGCGCAAGGAAGGATACATATCGGCGACTGGCATACCGTCTTCCTTGCGGGACGTAATAGCCGTGAGCTGTACTTGGGGATGCGCGGCCAGCAGGCGCAGCAATTCCACCCCTGTATACCCTGTACCACCGACGATACCGACCTTAATCATGTTTTTTCCTTATTGAAAAGTTGAATCTGATCCTGAAATTCTAACAGTCGTCCTTATACCGCATTGTGAAGCTTAGCGTTGATACGACGCCAGAAAGCAAAAAGCCGCCAGGCGCAAACCCGGCGGCTTTTTGATGCGCTGAAAGCGCACGTTGTTGCGTAAGGCTTAGCGCTTGGAGAACTGCTTAGCGCGGCGTGCTTTACGCAGACCGACTTTCTTACGTTCGACTTCACGTGCATCGCGCGTGACAAAACCGGCTTTAGCCAGTGCTGGCTTCAGACCGGCATCGTAGTCAATCAATGCGCGGGTGATACCGTGACGCACTGCGCCTGCTTGGCCAGACTCGCCGCCGCCATGCACGTTAACCATAATGTCGAAGCGTTCGACGTTGTCTGTCAGTTCCAGCGGCTGACGGATCACCATCAGACCAGTTTCACGGGAAAAATACTCCGCAGCCGGTTTGCCGTTGACAACGATCTGGCCGGTGCCAGACTTGATAAAAACACGAGCCACAGCACTCTTGCGACGGCCGGTTCCAT
>CBHCMF010000057.1:0-21542 GCA_965974465.1 uncultured Noviherbaspirillum sp.
GGTGAGCATCGCAGGCCCGAGATGGCCCCCTTTCACGCACAGGAAAATCGCTCTATTGCGCCAGACATCCGTATCCACTGGTGAGATCTTCGTTCCAGTCCTGCAAATCAAGAACGCTGCCCTGGCGACAAAACAGTCGGTAGCGCTTTAGGTAGGGTATGCGGAAAATCGAGGCTGAAATGTAGGCCGCGACTCTCACGACGCGAGAGGGCGCTCTCAACGATCATTGACGCTACATCAACCAGATTGCGTAATTCTAGAAGGTCGCGGGTAATGCGGAAATGTGCGTAATATTCATAGATTTCTTCCCGTAATAGCCGAATGCGATGTTGCGCACGCTCCAGTCGCTTGGTGGTTCGCACAATACCGACGTAGTTCCACATGAAGCGCCGCAACTCGTCCCAGTTGTGAGCGATGACGACTTCTTCGTCCGCATCCGTAACTCTGCTTTCATCCCACGCCGGCAGAGGAATCGCTTTCGGCTTCGGCTGCTGCTCGATGTGTTTCGCCGCGGCATGCCCAAGAACGATACATTCCAACAGAGAATTGCTGGCGAGTCTGTTGGCGCCATGCAGTCCGGTGTAGGCGGTTTCACCGACGGCATATAATCCAGGTAGATCGGTCCGGCCATCTATGTCGGTGACAACGCCACCACAAGTGTAATGGGCCGCCGGCACGACTGGTATTGGTTGTTTGGTGATGTCGATGCCAAGTTCCAGGCAGCGCGCATAAATGGTCGGAAAATGCTCTTTGAGAAACGCCGGAGGTTGGTGGCTAATGTCAAGGTCGACGTAATCCAGACCGCGTTTTTTGATTTCAAAGTCGATGGCACGCGCGACCACATCGCGCGGCGCCAGCTCAGCACGTTCATCATGCCATGTCATGAAGCGCTGACCTGCAGCGGCACCGGCTTCTGCGGGTAATTTCAGAACGCCCCCTTCACCGCGTACCGCTTCGCTGATCAGAAAAGATTTGGCGTAGGGGTGATACAGGCAGGTCGGATGGAACTGGACGAACTCCATGTTCGCCACTCGGCAACCTGCACGCCAAGCCATCGCAATGCCGTCGCCGGTGGCCGTGTCAGGATTGGTCGTATAAAGATATACCTTGCCCGCACCACCGGTGGCAAGCACCGTCTGGTCGGCTGCGAGTGTGGTGACCTTACCGGAAATGACATTCTGTACATATAAGCCCAGGCAGTATGGTGTACCCGTATCTGCACCGAGTTTGTCCGACGTGATGACGTCAATTGCGTAATGGTTTTCTAGTATCGTGATGTTGGGATGCGAGCGTGCTTTTTGTTCCAGCGTCACCTGCACTGCATGCCCTGTTGCGTCAGCGGCGTGGATGATGCGACGCTGGCTATGGCCACCTTCGCGGGTCAGGTGGAAACCCAGTTCGGCAGCTGGGTCGCGCGTAAATGGAACGCCCTGTTCGATCAGCCATTCGATGGCTTCGCGGCCGTGCTCGACGATATATCGGGTGGCGCCTTCATCGCAAAGACCAGCGCCAGCGACTAGCGTGTCGGCAATATGTTGCTCATGGCTGTCGTTTGAATCAAGCACAGCAGCAATGCCGCCCTGTGCCCAGTTGCTAGCGCCATCAAGCAGGCTGCGCTTGGAGACCACGACAACTTTGCGTGTTTTGGCTAGATGCAGGGCCACAGATAGGCCCGCCAATCCGCTTCCCACGATAGCGACATCAAATTTCATAAGATGAGTAATAGTTGGCTGCATTGTCATTGCACGAAACGACATCTTACCATTGGGTAATCATCGGCTATCAACCACGTGCTACGCTCGTTACTTGACGAAATGAAGGACATACCCTGTATGACTGAATTATTGAAAAAAGTTGCCCTTGTTATTGTGAATTTGCTACTGGTCATCATTGGCGCTGCGCTATGGTATTGCAGTGCGAACCAAGCACGGCTTGATGTCAAGATCATGTTGAACGGTATAAGTGTCTCGATTGACATCGTGCGCGACGCCAAGGGATTTCTTGCCTCTACGCGAAAGCTGCTAAGGATACCTACTTCGTACTCGAGTTCGTTCACATGTAGGCTTGCTTGGGACAACCGCTTAATGCAAAGCCCAAATACAGCATGAACAGTTTTGCGGAAAGACCAAAAGACCATGTCTCTCTTGCGGCACAGGAGATCTTACAGAATCTGCGTAAAACCCGCCCGCGAACCGGTCATGCAAAAGCGGCACTCAGCATGCTGGCCAGCTGGAATGGCTCTATGGATGTGGATCGTCCAGAACCCTTGATTCTGACACAACGCACTGTACGATCTGTCCAATCTGGAAAGCTCACGGATCATTCATGCCACAGGGCAGTCGGGTCCTATCTGCAAATGAAAAATCGTCGAGAGAATACGAGAAAAACCGACGGAGTGCGCTAACGTTGACGTAGTAGGCACCTCGTTATGCAATAGAAAAATGGTGTGCATTGCGTATCATGTCGCTAGCGACATCGGGAGTAACTGCAGGAGAAAAGGCAAAGCCCTGTGCTACGTAGCAGCCCATTTTCTTTAAGTAGTTCATTTCGTTGCGGGTTTCTACACCTTCGGCAACCGTCTCAAGGTTCAATGTCTGCGCTAAGGCCAGAATCAAGCGCACAATTTCCGCATCCCCCGGATTTTTCCCTAGCCCCTGTACAAAAGCCTTGTCGATCTTGAGCATATCGATAGGCAATTTCTGCAGGTAGGCAAGCGACGAATAACCAGTGCCGAAATCGTCTAGGGCTAGCCGTAATCCGAGATGCTTGAGCCGCGTCAGGGTTTCAATGGTCTGTACCGGATTGGCCATGGCGGAGGTTTCAGTCAGTTCCAGTTCGATAGCATTTGGCGGGGTGCCGGTACGCTCCAAAATGGTGGTTACGTCGGCTAAGAAGTTTGGTTGCAACAACTGACGCATCGATACGTTGACTGCAACTGTGAAGTCATGGGCCTCCGGATACGCTTCGCGCCAGTGGCGTAACTGCATACATGCCTGTTCTAACACCCACAATCCGATCGGTACAACTAAGCCAGAGTTTTCGGCGACGGGAATGAACTCGACGGGAGGAATGGCCCCATACTGTGGGTTGTTCCAGCGCAGCAGAAGCTCAAATCCCTTCACCGTTCCATTCAATATCGATACCTTGGGCTGATACACCGGGGTCAGCTCGGCGCGCTCCAGGGCGAAGCGCAACGCCACGTCCATCTGGGCACGCTTGGTCGTATTCGATTGCATTGAGGCGTCGAAGACCTCTGCTCGGTTGCGTCCGCGTTCCTTTGCCTGAAACATCGCCGCATCAGCGGCGCGGACCAGCTCGGAGGGGGTTTTGTGTTCCGGATCGAGCACGGCAATGCCGATACTGGCCTGGATTTTTACGACGGCATCGTCAACCACGAGCTGCTGCGATACCGTCTCCAGCAACTCGTGAGCTTTCGCTTTGGCTTCTTCAACGGAGGCGTTCGACAGCACTGCGAATTCGTTGCCGCCGAATCGCGCGACGAAGTCCTTTCTCGGCAATTTCGCTTGAATGCGACGCGTAATCTCCATCAGGCATTTGTCGCCGAAATCGTGGCCATGGATGTCGTTGACGCTTTTGAAGAAATCAAGGTCGCAGAACAGCATGGCGAGTTGCTTTGATGCTTCATCTGTCTGAGCAATCGTATCGGCAATGGTCTTGAGAAGATAACGCCGATTCGGCAGCCCGGTCAGCGGGTCGTGCAAGGCCTGATGTTGTAACTGCATCTCATATTCCTTGCGGTCGGTGATATCGCGCGCAATACAAAGCATGCCAGTGATGTTCCCGGCGTAATCGCGTAACGGGAACTTGTTAACCCGGTGCCATGCCCGTCGTTCGCTATCCCAAAGTCCTTGCATCTCTTGGTCTTCCAGCGGCTGTCCTGACTGAATCACTTGCATATCCTGCTGATGCAGACGGTTGGCCATTGTATACATGAGGCCTTGTTGGCCGCTGGGGGCTTGGTTCAGGAACACATCGTGCATTGTCTTTCCACGCAAGTCGTCTTCGGAAGCGTAGCCAAAGCGGCGCTGGAAAGATAAATTGCTGATGGTGAAGCGTCCTTCGGTATCGATTGCATAGATCATGGACGGGTTTACATCGAGCACTGCACGCAGCAAGGCGTGTTCCTGCTGAAGTTCGAGCTCGGTCTCTTTCCGTGCCGAGACATCTTCGACGCTGAATACCAGTCCCTCGATGACGCGGTCGTGCAGCATGTTGTAGCCGCGCGTTTCCAACCATACCCAACGACCATCCTTATGACGTATCCGATAGCTGGAAAGTATTGTGCTGTGCGGTGTGTCGCGCAGGTAGCGCAGTTTGCGCTGATGTTCCTCCTTATCGTCAGGATGCACCGTCGGCCGCAGGTCCTGTGCGAGGACTTCTTCTGCCGAATAGCCAATGACATCACGTAGCGATTGGTTCGCATACTGTATCTTGTAAGTGGCATCGACGATGACGAATGCCTGTTGAGCGGCTCGTGCCAGTGCATTGAAGCGGCGCTTGTTCATGCGTGCGCGTCGGATCGCAGCCAGATTGTTACGCAAGGTATCGGCAAGGAAGGTCGCCGATAATCCAGCGAAAGTGGTTGCGAATATATGGGGTAGCCAATCGACCCACCTCAGGCCGAGCGTAATGTTCAGTGCTATGCCAATGAGAGAAAGGGATAGCGTTACCAGTAGGGCGAGTGGGCGCTCCAGCGCCAAGGGAAATATGCTAGCTAGTCCGATCAGCCATGGCATGGGGGCGATGACCGGTGTCGTCTGTTCTAAGGAAAGGCCAAGGACGGCAAATATCGCAAGCCACAGCTCTAGCGTTAAACGCCCCCGGCCATAGGCAACGGCGTTCGGCCAGAGATAGCGGGACAGTGCGACAATAAAGAGCAGACTAAGAAGACTAGCAGCAATAATGCCAAGATCGGCCAGTCTTACATACTCTACGTATTCGCCCAATGCTGCATGCAGCAGCAATGTAATGTAAAAGCCGAGAGATGCAACCCGGAATATCTCAGCTCCGGCGACAGTGCCGGGGCGGCGCAGGGGGCGCATCTTCATTGGTCAGTCAAGGCCGGGCACATTGAGAAGCCCGCACGCGTGCAGCAGGCTCGAAATAATGAAAAAGGAAGGCAAGGGCTGACCGATGTTTTCATCAGGAAAGAAATAATAAGGGAAAACGTGTCCCAAGGCGTTGCGCACCAAAACGGTGCGCAAAACAGGGATTAGCGGCAAGACAATATCAAAACTTTACACTTTTTGACAGGGGTGGCGCGTTACAAGTGTAATAAAGTGTACATTATTTAACTTTTCTCAAAAAGAAGCCGCCGGACGAATCAGCGGCTTCGCGTCATATCTCCCTGAGAAGGGATGCCTACGAAATGCTTAATCTGAAGCGTAGATGTCGACGTCTTTGGTCTCTTTTACAAACAGCATGCCGATGATGAAGGTCATCATTGCAATGATGACCGGGTACCAGAGGCCGAAATAAATGTCGCCTTTGTAGGCCACCAGGGCGAACGAGGTAGTGGGCAGCAGACCGCCGAACCAGCCGTTACCAATGTGGTAGGGCAAGGACATTGAGGTATAGCGGATACGCGTTGGAAATAGCTCTACCAGCATCGCCGCAATCGGACCGTACACCATGGTGACATAGAGCACTAGGATCACCAGTAGCAACAGCACCATACCCTTGTTCATTTGTGCCGGATCGGCCTGGGTGGGATAACCTGCTGCCTTGATCGCATCCGCCAGATCCTTGGAAAACACTTTTTCTTTCGCGGCGACCTCTTCTGGGGAAAGTCCCTCCGCACTGTACGATGGAATTACGCGATCGCCGATCTTAACTGAAGCGGGTGTGCCAGGCGGTGCCGCTTCGTTCGCGTAGTTCACTGAAGCGGCAGCCAGTTTCGCCTTGACGATGTCGCAGGAGGAGGTGAATTTCTTCGTGCCGGTTGGGTTGAACTGAAATTGGCAGTCAGCGGGGGCGGCTGTCACCACGACTGGTGCGCACTTGATCGCTCTGTCTAAAGCCGGGTTGGCAGAGTGCGTCAGTGCACTGAAGATGGGAAAGTAGGTGAGTGCAGCAATGAGGCAACCGCCGAGAATAATTGGTTTGCGGCCGATTTTGTCGGCCAGTGCACCGAACACGATGAAAAATGGGGTGCCGATGACTAGCGATGCTGCGATCAGAATGTTGGCAGTTGCCCCATCAACTTTCAGTGTTTGCGTTAGAAAGAACAAGGCATAGAACTGGCCGGTATACCAGACCACTGCCTGACCTGCCGTTAAGCCAATCAGTGCCAGGATCACGATCTTCAGGTTCTTCCACTCACCGAATGACTCGGACAGCGGCGCCTTCGAAGTCTTGCCTTCAGCTTTCATTTTGGCGAAAGCGGGGGATTCATTCATGGATAAGCGAATCCATACCGAAACGCCTAACAACAATACGGACACTAGAAATGGAATACGCCAGCCCCAATCCGAAAATGCGGCTTCACCGACAGCGTTACGGGTACCTAGAATGACCATCAGAGAGAGAAACAGGCCCAGTGTGGCGGTAGTTTGAATCCAGGCCGTGTACGCCCCCCGCTTGCCATGCGGAGCATGTTCAGCAACATAGGTCGCCGCCCCACCATATTCGCCCCCGAGCGCGAGCCCCTGGAGAATGCGCAAGGAAATCAGAATGATTGGGGCTGCAATACCGATCGTGGCATAGGAGGGAAGAAGACCTACGATAAACGTGGAAATGCCCATGATCAGGATGGTGATCAGGAAGGTATATTTGCGCCCGATCATGTCCCCAAGCCGACCGAACACCAGGGCGCCGAACGGACGGACGATAAAACCCGCTGCAAATGCCAGCAACGCAAAAATGAAGGCGGTATTGGGATCGGTTCCTGCAAAGAATTGTTTTGCAATAATCGCGGCCAGTGATCCGTATAGATAAAAATCGTACCACTCAAACACCGTGCCTAGAGAAGAGGCGAAAATCACTTTTCTCTCCTCCGCCGTCATGCCGCGTGCAGCCGTAGTTTGTACTGTCGTCGCCATGCTTGTCTCCTTAAGTGATGGATGGGAATCTATAAAGATGCTTGCCCATTTGATTCACGCGGGGATTGTGCGACTTCAAGCTTATGGCGCGCTTGCCTTAAAACTTACCGGCTCTTACAGGTCTCGCCTTCTTTTTTTGGGGTGATACCTTTTTTGTAATAAAGAAATGGTTTTTTGCATCAATGTTTTTCAGCCCACGACATTGAGGGCCGATCGCGCGACAATGGATTTGAAATCTTGTTTATGTGCAAGATTTGTGGTTTCGAATGCTGAGGGAATTTATAGGTTAGGTGGCGATAAATAAACAGAAGGGAATATGCATATCATTACACTCAGATACCTCGTAGAGTGGACCGTCTTGTACGCGGGCTATGTGAAGGTAGTTCGATGACCGACGGCCCGAAACTCCATCCACTGCCCGCCGACATTGCATTTCTCACCGCGCTTGGTGGCGAATTGCTTAACATGGGCAATGGCCAAGCGCAGATCGCCCTTAATCTTAAGCGTCATCACATGAACAGTGGGATGGTCTCACGCACGGTGGTGTGGCCATGACGTTGCTGGATGTCGCGATGGCCTTAGCTGGACGTTCTCTTGACATCCACACACGTGCTGGTGCAACGGTTGATATGAGAACCAGTTTTCTACTACCGGCTGGCAAACCGGGCGGGCGTCTCATCGCCAGAGGCACGGCCTTTCACCGTTCTACCACAATGTGTTTTTGCGAAGGCGAACTGTGGAGCGACGACAGATTGGTGGCGAAGGCAATGGGCACATTTAAGTATTTGACCCGTTTCGACACTGCCCCCAAAATGGATCACCCATAGACGGTTTGAATTCAAGCAAGAGCAGTGAACATGAAAGACTTTAAGAGTAAGGTCGCCGTTATTACCGGCGCCGCAAGCGGTTTCGGTCGTGAATTTGCCTTCTGCGGCGCACGACAAGGCATGCGACTCGTGCTTGCCGACTTGCAACAAGACCGCCTTGATGAAGTCAAGGCAAAACTCGAAGCGCAAGGTACGCAAGTTCTGGCTATGCGCTGCGATGTGCGCAAGGCAGCGCAGGTCCAGGCGCTGGCCGATGCCGCGATGGACAGGTTTGGCACAGTGCACATGGTATTTAACAACGCTGGCGTTGGCGCGGGGGGGCTAATCTGGGAGCACTCGATCGCTGATTGGGAATGGGTGTTAGGTGTAAACCTGTGGGGGGTAATTCATGGCGTGCGCGTGTTTACGCCGCTGATGCTTGAATGCGCAAAGAACGAAGAGCACTACGAGGGCCATATCACTAATACGGCATCGTTTGCCGGGTTACTCAATGCACCCAACCTAGGTATCTATAATGTATCTAAACATGCTGCCGTGTCGCTGTCGGAGACGCTGTACCATGACTTGCAACTGATCCAAGCCCCCATTGGGGTATCCGTTTTGTGCCCTTATTTCGTGCCTACTGGCATTAGTCAGTCGCACCATAATCGTCCCGATGACGTCAAAGAGAATGCCGAGCTAACCACTAGTCAGCTTGCTGCACGTACTGTCGTGGATAAAGCGGTATCAGCCGGCAAAGTGACAGCCGCGGAAGTGGCCGAGATAAGCTTCGATGCAATCAAGGAAGGGCGTTTTTATATTTATTCGCACCCGCATGCGTTGGCCAGTGTCCGAACGCGCATGGACGATATCATCGAGCAGCGCAATCCGACCGACCCCTACGAGGGCGTGCCGCAGTTTCGCGAAATGCTGCTGGCTAAAATGCGGTTATCCTCATGAGTATTCACCTGACACTTGGTGATTGGGCAAGCATGCGAGGGGGAGCGGAGACTGTACGCTATGAAGTCTTCATCCTGGAGCAGAAAGTCCCTGTGGAGCTGGAGTGGGATGAGATGGACGCTTTGTCGATGCATGCGATCGTCTACGATACCGACGGCAAAGCAATTGCCACGGGGCGTCTCCTGCCCGACGGGCATGTCGGCCGCATGGCGGTAAGGAAGGGGGCGCGTGGCAAAGGAATTGGCAGCGTCGTTCTGAAGGCTTTAATTGAGGAAGCGCGAAAGCGCGGCGACCTCGTTGTCAGGCTGAATGCGCAGACGCATGCCGAGTCTTTTTACGCGCGTTACGGCTTCATACGAGAGGGCGAAGAATTTATGGATGCGGGTATCCCACATATAGGCATGCGGCTCGCATTAACCTAGAGCGATTTGATTGTGCGTAAAAGGGAGGGCAGGCCCGAGATGACTTCCTTTCATGCACAGGCAAATCGCGCTAACGCTGGGTTACCCGATCGGACGTTCATGCAAGACCGGTTCACCAAATGCATGGAGCTTCACCAGGGTCGACGTTCGCGTGCCATATTCTGGCGACTGAATGCATACCGCAGATAATATGCGTTCCCACTCCAGGCTGACCCCAGTTTTCGGCAATCGGCAATCCGAAGCGCGCGTGGTGTCTGCCAACATTTCAAAGTAAGCGTCTTCGGGCGCGCCCTGATACAGCAGGCTGGCGAATTGCGCCTTGGTCCGAACCAACTTTGGCCATGGTGTATCCAGTGCGCCATTGGAGAGGCCGTAGAATCCGGGGGCAAGCGGTTTTCCGTTACGTTCGTCATCTGGATTGCCGTTGGAATACCAGATCAGTTGATGCCGATCGCCAACGAGTAGATTGAAGCCGTTATATTCCCGTCCGTGCAAAGCGACTTGCTCGATGTATTTCTGAGGCGAGGCCACACCGGCTAAGAAGCCGGCGACGAGAGCGCCCCGAGAGGGGGCATTGTCACGGTTTTCAAGAGGCGAGCGAATGTTGGTAACTGCGGCAAAACGCCCCTCGCGGGTGATGCCGATCCAGGTGCCACCACTCCGCAGGTCGCGGCCAGCGTAGATTTGGGGATGATCGTTCCACCATCCCGCTGGCATGGTGGGGCGCTCATGGAATTCATCGCGATTGGCTGCGGCGACCAGGGGTATTCCAGGAGCAAGTTGCCATGCAAAAACGATCAGGCACATGAAGAAATATCCACAAAATATTCGATGTTGCGCTGTCCGTCGATCATGGCATGCAAATCGTCACGAACAAGAGCTCGCTCAAGCGCAGCCTCGAAATCGGTCGGTACCTCTTGGTAAATTTCCATCCAAGTTTGTCGTCCGTCTGTTTCTTTAGGGCGGCGCTTGAGTGCGGAGACGATACCATATTCGTACACCAGACGTTCTTGCATGGCCTCGATGCGCGGGCGGAGAGCATTTGCGTTTTCGGTGCGCACGCGGTAGTAAATATATAAGTCCATGCCGCTTTCCCGATTCGTTATTCCGGTAAAGAATAGGGAAGGGTGCCGATTTTCAGTTGTGCTCCTTGTGCCGATCCGAGATGAATGCTGCCGTTTTCGACGGCTGCGATCTTGAGTTCCACCAAGCAGTCGCTGCCACCCTGCAAATTGGGTTCAGCATTGACGATCATTCCACAGGGTTGATCTGGATCGGTACTGGAAAACACTTCCATGCCGGCTGCCGCGGCATGCGTGTCCAGTGATGCCAATAGCATTCTGCGTTTGAGCTTGCCGAGATACTGACTGCGTGCGACCACTTCCTGACCTGGATAACAACCCTTCTTGAAGTTGACGCCCCCAATCAGCTCGAAATTAATCATTTGGGGGACGAACTGCTCTTGTGTTGGTTGGGTGATCTGCGGAATACCCGCATGGATGTCGCTCAGACGCCATACCTGTGTACCAACGGGGGTGAGCGTTTTCATCAATTCGGGCCATACTCGTTCCGCAATGACAAGTGGCGCGAGCCACTGATAGCGCGGCTGACCGAAGGCGTCGGCGAGACGGATCAGACTACCGTCTTCCGTGTCCACCTTGGCAAACGGTGCGCCCGGAAGCAAGGGAAACCACTGTGCCAGCGCGTCGGCCGAGGCCTGTCCTCCTAAGCCCAGTGCAGCATAGCTATCCGTCACATCAGTGAGTTGGACTTTCGCGCGCAGGACGAACATCTGCAGGCGCTTTTGGATCGCAGCTTGGATGTGACGTGGTAGCTGCAGCAGGAAGGCATCGGCTGATTGCCACATCAAAAAAGTTGCCAGCAAGCGTCCTTTCGGCGAGCAATAACCTGCCAGACGTGCTTCGTGCGTACTCAGATGTTCAACATCGTTGGTGAGCTGGTTATGCAGGAAATGGGGGGCATCGGGGCCTGTGGCGGAAATCAAACCGAGATCCGTCAGAGGCGCGACGAAGCCGCGCGGCAGTTCATGGTGTATTTGTGTGCCATCGAAGCCAGTGACCTGGATGCTGCTGTCGTCGATATCGGCGCCGTTGCGCGCGAGAAATTGCAACCATGCGTTTTTCAATTCAGTCATATTGTTACGTCAGTATTCGATTAGCCATTATCATCACGGCTCGATTATAGTGAGGTCTGAAAAAATTCGTTCGATTGGCCCTTGTGCCGATGCTTATTGCCAAAAAGGTTTGTTTTGATTAAAAAGTTTCTTCTGTTTACGGTTATTTTGGCACTTGCCGGTGCCGCATTGGTCGCGTATTGGGCACGCCAGCCGATTATCAGTGTGGGTGATAATCCTATCGAGTTTGCAATCAAAGCCGGCAGTGGGGGGCGGGACAGTATTCAGCAAATCTCTGCAGCGGGTGTTCCCGTCAATCCGATGCTGTTGCAACTCCTGGCGCGCATCACCGGAAAAAGCACAAAACTAAAAGCCGGAAACTATGAACTCAAGCCTGGGACCACACCGCTAGCCCTGATCGATCAGCTTGTGCGTGGTGAATTTGCACAAGAGTCTCTGGTCATTATCGAGGGATGGAGTTTTCGCCAGATGAGGCAGGCGATCAACGCCCATCCAGCGCTCAAGCACGATACAGCTGCGCTGTCAGACGCGGCGCTCCTGGCCAAGATTACGCAGGATTATAAGCATCCGGAGGGTTTGTTTTTCCCGGATACCTATCTGTTTGCCAAAGGAGCAAGCGACCTTCAGATTTATCGACAGGCACATGCGCTGCTGCTTAAGAGGTTGAATGAGGCATGGGCTAAACGTCTTCCCTCGCTGCCATACAAGACACCCTACGAAGCGCTGATTATGGCGTCGATTGTCGAGAAGGAGACCGGGCAAAAGTCAGAACGCAACATGATCTCCGCGGTGTTTGTGAACCGGCTCAAGCGCGGCATGTTGCTGCAAACCGATCCGACCGTTATTTATGGTATGGGGGACAAATTCCAAGGCAATATCCGTAAGAGCGATCTGGAAATGGATACCTTGTACAACACTTACACCCGTCGTGGTTTACCTCCTACACCGATTGCGCTACCAGGCGCGGAATCGCTGGCAGCTGCGCTCAATCCAGCCAATGCTGACGTGCTGTATTTTGTTTCGAGGGGCAACGGTACCAGTGAATTTTCCAATAACCTGAACGATCACAATCACGCAGTGAATAAATACCAGCGATAATGCTTGGCGCACACAAAAGCAACGAATCAGATTTATGACATTGGGCAAATTTATTACCTTCGAGGGCATCGATGGTGCAGGTAAATCGACACACTTGGCCTTCGTTGCCGACCGGCTAAGCGCTCGCGGACACAAGGTAATTGTCACACGCGAGCCTGGTGGCACGCCCTTGGGCGAAAAGCTGCGCGATTTATTGCTACATGAAAAAATGCATCTGGAAACGGAGGCGCTGCTGATGTTCGCGGCGCGTCGGGAGCATTTGGCTCAGGTTATTGAACCGGCATTGCAGCGCGGCGATTGGGTAATTTCGGACCGCTTCACCGACGCGACTTTCGCCTACCAGGGCGGCGGACGCAAACTGGCCTTGAATAAGCTGGAAGCGCTCGAGCAATGGGTACATCCGCATTTGCAGCCGGACTTGACGCTGCTGTTCGACGTACCACTGGAGGTGGCACGCGCGCGCCTTGATGCCACGCGCGAGTTAGACAAGTTTGAACAGGAGAAGACCGAGTTTTTTGTCGCTACTAGAGCAGAGTATTTGCGTCGTGCAGCAATATTTCCACAGAGGTTCCGGGTGATTGATTCGACACGCGCTATTCCAGATGTTCATGAAGAACTTGAGAAAATTATTTCAAGTATTTGACTTTATTGGATATTAAGCAAATGTCTTCCTCTCTCTATCCCTGGCAGGAAACTGCATGGCATCAGCTTCGGCAGCTACAAGAGCGGCTGCCGCATGCGATCCTGTTTCATGGACCGGAAGGTATAGGCAAGATCGCTTTCGCGGAATGCTTTGCGCGGTCCCTGCTGTGTCAGAACCGGACGGCTGACGGTCATGCGTGTGGTCAGTGCGACCCTTGTGGCTGGTTTACCCAGTACAGTCATCCGGATTATCGTCGGGTACGGCCAGAGGTGCTGGACGATGAGGATTCGGTCGAGGGCGAAGAGGGCGGTGAAGCTGGCGAAGGTAAAAAGGCTGGCAAGGCGGCGAAAGCACCTTCCAAGGAAATCAAGATCGACCAAATCCGGGCACTGGCAGATTTCATGAATGTGTCGACGCATCGCCAAGGAATGCGCGTCATCTTGCTGTATCCGGCCGAGGCCTTGAATACTGCAGCGGCAAATGCTTTGCTTAAGACGCTGGAAGAGCCACCACCACACACCATGTTCCTGCTGGTTTCCAATAGCCTGGACCGGTTGCTGCCGACGATCTTGTCGCGGTGTCGCAAGTTCGCGCTCGCGATGCCGATCCAGGACGAAGCGCTGGACTGGCTGAAAAAGCAAGGCGTGACCGATGCAGATGCCTGGCTGGCTGAACAGGGTGGGGCGCCACTGGCGGCACAGGCAGCGGCCCAAGGTGAAGCGCGTGAAGTCATGGAGGAGTTTCTGCGCATGTTGGTTAAGCCAGGGGTAGAGGCCTCACTGAAAACTGCCGAAAAGCTGCAGAAAACGCCGGTATCCGAGCTAGTCGCGTGGCAGCAACGCTGGTTATACGATGTGTTTTCACTCAAACTTTCAGGGAGAATCCGGTATTATCCGCGGTATCAGAAAGAGCTTGCGGCGCTGGCGCAGCGTGCCGATGTGGCCGATTTGCTGCATGCCCTGAAGGCGATCAAGGACCGGCGCGCGATTGCGGAACATCCTTTATCGGCTAAACTTTTTATTGAAGACATGTTGTTGGATTATTCCTCCCTCTTTCCCAGCTAATTCTCAGCGGACTTTTGAATAAGGACAGTGATGGCTGAAAACAATGTGGTCGTGGCGCCAACGGCGGTCTCCGGCGGTACGCCGGTGGCACGTCCTTCGGTGTTGTCCCTGCCGATCAAGGAAAAGGCAGCACTGTACGCTGCTTATATGCCGTTTCTCGCCAACGGTGGCATTTTCGTGCCGACCAACAAACCGTACAAGATCGGCGACGAGATTTATCTGATCCTGACTTTGATGGACGATCCAACCAAATACCCGATCGCCGGCACGATTGTCTGGGTTACGCCGGCCGGGGCGGCTAACAGCAAGGCACAGGGAATCGGTGTTCAATTTGCCGCGGATGAGAGTGGGCAGCGCGTCAAACAACGGATCGAGGAGTTGCTAGGTGCCGCGCTTCGCTCTTCTCGGGCAACACATACTCTCTGAGCCCTTGGTCTCATGTCCTATTCTTACCGCCTTGCGCATTTCGATGATCTTCCGGCCATCGTTGCCATTTATAACAGTACCGTTGCCTCACGTGAGGTGACCGCCGATACCGAGCCGATTACGGTGGAGTCACGTTATACCTGGTTCGCCGAGCATGCGCCAGAGAGGCGCCCCTTATGGGTAGCGGAACGGGATGGAAAAGTGGCTGGGTGGTTGTCCTTTTCGGATTTCTACGGACGTCCAGCTTATGCTGGGACGGCGGAAGTATCGATCTACATTCACGAAGATCAACGTGGAAAGGGGCTGGGCGCCTATTTCCTCACTGAGGCGATTACGCATGCACCAACAATCAGTGTACATACCTTGCTGGCTTTTGTTTTTGGCCACAATCTGCCCAGTTTGAAACTGTTCGAACGATTCGGCTTTGCGCCTTGGGCGAACATGCCGCGTGTGGCAACGCTGGACGGAATCGAACGTGACCTAGTGATCCTCGGCAAGCGCGTTATCTGACGACTGTCAGATAACGTATGCATTGAAAAAGCGCCAGACAGCGTAAAATGCGGCGCATGTATATAGATTCCCATTGCCATATCAATTTCCCGGCGTTGTCGACTCGACTGCCGGAGATCTTCGCCAACATGGCGGAAAACCAGGTTACCCATGCGCTATGCGTATCGGTCAATATGCCGGAGTTCCCGCAAGTCCTCGAATTGGCGGAAAAATATCCGCAGATTTACGCTTCAGTCGGCGTGCATCCGGATTATGAAGATACGCCGGAAGTCAGTGTGGAGGAGTTGATCCAGTGGTCTCATCATCCGAAAATTGTCGGCATCGGCGAAACCGGGCTTGATTACTACCGGTTGGAAGGCGACTTGGAATGGCAACGACAGCGCTTCCGAACGCATATTCGAGCATCGCGCGCAACCGGTAAGCCGCTGATCATCCATACGCGTTCTGCCTCGGAGGATACGCTTCGCATTCTGCGTGAAGAGGGCGCCGGCACCTCCGCAGGTGGTGCCGGCGGCGTGATGCATTGTTTTACCGAATCACTCGAGGTCGCGGAAGCAGCGATGGAAATGGGCTTCTACATTTCCTTTTCTGGCATCGTAACATTCAAGAGTGCGAGGGAACTGCAGGCTGTCGCGCGCGCGGTACCGTTGGAGCGCATGCTGATTGAAACCGATTCGCCTTATCTGGCGCCCGTGCCTCATCGTGGAAAAGTGAATGAGCCTGGATGGGTTCGGCATGTTGCGGCATACCTTGCCGAACTAAAGGAAGTCCCTCTGGATCGTGTGGCGCAACAGACCACGAACAACTTTTTCTCGCTTTTCAAGATACAGAAATGAGGGATGCATGTCGGATAACGTAATCCAGGACAGTCTGTGCCGAAGAAAATGTATCGGGATGCTGTCGTGCGTGACGTTTGCCATTCTTACGCCATCGCTGACATTTGGCGGCGCGTATGAGGATTTTTTTCGTGCGGTGAAAATAGATGATGCAGGGACAATCCGGGCATTATTGGCGCGTGGCCTTGATCCGAATTTGATCGACGAGGAGCGTGGCGACACGGGCCTTATCCTGGCACTGCGTGAGAGTTCGATGAAAGTATTCGGTGTCCTGCTCAGCGTACCTGAGATCGATATCGAAGCCAAGGCACGGAATGGCGATACGGCGCTGATGATCGCCTGCTTTAACGGAAACAAGCCGGCGGTTGACGCGCTGTTGGCAAAAGGGGCGGAAGTCAATCGGCCCGGTTGGACGCCGCTGCATTATGCAGCGGCGAATGGTCACAACGACATTGTGAAGATTCTGCTCGACAAGTCGGCATACATCGACGCCGAGTCGCCGAACAAGACAACCCCGATCATGATGGCAGCGCGCGGCGGCCACATCTATACCGTCAAACTGCTGTTGGATGAAGGCGCGGACGCCATGTTGAAGAACGATCTCGGCATGACGGCAATCGACTTCGCCAAAAAGCACGAGTTCAAGGATATTGTCGAAGGCTTAACTTATCGGCTAAGAAAGGCCGGCAAGCTCCCTTGATTCCTTTGCGCGTCAATGATGCGAATGAAAGAAGTCTCGTCAAGTTTGCTCCCCTAGACGATATTTCCGAATTTTGTCATGCAGCGTGGTCTTTGCCACACCTAATGCTTCAGCGGCCCGTGCAAGGCTACTACTGTTCCGCGCCAATGCGTCGGAAATAAGCGCGCGCTCGAACGCCGCCACTGTTTCCGCCAAGGGGCGAGGACCGGACGGCATTGCTGTGGCAAAGGGCGGGAAGCCAGCCTCGATGCCGAGGATGCAGCGGTCGGCCACGTTGCGCAATTCCCGCACATTCCCCGGCCAATCATAGGCCATCAGGTGCTCCATGCGGGTCGAATCAGCGTCGGGTGTCGGCCGTTGGTGACGAGCGGCGCCTTGCAGCAGGAAGTGCTCAAATAGTAAGGGGATGTCTTCTCGTCGCTCTCGCAGTGGGGGTAGCGGCAAGGTGGCGACGTTAAGGCGGTAGTAAAGGTCGGCGCGAAACCGGCCTTGATCGGAAAGTTCTTTTAAATCAACTTTAGTTGCCGCAACGACACGGCAGTCCACCGGTATAGAAGTGTTAGAACCCAAGCGTTCCAGGCTGCGCTCCTGCAGGACGCGCAGCAGCTTGATTTGCATAGCCAGGGGCATGGATTCGATTTCGTCCAGGAACAGCGTGCCGCCGCTGGCATGTTCGATTTTGCCAATGCGACGCTTGCCGGCACCAGTATAGGCGCCTGCTTCATGTCCGAAGATTTCGCTTTCGAACAGCGTTTCGGGCAAACCGCCGCAGTTGATTGCGACGAAATTGCCAGAGCGTCTGGGGCCAGCTTCGTGCAGGCAACGCGCAACGAGTTCCTTGCCGGTACCGGTCTCACCTTCAATCAAGATGTCAGCCGCACTGTTGCCAAGGTCTGCGACCAGTTGCCGTACACGGACCATGGCCGATGAGCGGCCGATGAGTCTGCCTTCTAGTTGTTCTCGACTCTCTAAACGGGCTCTTAGCTGGCGTACTTCCAGGGTCAGGCGACGCTTATCCAGCGCGCGCCTGACCACTTCCACCAGGTAGTCTGGCGAGAAGGGCTTTTCGATGAAGTCGTGGGCGCCGTCTTTCATCGCCTGGACTGCTAGCGATACATCGCCATGGCCGGTAATCAGCACAAAGGGTAGATCTGGGTCGATGCGCCGCACTTCCTTGAGCATGGTTAACCCATCCATCCCCGGGAGGCGGATGTCACTCACGACCACGCCGGCAAAGTCACGAGTCAGGATGCGCCGGGCACTTTCGGCGCTCTCTACGCCGCTGACCGGGATGTTCTCCAGTTGCAGGGCTTGTTCGCAGCCCAGGCGTACATCGGGGTCGTCTTCGACCACGAGAACTTGCAGGGTTTCAGTCATGTTTTTTGTCTCCTCCTGGCGCGGCGGGTATTTCTAGCGTGAATACTGCGCCGCCTTCTGGATGGTTGTCTCCTGACAGGCTTCCGCCGAAATCGGCAACGATACCGGCGGAGATGGCGAGACCGAGGCCTAGGCCACTGCCAGCTTCTTTAGTGGTGAAAAAGGGTTCAAATAAGCGTGCTCGCGCTTCTTCGCTGAGACCGTCTCCACGATCTCTCACGTGAATGAGAAGGTGGTCATTTTGTTGTGCTGCGGCAATGTTTAGGGACGGTTCCGCACGTCCTTCCATAGCGTCCAAGGCATTGCCAAACAGGTTGACCAGGACTTGCTCCAACCGGTTGGCATCGCACCAAGCGTAAAGCTCCTCGTTCGACAGATCGATGCGGACCACAATGCGCGCCTGCTTGAGGCGTTGTTGCAGCAGGAATAGGGCATTCTCCACGGCTGGGCGTAGGCGGACCGCTTGAGGTTTTCCTGAAGACTTGCGCGCAAAGGACTTTAACTGGGAGGTAAGGTGACCCATGCGATCAACCAGTTCAGCGATGCGTTCCAAATTGCTGCTGGCGGTTTCCTGGTTGCCGCGTGCGAGAAATTTGCGGGCATTGCCAGAAAGGGTGCGCAGAGCGGCCAGCGGCTGGTTGAGTTCGTGCGCCACACCGGCAGCAAGTTGACCAATGACGGCTAACTTGCCAGCTTGGACCAGTTCTTCTTGGGCGGCACGCAAAGTGCGCTCGGCCTGAATGCGTTCTGCGACTTCCTGTTGCAAGCGGACATTCGTTGCAGAAAGAGCGGCTGTGCGTTCTGCCACTTTGCGCTCTAGTTCGCCATACGCTTTTTGCAGTGCTTCCTGAGCCGTGAGCCGGTCTTTCAGGCGGCGGCGGCGCTCGTTCAGCATGAGAGCCAGTATGAACAGAAAGGCAGCAACCACGCCGGCCAAAGCGGCCCGGTTAGCGGCAATTCCCCGAACGTGTTCTTGCGGAGAGAAGACCGTGATGCTCCAAGGTGTTCCAGGCAAGAGCTGCGTTTGTGCAACGAACCTGCCGGTAACGGGGAACATGGAAACCATCTCAGGCTCCGCCTCTGCCTTGGGTAGACGGACCAGACGGGCACCATGCTCGAGCTCCGCCAGTTCCACAACACCAAGAGGGACGAGGGCGCGTCGATTGTATTGCTGTGTATGATCGAAGGCGCGACGAGTGAGGGGGTCCAGCGGTTTTAAGGTAGTGAATTTCCAGCTAGGGACGGAGGCGAGGATAACTACGCCGTTTTCATCGGATACCAGGGCGGGGGCCTCTACCGTCGACCAGGATTTTTCTAGTTGCTTCAAGCCTACCTTGACCACAGCAACCCCCAGTGTGCCGCGATTATCGGTGAGAGCGGAAGAAAGGTAATAGCCGGGTTCTCCGCGTGTTGTGCCGATGCCGAAGAATCGGCCATTGCCGGTATCCATCGCTTGGCGGAAATAGGGACGGAAAGACAGATCCTCTCCAAGAAAGCTGTCAGCCCGGCGCCAATTGCTAGTCGCCAGGACTTTTCCCTGTCGGTCCAGGATGTAGATGGAAAGACTGCCTGCTCGCTCGTTGAGTTGTTCCAGGTAGTGATTCACCTGTCCGACCTGCTGTTGGCTAGGGTGAGGCGTGACTAGCAACTGCAGCACGTCTCGCTCCAGTTGCAAGGTAGTCGGAAAATAGGCGTATTTGTCGATTTCCCGTTCTAGGCTTGTGGCGTAGAGATCGAGCCGGTGACGTCCTGTTGCTTGTAACTCTGTCAAGCCAACAGTCAAGCTGTAGCGGAAGGCGAATACGCTTGCGCCGAAAATGAGCGCGGCAAAACTGAGGATCAGTACAGGAAGACGAAGCAAGCGTTGACTGGGAGACATGGAAGGGAGGTTTATTCGGATTTCCGAATTATGCCGTGACTCTGGTCAGATTAGGCGCATTCTGTCCGAACTTTTCCCAGGTAACTTAATGATTGGCCCAAGCACCGGCGTGCTTGGGCCAAAACAGACTTGCCGTGCCATCGGGCTTGCGGCTGCCAAGAACCGGCAGCCTAGAGCGATTTGCCTGTGCGTGAAAGGGGGCCATATCGGGCCTGCGATGCTCACCGTAGCTCACGTACGGTTGCGCTTCTCGGCCCGACCTGACCTCCCTTTCACGCACAATCAAACCGCTCTAAGCGGTTTGGGACGCGGCAAAAGTCGTTTATGTTACGCAGCGCGGGCGGTGCGGATTTTTTCCGGCAAAGGCGACACTGCCTGAGAGTCGGCAGATGCTTCGCTGACTGGGTCAATGGCATTTTCCCATTTCGCAACGGCAGCGGTGGCAATGGCATTGCCCAACACGTTAGTAAGGGTACGGCCCATGTCGAGGAAGTGATCCACGCCCATGATCAGCAGCAGGCCAGCTTCTGGCAGACCAAACATCGGCAGAACGGCAGCCACTACCACCAACGAGGCGCGGGGAACGCCAGCAATACCCTTGGAAGAAACCATCAACACCAGCAGCATAGTAACTTGCTGGCCCAAGGTCATAGGAATGTCATAGGCTTGAGAAATGAACAAGGCGGCGAAGGCGGTGTACATCATGGAGCCGTCCAGGTTGAAGGAGTAACCCAGAGGCAGGACGAAGCCAGCGACACGGTTCTTGATGCCGAACTTCTCCAGTTGTTCCAACAGCTTGGGATAAGCGGATTCGCTGGAGGCAGTGGAAAAACCGAGCAGCATTGGGCCGCGAATGAGCTTGATGAGACGGAACACGTCCTTGCCCATCACCAAGTAGCCGGCGGCGATAAGCACCAGCCACAGAGTGCCCAAGGCCAGGAAGAAGCTGCCCATATATTTGCCATAGACCACCAGGACGCCTAGGCCTTGCGTGGTAATGACGGATGCCACAGCAGCGAACACACCAACAGGAGCGAAACGCATCACGTATTCGGTAACCTGAAGCATGACGTGCATCACACCTTCCGTGGACGCCAAGAGGCTTTTAGCCGTGTTGGTGTGATTGAGCTTGCCCAGCGCAATACCGAAGAACATGGCGAAGACGAGAATCTGCAGGATCTCGTTGCCGCTCATGGCTTCGAAAATACTCTTGGGGAAGACGTGCGTAATGAAGTCTTTCAGGTTAAGGGCAGCCGTCTTTAGGTTGGTGGCGGCGCCCGCTTCCGGGAGGGGCACGCTCAGGGAATCGCCAGGACGCAGCACATTGGCCATCACCAGGCCGATCAACAGAGAGAAGAGAGAGGCAGTGATGAACCAGCCCAGCGCCTTGCCGCCAATGCGGCCGACAGCCTTGCTGTCCCCCATTCCGGCCAGACCGACTACCAAGGTGGCAATAACCAGGGGGGCGATGATCATTTTGATCAAGCGCAAGAAAATATCGGAAAGGATCGAAATATAGCTAGCAATTTGCTTAGCGGTGGCGGCATCTGCTGCATA
The DNA here is from genome assembly GCA_965974465.1 of uncultured Noviherbaspirillum sp. Lineage (GTDB taxonomy): Bacteria > Pseudomonadota > Gammaproteobacteria > Burkholderiales > Burkholderiaceae_D > Noviherbaspirillum. Next base: position 21,495 of record CBHCMF010000057.1, read on the forward strand.
CTTATTGCAGAGATAACCAACAATGATACCTGCCGTCATGCCTATGAC
>CBHCMF010000058.1:0-21516 GCA_965974465.1 uncultured Noviherbaspirillum sp.
AGGAGGTAGTCGCAAACCCATCTCTTTGGAACATTCCAGTTGAGCCAATTAACCCAACGCCGCAGCGTACGGCTGTGGATGGCAACCCCACGCTTAGAGTCTCTATTCCAAATGCGTCACTATTGAATAAGCAAAAGCAAAAAGGCATCCCATTCGGAGCATTAAAGGCATTGCGGTCAGATATCGGCCAGGAAGCTGCATCGAATGCCATCATCGGGACGCCGGAGCAGGCGCAATTCAAGCAGCTGTACGGCGCGATGAGTGACGACATGAAGCGCGGCGTCGCGGCGGCGGATCGGGCGCAGGCTGGCGTTCCAGTTGGCCCATTAACGCAGGAACAGCAGCCCGGACTGTCTGCGCTGAGCCGCGCGAATAACTTCTACAGCAAGGCGATGAACCGCGTTGAGGATTTGAATTCGCTCGCAAATCGCAGCACGCCAGAAGGCGCCTATACCGCTGTTTCCAATTCACTGAATGCCGGTCCGACGGTCTATGATCGGCTACGCGGTGCGGTTACCCCGGAAACCCGTCAGAAGGTTGTGTCAACGATCATTGACGAAATGGGCATGACGGCACCTGGGCAGCAGGGCGCGGCGGGTGATGCATGGTCCCCGCGCACATTCTTGACCAATTACGCCAAGCTGCACGAAAACGGCGGCGGCGATGCCTTATTTAAACGCCTGCCAGGCGGGCAGAAACATGCTGAAAACTTGAACGACATCGCCAAGGCCGCTGAAATGGTAAGCCAAGCCAGCAAGGTATGGGCGAACCCGTCAGGCACTGCGCCCGCGATTGTCGCTCGCGGAGCGCTTGGGACGATTGGCGCCGGCTTGGCTGGAGGATTGTTTTACACGCCTCTACTTGCCCCGGCTGCGACTGCCGCAGGCGGTCTATTGGCGGCAAATCAGGTTTCACAGCGGCTGCTACTCAACCCCAAGTTTGCAAACTGGCTCGCAGAAGCGCCGAAAATCCGCCCGCAGGATGTTCAGGCGCATGCTCAGCGATTGATCGCAACGGCCAAAATGACCAACGATAAGCAATTCCAGAAGGATGTTGCCGACTACTTGAATTCAGTGGAAAGCCAAGTACAGGGCGAGTAAAAACCCGGCTGCGCAGGCAATCGTCAGAATAGGAAGCCCGAAGAACATCAAAGGATATTTCACATTTCCCTTTGGTCCTTCCTGTCTAGATGCATACAAAGGTTCATTGCTTCTGTGATTGTTGTACTCAGGGAATTTCATGGCCAGCCTTCGATAGCAAAACCCCGATTATACCTATCTGCAACAACCGCCCGCGAGGCGGTTTTTTATTTTCAGAGACGACGCGGGAGGTAGATACAACCCTGGAAGGCAGTCCGGCAGCAATAAAAACAAAAAGTTCAACAACAACCCGCCGTCGAGCGGGATTTTTATTTACGGAGTATCGCATGGCACTACAAGAAGAATCCTCAATCCAGGCGGCATCGATCACAACCGCAGTAGCTAAGGCCGCGCCACCGGTTGCCGTGACCGGCGCCAATTTCATTCTAGGGCTCACCCTCAATGATTGGGTAGCTATTGCAACGCTGATTTACATAGGCCTGCAGGCGTTCTTCTTGGTTAAGGATCGGCTCAGGAAGAGGAGCAGGAAATGAGTCGCGATGCACTTGCTAACCAGATTGAGAAGTGGAGGTAATCATGTTCACGGCACTGTTTTCATTCCTTGGCGGCTCTGCATTCCGGCTGATCTTCGGCGCCGTAATGGACTTCATGAACAAACGGCAGGACCACGAGCACGAGATGGACCTGCAGCGCCTGCAGTCCGAGCTCGAAGCGCAGCGCCACAACCGCGACATGGAGCGCATCCATTTGCAGGCGCAACTGCAGGTGCAACAGGTTCAAGTGGTGGCCGACGCCGCCATCTCGCAGGCTGAGGCAAATGCCTTTCTTGAGGCGGTCAAGGCTACCGGCGTCAAAACTGGCGTCTGGTGGGCAGATGCCTGGAACCAGAGCATTCGCCCTGCCGGCGCCACCGTTTCCCTGCTGATCTGGATCGCAACCATGGTCGCCGCCGGCTTCATGTTGCGCGAGTTCGACGAGACGCTGATCGCTGCTTTCCTGGGCGTGTTCGTCGGCGAGCGAATTCATAACAGCCTGCGGAAATGAAATCATCAATCGATGCTGCTGCGCGCATCCTCGAACCACTGCTACTCAGGTTCGAGGGCTTGCGGACAAAGGCATATATCTGCCCGGCGGGGAAAATCACCATCGGTGTCGGCCATACCGGGCCGGAGGTGCGGCTTGGGGATGAGTGGAGCCGCGAAAAATGCATTGTCGTCATGCGTATGGATGCCGAGCGCTTCATTAGCGGGACTTTGGCGCTATGCCCTGAGCTGGCCGGCAAGCCGTATGCGCTGGCCGCAATCGCGGATTTCGCCTACAACCTGGGGCTTGGCCGACTGAAGGCATCCACGCTGCGCCGCAAGCTGAATGCCGGGGATGTCGATGCTGCAGCGGATGAGCTGCGCAAATGGGTTCTAGGTGGAGGAAAGAAGCTGCCCGGCTTGGTCCTGAGACGCGAGACGGAGCGCGCTCTATTGATACAGGATTTAAAGAGCAACACTTAAGGAACGCAATATGACAGCAATAAACAGAGGGCCGCACTGGCAATGTAGCGAGCATCCGAGTGGCATTAGGTACGCTGAGCACAACAATGCTTATGGTTTTGTGGCTCTAGACTGCACTATTAATATGTTTGATATTACGCAGACGGGAGATATAGAGTTCAGCTTCTCTCATGTCCCGCGCATCGCTGTAATCACCATATTTATCAAGAGGACTGGGCCATTTTCCGAAACTTGGCCCGCAAGCGTTTCTTATACAGAAGATGTCGCCCCCGCCCCGAGCGCAGAGAATGGACTTGAAGACGCTTACACGCTAATAACAAGAAACGGCGGCGCGCGCTGGCGTCTCATACCTTTTATTCAGGGAGCTGCGGTATGACTATGGCGTCAAGAATTCCCCTCGGCACGCCTAATAATTCCCCGACGCTGCGCACCCTCTGCGCTTCCCTATTCGCATTTGAAACGCTGGAAAATATCCCGACGCCATTCAATGATTCCACTGTTGAATATGGCTTGGACAGCCTCCGCGCCGCCGCGCAGGACCTCGTTGATGCCTCCCTCCTGCCAGCCAGCATTGAGGTTGTGACCACGCTCCCGAGCGGGCGACAGATCAAAGCCATGCGGCTCAACGACGATGGCACGCGCCCTGTTGCCCTGATCTCGCTTGGGATTCACGGTAACGAGCTGAATCTCGCCAAGGGCGTCATGACGGCGGCCAGAGAGTTTGCGACGGGCGAAGGCAATAGCATCCTGGCTTTAGCCCGGCAGCACCTGGCGCTCGTCGTTATCTTGGGCGTCAACCCGGATGGAATGGCCGCCGACACGCGCAACAACGGCAACAACGTCAACCTGAATCGCAACTGGCCATGGTGTTGGGACTTGGCTTTGGACCACGATAAAGGTGCTGCACCATCCGATCAGCCAGAGGTATCAGGGATTCAGGCATGGGGCCTAACATTCGCCCGTCGCATCATAGTTACGTTCGACACGCATGCATGGTGGAGCAGGACTACGTGGGGCTTTCTGGTCGAACAGATCTACCACACGCCCGAGTCGGAGCGTAATCAGCGTCTATGCTACAACTACTGCCGGCAGCTCGTATCGCAGCGTGATTGGTCTGGCTTCACGATTGCGAACGCCACGCCGGAACTGACCGAATATCGGAGTTACGGGAAGCCCTACCTTTACACCTGGTTCCGGCAGCATGCCAGGCCAGACGCGATCAGCTACCTAGTCGAAGTGCCGGAGACAGAAAATCAAGGGGTGGCCGCAACCGTTGGCCTTGACCTCTTTTTAGGCGGCATCGCGGCTGCTATCGATGCAACTACGGCCCGGAATCTCGTGGGCGTCGCGGTTACGCCGGCGCTTTCCGTAATCAATTCAAACAGCGATTTCTCTGCCTGGAACGACGCCGAGAATCGCCCGAACTTCTTCTCTTACACAAGAGCGGGCCTCACCGGCAAAGACTCCAGGCGACGCTTCAAGGTGAGCCGCACAACCAACGACGCGTTTCCTAAGGCTCTAGAACGATCAGCATATTGCACGTATGGCGACGTCGGATTTATTGCCGGCGGTGTCGACGTAAGCGGGACGACCACGACATGTTATCGCGATAACGACGATGGCTCAATTACATCGGCCCCGGCGCTGCCTGTAGCGATCCACTCGGGAGCCGTGGCGACAGATGGCACGAGCCTCTGGTTCTATGGCGGGTTCACGGTTTCCAGCACGTACAGCGACAAGCTTTATGTGAAAACATGGGCAGGCGCTGACGCATGGACCGAGGTGGCTTCGGTCACGGTAAGCGGCTCCCCCATCGCCTTGCAGCGCCACACGATGCATTACTATGGTGGCTATCTGTACGTGGTCGGTGGTCGAACCTCGGCGGCAGTCTCGAAAGACATTTACAAGGTCGACCCGGCGACTGGCGTGGCAACGCTATTTGCGCAGCTTTCGGGCCTGACGCAGCGGCACACAAGCTGGCTGCGGTCGGACGGCTATATCTACGTGTTCGGTGGTGACGGCGGAGCCACGGTCAAAAGCACAATCGAAAAGCTTAATCTGACCACAGCGGCGCGAACGGTCATCACGGCGACATTGCCGGCAGCGCGGAACCGGCAGATTCTTGCGGCAACGGCCTCGGACGGCACTGCCAGCGTGTACATTGCCTTTGGCACCAATTCAACATCACCGGCAGCCGAGGATGATTGGAAGGGCAACATCTACGTATTCTCAGCTGCGGACGAAACCGTATCCTCTTTAAGTTACACACTCGACAGTTCGATCGATGATCATGGGGACGACGTAACGATACCGAGCCCGACATACGCCAATGGGGTGGCGCGCTATCGAACAGCCGACCAGGTCGTAACATTCATGACGGGAGCGGGCTTCGCCGGCCTGACTGCGGAAGTATGGGAACTGCCCGACGGGAGCACGACCCTGGGGCTGAGAAGCGTGGCTACAACACACGGCTACATCCGATCAACGCAGGCATTCAACACTGCAGATGGTGACAGGTACGTTATCGTCGCGCGAGTCGGAACGGATACCACCCCCAATCCATCAAAGATGGTCCAGTGCACGCCGGTGGTAATCTTGGGGCAGACCGGCGGCACGCGGCGCTATATCGATCCGCTTCGGCGAGTGCCGCCGCGACATGCCACGCCGATGACGCTGCCGGTGTATGTCCGGGCGGGCGAGGGCGCTACGTCTGCGCTGCGGGCGTACTTTCGATTCTGGAATCCCGGCCACAAGCTCAAGTTCTCCGACGGTTTTCAGGTGCTCAAGGTCACGGACTCGAAAGCAGCGGCAGCGTTTGACCTGATCAGGGGCACGTCTCAGGCGGCGGTGGTGCACACCTGCTCGATGTCGATCACCACCGGCAGCGCGGGCGATCCTGTTGCTGGCGTGTTTTCGCCATACTGGACAAGTCGTTCGCAGGTCAATCAGCAAGTCATGGGTTTCACGGTGAGCGGCGGCCTATCGTCTTTGGAACTCTGGTACACGGCCAGCGATACAACCGACACGGAACCAAACGGCGCGTTTCAACTGCGTTGGAATGATGGCTCTAGCCAGTCGCATACGTTCCCGGTCTTTATGCTCAATCACACAAGGAGCGAGGTTGAATGGCGCAAGGATATGGTCTTCTGGCGGATCACGCCGACGGGAACGGGCCTGACGCTCGATTTGTGGTTCTACGGCAAGCTGATGTCTGTGTCGATCACTTGCTCGGCTACCACGATCAGCGGGTACACGATGACGGGATCGGGCGTGCTCGACCATGGGCCGTATCTCTGATGCTAGAATTGCCACATGAAAACTCTCGCACTCATCCTGTCCGCTACGTTGTCACTCTCAGCATTTGCCGATCCGGTCTGCCGCACGAAGCAAGGCCGGATCTGCCGCAGTAGCGCGGTTCGACATGCCTTCATGAAGCTGCATCCCTGCCCAAGCACTGGAAGCACAAAGCGCTGCTCAACGCACGTGATCGACCATATCAAAGCGCTGAGTTGCGCCAGGAGTGAGGAGGAGCGCCGCGCCCTTGATTCCGTCGGCAACATGCAGTGGATGACGAAGGTCGATGCCAAAGCCAAGGACCGCGAAGAGCGCAAGATGTGCGGGGCGGCGGATTAGCGCTGGTAGGCGGGAGAGGGCGGATTCGGTCATGGCGCAATTCTACCGTTTGGCGTCATCGCCTTGCTGCTGGTGGGCGGAATCAATGCATTCCCGAAGATTCCCGCCTGAGTAGGATTTTGATCCTATATATGCACCAAGTCCATCCCAGTCGCATCCATGCGCATCGATAAAGTCTAGCCGCTCCGCATCCTTCCGCGCCTCTTCCAGCTCGCGCCGCAGTTCGGCGATTAAACTTTCCGAATAGCCATCGGCAATCGCCAGCTTATCTTCTAGCTCTTCGGTGGTTCCCCTAAAGACTAGGTGCCCACGCTCGTGATGCACAATAACAACGTTTGACTTGATTCGCGCTGTAGATGCATTGAGCAATCTCTTGTTCTCCTGACGCAGTTCGGCGTTTTCGGCTTGTAGCTGGGAGAGGGTGTCAGCGGCTTCGGTTGCCGCTGCATTGCGCATCATGCGCAGGCGCTGGGTCAGTTCGTCAAGATCGATCTTGTTTTCCATTATTCCTCCGGTAGGTCGGGGACTTCGCGGCCAAATTTGGAAGCGACGATTGCGCGGCAGGCCGCCTCAAGTCCGGTCGCGCCTTCCATGTTTGGCCCGTCGTGAGGGATAGCCGTCCAATGAGTGCCATCTTTGCGCAATAGGGAAATTTCGCGCTCAATGAGTGGGCCTCCATATGCCCAATCCCCAGATGGCCAGTAGTAAAAGACATTAGGAGGTAATGACAATTCGCGGCGCGCCTTGCTTCGATCTCGAATGCCGGAGCAGATCAAGCCCATTATCGAACCATCCTCTTTGTCTACCAATGTCCATCGGTTCTGGCCCGCATCTCGGAGTTCAAGTTCATCCAGAGACCTATTTAGTTCGCATTGAGCCACCCAGTAATCCAGTAGTGTGCCGGAAAGTTCAGATACCTTCATCATTCCCCCTTCCCAGTCTCGCGGGATGCGATATCACTCGGCATGCCCAAGGCTGAGTGTTCTGTCGTTTTCATACGGCTGGCCTTTTGCAAGCTTATTGCCGCGCATGTCGGTATATTCGGCATGCTCATTTGGGTCAAAGTCAACCCATAAATATGAGTCACCCTCCCATGCTCGCGCGCGCTCGCCCTTCAGCACGATTACCGTAGCGTCTTGATCTTGCGATTGAAGCCACTCGATTAGTTCTCTTACCTTCATCATTCCTCCTATTTAGGCTGCGGGGCGGCATAGGTTATTACGCCCTCAATAAACACATCTTCGTCGGGTACGCAATCGCACTGGGTTACTGGATCGTCCGCATACACGCCTTCGCAGGATGCGCAAACGTATGCCTTGCGTTGCACGACTCGACCATCTTGCGCGGCAGCGAGAAGTGCGTTATTGAACGCACAGAAGGCAGATTCGGCGCACGCGACCAGCCTGGAATCTCCGCAGCAAAACTTGTCGACGAACTCCGTCAGTGCTGATCGCGGTATTGAATTCGAAGGCTTTGGCGCATTCTGTTCGGTTGTCATTTATTCCTCCATGAAGGTTACGGCAGACTTGATGGTGTTATGCACGGCTAGAATGCTACGGCTATAGTCTTTAAATTCCTCTCCGACAGCCCCACAAATCACGGTAAATGCTGATCCGTCTGGCATATAAATTTTTGTGTCGTGAGCGCAGAAAATGCGGCGAGCTATTGCCAATAGCCTATCCCCAGCATAAATCCCCATTGCCCCTGATTTCCTGCAAAGCTGCTTTCTCTGTTCATCCATCCATTCCAGCGAAGCAACGTCGATAGTGCGGACCGAATACCCACTCAAGATCTCCTTCTCCTCTTCAGATGGCTCATACGCTTTCGGCCAGTCCGGAGGATATTCTCGGAATATGATCTTCATCGCCTGTCCTATGCGGTTACGGGTGGGCGGGGAAGGGCGGGGCGCGCTGTGACAACAATTATACGATCCTGCTTTGGCTTTCGTTGGCCCGGCTCTTCGAATGTTTTGGCAACATTGCCGAATCCGTACACTCGCGGGAAGTGGTTGTTATATATAGGCTGCATGCGGTCGATGTAATACGCCTCGATTGCTTTCATGTACATTTCCGGCACTTCGAGCCACGCGAAAGAATCGAAAGGCATCCCGTTTTCAAGATGCGTTTCTAGACGCCTGTCAAAATCCTTGGACATGCCGACGTATATAATTTCCTTGCAACGTATTAAAAAATAGACAAGGTAGCATCGTGCGAACTCGGGAAGATCGGGCGTTTCGAACTCAGTCACAGCAGCGTCGAGAATCTGCCGATCGGTCACGTAGAACCGGCGAGCATTTGCCTCGATCCACTCGTCTGGAATGGGGAATCTTTGATCGCGGCACGGCATAGAGCCATAGTCGCCATTATTCCCTTTGGCAACATTTAAGACCGCTGGCGGAACGACATAATCTGGCGGGGTAGTGGGTTTCTTTTTGCGCATAGTGATCCTCCCTTTTGGGTTAACTCCGGGGATAATTGAAGGGAATTAACAGGAATCAAGGGGTATTTCCAATTTGTAAATTACAATAAAATCAATCCCTTAGATCCCGTGCATTCCCCTATCACTGATGCGTGCGAGGGTTCGAATCCCTCCGTCTCCGCCAGTGATAGATAGAGTTTACACTGTAAATTCAGACACTTGGGCCACTATTTGTGGCCTATTTGTTTTTCCAGGGTTAACGTAGGGTTAACTCCATCACTTTCCCCTAGCTTCCCCTCTATCTTTTCGAGCTCGCTTAGGTCTTGCTTGCTGTTAATCCAGCTCGAATAATCCTTGAAAAAAACATCCACGCCATGCCCAAGTTGTTTCGCCATGTAGGCGGGATTCACCCCGGCCATCAGCCCTAGCGTGGCGTAAGTGTGGCGCGTGTTGTATGGCCGTCGGTAGCGAATTCCCAAGGTGGTCAGCGTCGGTTTCCAATAGCGCTTCCTGGCGTTTTGCTCGTATGCCCAGGGCTGCTCCGTGCCGGGATCATGGAAAACCCGCCATGGCTCGGTGTCGTCCTGCGGCTGAGACATGAAGGTCCAAGCTTTTTGGCGCTTCAGTGCGGCAAAAGCGCGGCTGTTGAGCTGGACGGTGCGCTCCTTGGATGTCTTGGTGTCGGTAATGTCGTCCACCACGAAGGCCTGCTTCACCAGAACAGTCTTTTGCCGAAAATCAACTTCCCGCCAATCCAAGCCGATTGCCTCGCCAGTCCGCAGCCCAGTGAAAAACTGGAACTCGTAGAAGTTGGCAACCTGCTCGTGGTATTTTTCCTGCATGTGCTTCAGGATCAAGTTGGCCTCTTCCAGCGTGAATGGATCCACCTTTTTCTTTTGCCATGCCGCCGCCTCGATGCTGTCGCAAGGATTTCTGTCGATCAACTCATCTGCCACGGCCAGCGAAAAAACACTGCTGAGCATGGAAACGTAGTTGTTCCTGGTCTTCCCGATCTTCCCGCCATCCTTCAGTGCCTTGGTGATGTCCGAATGCTTGATTGCGTTGATCGGCTTATCGCCGAGCGCCTTCTTCCAGAAGTTGTCCTTCATGCGTCGGTACGTGCTCATGGTGGACGACTTCAGATTCAGTTGGGCGTACCAAGTCTCCATGAAGGCCGCTAGTGAATCCGGCGATTCCTTCTTTGCCATCGGCGAGTGCGGGAAATAGTCCTGGTAAGAAAACTCCCCGGTTTTGACCTTCGCCTTGATTTCCGCAGCTACTCGGCGTGCATACTTGACGTTCGCCGGAGTGGGCGGAAGGGGCGCATTATCAAGATATAAAGTTTCCTTCCTCTGCTTTCCTTGGTAAGAAAACAATATCCTGATACTGGTATCCCTGACTTCCACTCCGCTCATTTGCTCTCAACCCACTTGTAATACTCTTGAATGTTCATAGTGATATGCCCGTCCGGGGCCTTTCTGTAGTGTTTGCCCTCAAGCCATTTGCCTTCTTCAATTTTTCTCCTTACCGCCTTTTCCGTGTACCCGGTCAAGGCACAGAACAAAGGGATTAATACATATTCCAAGTGGTGTACAACTGGTGCATTCATCTCTCAACCTCCTACCTTGTCCTTGTTCCGCTATGCGGCTTGCTTCAAAGCTGGTCTATTCCGTACTGCTTCGCATACCTCGACGACCTTCTTGCACTCGTCCAGGTTCATGTAGCCGATGTGCGTCTTTTCGTACGGGATGCCGAGCTGTTCCGACAGCCACTTGTACCCAGCGCGTCGCGCTTTCGTCTTGCTGCATCCATCGCGCCCGATCTTCCCTTGCCAGAGCGGATCAAAGACGGCATGCGCTTTCATCTTCCATCGACGCAGCTCAGCGTTTGCTAGCCCGCCGAGCGGCTTTGTTGTGCCCGGGTGGCATCCGACCCAAGCTTCGCATGGCGTGCATGTCCATGTCGGGCCGTAGTCCAGTCGATAGGGGTAGCCCGCATCGCCAAAGTGAAGCAGCTTTGCCGCCTGTTCACAGTATCGGCAGCGCTTTTCCTTCATCCCTCGCTCCTTTCCTTATTGACTACTTCATCGAAGTTCGACAGATCGGGCTCCAATTTCGCCGCCTCAGCATTGACTGCGGCCATCCATATCGTATAGGCCGCGATCCCTGGCACTGCTGGCGGCGAGCCGCACTTACACAGCAATGGGCAGTCGGCGCACAAATCAGCCTTCGGCCACTTCACTTGACCGCCCCAGCGTTGCTTGCAGATCGCTTGCGCCGCCTTACTCTTTACTAGGTACTGCATGATGTAAAACCTCAGATTGGGCTTTTTGCCCGTTTTTACCTGCTCCCGTAATCGTTGCCGTTGGCGCTGGGTCGTTCGTGTAGCGGACAATCAGACCGTCGTAGTTCACGCCGCGAATTCCCTTGGGATTCGGATCGCGGTGTACCGCAAGCGCTTTATCCAGAACCTTTTTGACCTCGTAGCCTCGCTTTGCTGTATCGCTGACGTTTGGCGAGCCGATGCCGAAGTTTGCGTTTGGACTGAAGCCAAAGATGCTCGCCATATACCGGAGCGTCCCATCCAGACTTTCAATCTCGGCGTCTGTCAATTCGCGGCCATCTCTGTGTTTGATGTTGCCGACTCGCGCCCAATACTCAAATTCGCCGAACTGGCACATGTTGATGCGAACCGCGAGATCAAGCAGCGAGGTAATTGCGTCGGCCTGTTCGACGGTCATTTTCAGCGTTACTTCAGCCATTGCATTGCCCCTTTTTAAACATCCATGACTCAACTTTGAAGGTGGGCACGGTCTCTCCATCAACATACGGCTCCAGAATCACAGAAAAATCTGATTCAGTCGGCCCTTCGAAAAACAAGACGACGGCCCCACGTGAGAAGAAGATCGAATGAACTTCATCATGCTTCATTGAGTAGCACTCTCCCTCCTTATAAACTGAGTCCTCATATCTCCAACAGCCAACCGCCCCAGGCTTCCTCGTGTACTTTCCAAATTCGCCTCTATACTCAAGATATGAACTATGGAATTTGTCGTCGGGGCCACTGAAGATAGGAGATTCTTTCCATATCCGATTGCGAACGGTGCCGCGCAATACCCAGCATTGAAAGCTGAAGCGATGGCTGTGCGGAATAATTGGCTCCTGATGTTCCCGTGAGCATTCAAAAATCCTCACAGTTCCATTCGGAGATGGGCTCCCGATCAGGCTGCTTGTCAGGCCTGGAATCGCATAATTCCTGACGGGCGAGTGCTTCATGCGCAGCAGCGCTTCGATGCTGAAGTTTTCGGCGTTCATCCTTGCTCCTTGTCTTGCGATCCTTGGGTGGTGGCGCGAGGTGCCCAATTCAGAAGGCGCGGGAATGCCTTGTTTGGGTCATCGAAACATGTGACGCATGCACCGTCCGGCGATGTGTCTCGATGCGCGCACGTTCCGCATCCAATAATCGGCAATCTGGCCTTCTCTCCTTGCGCTTGAAGGGAGCGGATAGCAGCGACACAAGCAGTAAGCGTGTTGTGACCTGCTTCTGCACGTTCCGCACCAATGATGCAGGGATCGCTGATCGTCTCGCGTAGGCTTTCGATCTTCGCCTCAGCCTCTTTAAGCGCCTCCTTGCGCACATCCTCCTGACTGCGTGCGGTGGTGGCTCTGCCATTCATAGAGGAAATTACGCGACACATGGACAGCAGCATGTTTTCCAAATCGGCACTGAAGCATTCCATGCTGTCGTCAGTGGCGATGCCTAGCGTGGTCATTGCCTCGCGCAGCCGCTCCACTGTGTAGAGCTTGAAATCGTGCGGCCATCCGTGGCGCTCTGCGTTGGCACCCTGACTTACCGGACGCACTGAGGGGGAGAGGACGGCTTCTTGCTGGCCAACAAAGCGACCATCGTTAAATGCGGTTTGCAGTTCAAGTGCTATTTCCGTTGGCATCCTTTCGAATAAAAACCTGCGCTGGCATAGATTGCGAGTCCCTGTTCCGCACTTGATCACGTAACGACGTCCTTCGTGCTCTACGCGATAACGATTTGAGTAGTCGCTTTGTTCCTTCGGATCTTCCTGCGAACGGAATAGAGCGGCGCGGGCCTGCCACGCATTCCACGCGCACTCGGTCGGGGCGCTGCGGTATTCCCCGTCGCCAAGCCAATCCACATTTCCGCCGTGCGACTTAACCCACATCTCGAACGCTTCCTGCTCAGATTTAATGTCTACTGAATTCGCCATGATGTAGTTTTTCTCCTAGCTCTCGTGCAGATACGGCTTCTTCAAAACTATTGAAAATACCGAGATATTTGAGTTTTCCGTCAGCCCTAATGCTTGCCTGCCACTTCTTGGATGCTTTAACGAAGTACACGCCTTTTCTGCCACTCGTATTCGTTACCGGTGTTTTCGCGTTTTGAGCATTCCCCAAAAATGTCGCAGCACGCAGATTTTCTATTCTGTTATTCGAAACGTTGCCGTCGATGTGGTCAACGATCTTTGGAATGGTCTTATGGTGCAAGTAGTACACAAGGCGATGGACGGCGATCATTCGATTTGAGCGACCGTGAATTCGTAGATAGCCGTTGACATCCGGTCGCCCAGCCTTTGTTCCATTGAGAGACGCTTTCACACAATCAATCCAGATCAAAACGCCATCTATATATTTGACTTTCTTCGCCAAATACTCATATTCATCTGCGGGGATCATTTGACACCCCGCTCATCCTGCGCATCCTTCGGCAAGGAAACAAAAAGGGCAGAATCAATCGCATGGATGATGACGTCCCTCGATACAAGCTGCTCATCAGGTATCGCGAAGACCGCTTTCTTTAGCGCCATGCGAAGCGCATCTTGTTGGTTAGTGGTCATGGCTCAATCCTCCCAATAAGACATGTCTTCCTCGACCGCGCCTTGAGGGTCGGCCAGCCAAGATTCATCCGCCTCGACGAATGTCTCATACAAGCTTTCCGCGTATGCGCGGCTGTTAGTGCCTTCATACGGCTCCAGCTTCGCTGCCGCAGTTTTGATCCACTCTTCTTTCGTCATCTTGCTTTCTCCTGTGCGGCGCGTGCGGCGTCTACCTGCTGCGCTGGTGAGGATAGAGCGGCAATAGCTGCGTCCATGTCGGCATAGCCAAGATCGCGCACAGCCTTGAGCCAGCGAGCCAAAAGACGGCGCGGCTCATCAGCTACGGGCGCTGCCTCTGCTTGCGGTGGGGCGGTGTAGAGCTTTGCGCCGACCGGAAGATCAACCCTTAGATCCGCATGCTTTGGGATGAGGTATCCATCGTCATTCTCGAGATCGACAACCACAGCCGCTGGCTCACCCTGCTTGCTGAGAGCGCGACGGTTCCAGGCGGTTACGACCTCTTCTCTCGTGTCCTTGATCATGCCAACATCGCAGCACTCGATTGTCCAACTGCCCGGATAGTCGGGCATGAGCGGCTTGCCATCGAACGTCAAATGATGCGAGTGCGGTTCGATGTGGTTCAGGATCGGCTCACCGCCACAGAAAGGGCATGGCTTGAGTTCCGGCATCGCGGATTGATTGGTCATCTCAATTACCTCCATCCTGAGCGGGAGCGGCAGGTGTCTTGCGGTAATCCTTGATGACTTTGCCTTCAGCATCAAAGTAGCGCGCCTCCCATGTTGGATGGCAGTTGTGCTTGTGCTTCCCCATCTTCAATTGGTTCACGAACACCACGTCCAAGTTCGCGCTTCCATTCATGCCTACGATGGTGCCAAGATCGCCATCGACTTCCACTTGCATGCCCAAGCGCACCCAGTCCATGCCCCGGCAGCGCGTCATGTCGGCTACGAACTTGTCAGCTTTCGAAAGGCGTTTCATACTGCACCTCTATCCTGATTGCTGCTGTCTTCCTGCATAGGAGCGGCGGCAAGAGCATTGAAAAAGTCGCCTGCCGGAGTGCCATCAAAGGCAACCCATCGCCCACCGCTCGGCGGATCGATAAGCCAGCCATGCCCATCAACGTGCTTGACTGCGAATCCTTCCGGCACCCGTACTACTGGCTGTTGGGAGAGGGCGGCACGGGCTGCATCACGGTCATCAAGGGCATGGCTCCAAGATGCCGCAGAGAAGTTCGGGTGGTACATAATTTCATCTTCTGGCTTCCAGCCCTTCGGGGCACGGAATACAGCCGTGAAATACCGCGCCCGGTCATCAGCTACCGGCGCTGCTTGCGCTTCTGCGGGAGGGCGCAAATACAGCCCATAAGTGCCGCTCGGCAGTTTCTGAGTTGAATAACTTTTTTCGAAGCTATCGACCGTAGTAGAGCCATCCGTTTCCGGTGTCCGTTTATGGTGAAGTATCACAAGCGGTAACTCGCCGCGTAGCGCACGCATGCAGGGCGTGTCATTTCTCGGCCCCGCTCCCGCTGCGGCGGCTGGCTGGTCATGGACCTGCTTGTAGAGCTCGTCGTATTTCGCATACAGCGCTGCAACGTCATGCAGTGCAGGCGTGTCGTAGTCCGGGTGAATGCCGTCGCCTTCCTTCCAGTAGCCAAGTGCTGCAGTCGAGATGCCGGCCATTTGCAGGCGATACCGCTCAATGCTGTTCAGGTCGGCTGGCTCTGCCGCTTGCTGAGATAGGACAGAGCGGGCGAATTCTACGATTGCGCCTTTGTACGCCCATGGGTAATCTCTAGGGCCGCGCTCTTTCACTGGAAGGCCGTGAGCGTGGGCAAGCTCCAATATCTGCTCATCCGTCAGCGCTTCCTTCACTTGCTTCATCTGTTCGTTCATCTTTCGCCTCCCTCCAATTTGCTTAGTTGGTCACATCAGAAAAATCGAGGCTGTAGTAATTCTCCCCTCGATAATCCTTGTATGCGATGCCAGTGGGGCAGTAACCGACGAAGACATTTGACGACACGTTCTTAGGCCAAGCGCCTTGATTCAGGGAGCTGATGTACATCGGGAACAGCTGGTGATTCTGCGTGTCGTAGTAACGCGAGAAGGCTACGAAAGTATTGTGCTCTGCGGTCAGGCTCCAAGGTCTGCCGTCTGGATTGCCTTCGACACCAAAGGTCAAAGATGCGCCGTTCGAGTTGTCGCCCGAGTAGTTTTTCGCAAATACGTTGTTACGGACTACGGCAACGCCGCCGTTCGGTATGTCGAGCAGATACGCCTCAGTTTGCGGCATCGTTGCATCGGCTCTGCGCCCGGCGAGATAGCTTCCTTCTACGATCGTACGTTGTGCACGGGATTTCAATTGATGGCCGTAATAAGCGCCGTGACTGTACGAACCCACAACGTGGAAAGTGAAATTAGGATCGACTGCGCTGGAGTTGATATAGACGTTATGCTCTGGCCCGCTGTTCCCGCCATTGTCCCCGAGTTCGACGTTTTCGAGCTTCAGCGTACCCGAGTTATTCCCGCCTGCCCCGAAGATCCCGTTGGCTCTGTGCTGTTTGAACCCCGAGATCCTCATATTGCGCAGAGTAATATTATTGACGCCGCTGATGTAAACAGCCGCTTTGCCGATGGATCCCCCGTCCGGGGAGTCCATTACATCGATGTTCTCGATGGTGATATTGGACGCTGGCTTAATGAGGGTGGTTTGACCGGTGGTGGCGTTGTATGTGAGTTTTCCCTCGACGTAAATCAGTGAATTATTATAGTTCGCGTAGGATGCGCCTCCTGTCCCTGCACTTGTTGTCGGTGGATTGACAATCACCGGGCGCTTACCGTCCACAGTCACGCCTCGAATGGTGATATTTTCCGGCACCGTATAGATACCGGCCTTAACCTCATTCCAATTCGCTGAGCTTGGGCCGACATAGATTTGCATGTCTCTGCCTCTATACACTGCAGGATAGACGAGGAAGGTATCTCCAGACTGCCACTGCCGATAGGATGCTCTACGAAATGGACCAACACGAGTATCACTGCCATCTGTCACATTCTCGCGTGTCGGGCTAGGCAGCGCATCGCCACCAAGCGCAGTGTAAGTCGCAATCACTACGCCATTTCGCACTTGCTCGATTTTCGGCGCGCCATCAGTTGCTGGTTGTGGCTGAGACGTGACGCTCGTTTCATTTGGCCACCATTGCTGATCCGGGTATGCGTTCGTCTGGCAGACCGAGGTGACTGCAGTTGCATCCGCCAGCAGCGTGTCCGGCGCAGTGTCCTGCGTAGCTTCCTGGCCGCCGCACCCAGCGAGTGCTACCGTAACCGCCAGTACTATCAATCCATGTTTAACAAGCTTTTTCATCTCATCCTTTCTGGTATTTGGTTGGCCCACATCCGCGCTCTATTGCTTCCACTTTTCAGCGTCGAAATCGCCGTCTCTGTTTTCGCTGCACCAGACGTCGAAATCGGCATGATCTGGGGTGTTATCAAATTCCACGTTGAGAAGGCTATTCGCCGCCTCTCTGTCTTCTTTCTCGCCTCCGACAAACTTGAAACCTATTAGACGGTCACCAATAAGCTCCAATCCTTTTGCATTTGCGCCCAACTTGATAATTTCTAATGTCTTCATGAGACCCATCCCCTTCCTTCTGTGTTGGTTGACCCCATCCGCAGCTCGCCTATTGGCGGACATTTGCCGCAGGTGGGGCCGGTGACTTAGCGAATCTCCAGGCGCGTTCCGGCTGCCAGCATTGCCCCTGGCACTTCCTTGCCTGCCTTGAGCGCCTCTTTTATCGCGGCCTTGTCTGGCGACGGTGGGGGCGGTTCCGGCTGCTTCATAAACTCCGCAGGGATCAACTTTTCCTCGAAGATGTCCACGCTCGGCGGGTTCTTCTTGATCGACAGGGAGAAGTGCGGGCAATCGATCTTCTGCACTCCAGCCACTTCCATGCAGTTTTGCAGGTAAGTGCGGATGTTCGTGGCTCGGTTCTCCATGGCCTTACGGCGCTTCGCCATTTCCTGCTCGGCGGCCTTGATTGCTTCTGCCGTCGCCTCAAGGTTCTTGACCGCATAGGCGACGTTCTGCGCCTTTACTTCAAGCGGATAGGATTCGGCTTCGATTGTGTCTTTGATGGTCTGTGCATCGTCCTGCGTATCCATCAGGCGCTCGACCATCTTGCGGTGCTCGGCGGCGATTACGTACAGCGAAAGTCCGTTCATGGTTGCCCCTTAGAAAGGAATGTCATCGTCAAGAAAATTGTCGGGCGTGGAGTGCTGTTGGCGCTGTGCGTTTTGACGTGGCGCGGCTCGCCCACTCTGCTGCGCGTATTCGTCTGCGCTCTGGCTGTCGTCGCTCTGCTTCGGGCCGCTGCCGAGCATCTGCATGCTGTCTGCAATGATCTCGGTCGTGTAGCGCTCGATTCCCTCTTTATCGACCCACTTGCGCGTCTGCAGCCGGCCTTCCAGATAGATGGATGAGCCCTTCTTCATGTACTGCCCGACAACCTCGGCGAGCTTGCGATAGAAGGTCACGCGATGCCATTCCGTCTGTTCCTTCTTCTCGCCAGTTTGTTTGTCTTTCCAGCTTTCGGTCGTCGCGACGGCGATATTAGTTACGGCATCTCCATTGGGCATGTACCTAGTTTCAGGATCGCGCCCTAGATTGCCGACGATGATGACTTTATTGACAGACGCCATTTATTATTTCCTCCCTGTTAGCCAACCAAATCCAGCTTCTTGATCTCGCGCTTTGGCAGATCGGCCATTTTTGGCGGCTTGACGGGCCACATGTACACGCGACCAAATCCGTCATCCATTTTGCGGACGATTCGCACAACAACATCGACACGACCTTTGTTGGCCAGCCATTTGCGCATTGCCGATGCGGTTTTATTCACATTCTCCTGCTCGGTCTTGATGCTTTGTCCGGGGCGCATGGCTGAGAACTTTTCGTTGTATTTGCTGACCACAATGCGAGTGGCTGGGTATGGGGTATCGTCAATTTCAAACACAATTCGCTCCTTCAGGTTGCGTGAGTTCTGCTTTGCGCTTGTCTTTGGCATCGGAGAACAGTGCCATTGCATGCGAGTCTTTCAGTGCTTCTGCGGCCTTGTATGCGGCAGAGAATGCAGTCTTCAGGGCATCCATGCTTTCCGCTGATTCGATTGCTGCCATGTGATCAGCAAAGGTCTTTTCGCTCACCTTTAGCGGCTCTGCGCCGGATTCGAGCCATGCGAGCAACGCCTTGCCCGTCTCTTCAGTGATCGGCTTGGGATCGCCGCTGAAGATGCCTGTGCGGTCTTTGGATGGAATCGCATAGTGCCCGTCGTGCGACAGATCCAGAACTACTGTGAATTCATATTCGAAGCCGTCGCGCTGTTCCGTCTTCATGCCAAGCTTGACGACCTTCTTGCGCCCGTTTTCCTCGGTCTGGCTCGTTTCTGTCTTGCTGCGCCCAGTGGCGATGATGTGCATGTTCGATTGCAGCATTGCGTCGATGAATTTCCGATGGCGCGGTGTCGTTTCGTTCCATGCTGACCATGTATTGCCCTTGAACTTGGCTTTCGCGGTGTTCTCGTTTATTTCCAGGCACCCACCAACTCCACTCCACTCATGCGTCGTGGAATCGATGATCAGCACGTCATAACCTTCTTTCTCGGCCTCCTTGATGGCCTCGACATACCGCTCGGGCGAGTAGGGCGGGGAGAGCGTCATTACATCGAAATCGGCACGGTCGCTGTAGAGTGATGCGCTGCCGTTTTCCGTGTCGATGCAGGCAATGCGACCGCCCAAACCCTTTGCTATTTCGAGAGCACCCCAAGTTTTGCCGGCTCCCGACGGCCCAGTAAGTGCAAGCCGTAGCTTTGCTTTCTTCCGGACTGCTTTAACGAATGCCATGATGTTTCCTTTTTCTCGTTTCGATTGCACTTGTCGTTAGCAAAGCCAAGTTCCCGCTCTGCCTTCTGAAAAACCTCTGCTGATATGTAGCCTCGTAATGCGTTTAATGAGGACCACAGGTAAAAACTCAGCTCGTCCTGCTGCTGTTGCTGCCCCCAATCCGCGCCACTCACGATTCCCTCGCTTTCGATCGCGCTATAGCCGCCCGCTTCTGGAAATACGCCGCGTTTCGGTTCGCCTCATGTGCCTTTTGCTGCTCTACGCATGCTTCCATCAGGTTTTGCTGCTCGATGTATTCCCACCATCTGCGCCGGATTGCTCGCCAAATAGGCTGCAGAGAAAGAGCAAGGAGAGGGCGCGCAGTCATTGCAGCACCAAGATCGTTAGGCCAAATGGCTCATCCCCGACCAGCTTTTCAGCCTCTTCCGATATCGCCTCAATGCTGCGATTAAGCGCACTGAATACGTGGCAAGCGGTTGCGGTCTTAACAGTTACTTTTGCGGTGATCATTTGTTTCGCTCCTTGAGCATGGCGTCGGCCATTTGGTATGCAATCTGCGCCCAGCCATCAACATACGCTGCGCAGCTTTGCCGAAAGTCGTGACTTACCGGCACAAATCCATTGCAAAGCATCCCCTGCATCGCCTTCGCTGCGAAGTAATCGCGAACCGTGATGCCAGCCTCTGGATCTGGATAGCCACTCGCGGAGCGCCCGTCCGTATCTAATGGCGGCACAACGGGGAACGCTGATCCACCTGTCTTGCTCTCATTCATGTTGCACTCCATTTCAAAACGAGTTCTACTAACTCATCAAATTTCCACCAGACAAAAACATCGGCTGCTATCACAATCACCGCAATCAACAACTCGTAGCGGTAGAAGTACAAAGCTGATTGTTCTTCTTCGATGTACTTTGGCCCCGTGCTTTTCACGTCGTCGCCTCAGTGGCAAGCATGTGTTCGAGGCCGTATTCCTTCATCCAGGCGGCGAACTTCTCATCCGTTATGTTCATGAGGATTGCGCCGACCGTGGTTTTCATCTGCAATTCGGTCATCTCTACATCGGCTTGAAGCTCTTGGCCGCGCGGTTTCTGTACGATCCGCACTCCACTCATCGACTGCATCGGTATCACTAGACTTGCCATGTCCACCTCCAGTTAAGTAATTGCGGCATGCACATCACCCAGTGCCGCGCCAGTTAGTCTTCCCCGCTTTCGCGGCCGCCGATGGCTGGCGGAGGGAGTTGCTTCAACACAGAAGCGCCCTGAGTCGCCGCGAACTCTCAGGCCCCTGCGGCCAGTGGACACGAGCGCTCGTGCTACCCACCTCCGCTGCGCAATGCGACAATTCGCCGCGCTTCTGTGTTGCCCCTGCTCTTACCCGGCAAGGGCTTTATGTGTTGACTACCGGGCTACCTTCACCGCTACGTACTGTGTTCGCCTACGGCCTGTCCTTTAACGGGGACGGGTACTAGCCGCCCAGATCCAGTCATGCGGTCATCAACAAGAGAGAAGACTGCGCGGCACTGGATTGCGCTTATCCAGTTGGTCGGTCGAACCTTCAGCCGACAGCTAGACGCAAACTTCTCTCTTGTCGCCCCTCTCTCGAAGGGCTGCCGCGTTAGCACATTCCAGAGGCGCGGCTACTTCTGCTCTGCTTTGGTTAGGGCCTCGCGGCATTTCGATAAAGCGTTTTTTGTAACGTCGTTCTGGTGAACGTAGCCAATCAGCGCCATTTCCATTGTCTTCAGCGCCTCGACCAGATCAGGAAATGCATTGCAGGCGCGGACGATGAATTCACTGTTCGCTGTCATTCGCTCATCGATGCTGCAATCTGTCGCATCGCCATACACAGCAGCAACCATATTTCCATTCGCGCCGTACACTGCCGATCCGTAAAACCCAGAAAGCATCCACGGCAACGCTGTATGTTTCGCTTCCATCTCATCCCCCGTTAAATTTGCTTGCCACTCACCACAACCACCACTCGCCCCGGATTCGCCTTCTGCAGCGCGACATACTCAGCAAGTGATCTGCACTCAATTGCGTCGCTGCGCTGCTTTGCGGTCAGTTCCGGGCGCTCGAACTCGGTTTCTGCCTCG